>CANQUN010000001.1 GCA_947627065.1 uncultured Clostridia bacterium
GAGGAGGGGATTCAGGGGGTGGGCAACGTGTATTAAATGAAAATTGTGTCTCCACGCGCATTTGCCCGCATTGCCCACCTCAGTCTCACTCCGTTCGCCAGCCCCTCCTCGGGAGGGGCCAAGGGGAAATAAATAACGCACCGCCTTGGGAGGGGTCATGGAAATAAATAGGCCCCTCTTCGTGAGGGGCAAGGGGAGAGGAATCCGTCCTCGGGAGGGGCCGGAGTATATCCTTATATAATATATACGCCACGCTCCTATACCTTATATAATACGCCGGCCACATATCGGCACCGCCGCATTCAGCCACAACAAGCAACAATCCGCCACGTTGCATTCCGCACCGCAACAACCAACACCACCGCAGCACCGCAACAACCGACAACCCGCACAGAGCAATACTCCGCATTCAACCGCGGCAGAGAACAACAAACGCAACACCGACATTTCAACCCGAAAGGCGTGCGTTACGTCCCCGATAAAAGAAAATTAAAAAATTTTTAATAATCGGCGTAAAAACGTTTGACACCGTTATCCGATTATGTTATACTTCAAAGGCTGTGTTTATATTGGGTTGAAATGGGAGGTTACTTAAACCCCAGTCGGAAGAGGCCCCGGAACCTTGCCCGACGCTCCTATGGGGAAGATAACTCTCATGGACTATTGTGAGGGTGCGACCCTTGCGACTAACTACGGGCAAAAGTAGTATTATGTCATTCGCAGCAAATAACACAGTGCGGATGATTTTTTTATTGCCATAGCCCGACACACACGGCATAGTTGATAAAAGTTAGCTGAAAAAGGAGAATGAAAAATGTCAGGACAGAAAATCAGAATCAAGCTCGCCGCGTACGACCACAGAATGGTTGACCAGGCCACGGAGAGGATAGTGGAAACGATGAAGAAAGCGGGCGCCAAGATAAGCGGCCCCATTCCGCTGCCCACCGAAAAGGAGATTGTTACCATTCTCCGTTGCCCGCACAAGTACAAGGACAGCAGAGAGCAGTTTGAGATAAGGACTCACAAGAGACTCATCGACATCTACTCCACAAACGCCAGGATACTCGACTCCATACACCTTCCCGCAGGTGTGGACGTCAAGATTAAACTCTGAAAATAACACAGGAGGTGAACTTTATCTATGAATAAAGCAATCATTGGAAGAAAGCTCGGCATGACGCAGATCTTTTCCCCTGATGGAAAAGTAATCCCCGTCACCGTGGTGGAAGCGGGCCCCTGCCCGGTAGTGCAGCTCAAGACCCCCGAGAGGGACGGTTACAGCGCGGTTAAACTCGGTTTTATCGAGGTTGACGAGAAAAAGTTGTCCAAACCGCAGGCAGGCCAGTTCAAAAAGATCAACGTGCCTTGCCAGAAAGTGCTCAAAGAGTTCCGCGTTGAGGACGTGGGCGCTTACACGGTAGGCCAGACGGTGGACGTAACCGTATTTGCCGAAGGCGACAAGGTGGACGTTGTGGGCACCAGCAAAGGCCACGGCTTTACGGGCGTCATCAAGAGATGGAACCAGCACAGGCTGAAAGAGACGCACGGCGTCGGCCCCGTCCACAGAGAAGTCGGTTCCATGGGTTCGATAAGCTCTCCGTCAAGGGTGTTCAAAAACAAGCACATGCCCGGCCAGTACGGCCACGAGAGAGTTACCGTCCAGAACCTTGAGATAGTCAAGGTGGACGCGGCGAGAAACGCGCTGCTCATAAAGGGCGCCGTTCCAGGACCCCGCGGCGGCGTGATTACCGTAGCGCAAAGCGTAAAGGCTTAAGGAGAAAAGACAATGCCAAGTGTTAAGATATATAATATGAACGGTAAGGAAACGGGGACCATGGAACTTCAGGCGGGTCTGTTTGACGTCGAGTTCAAAGAGGACCTCATCCATCAGGCCGTGGTAACCCGTCTCGCCAACGAACGTCAGGGCACCAAGAGCACGCTCACCCGCAGCGAAGTGCGCGGGGGCGGCAAAAAGCCCTGGAGACAGAAAGGCACGGGCAACGCCCGTCAGGGTTCCACCCGCGCTCCCCAATGGATAAAGGGCGGCGTTGTGTTCGCTCCCAAGTCGAGAGACTTTTCCAAAAAACTCAACGTTACGATGAAGAGGGTGGCTCTGTTCAGCGCGCTCTCCCAGAAACTCCGTGATGAGGAGATAATCGTCATCGACAACCTTGCCGTCAAAGAAGGCAAGACAAAGGAGATGGTGGCGTTTGCAAAGGCCCTCGGCCTCAGCGGAAGGACGCTCATCGTGTACGACGGAACGGACGATCTTCTGCGCAGGGCAACCGCCAACATCCAGAAGATGGACACCATGCCCGTTGCGCTGATCAACTGCTACGACGTGGTTAAAAACGCCAAAGTGGTATTTGCCAAGCAAGCGATAGAAAAACTGCAGGAGACTTACGGCTCCGCGGAAGAGGAGGCAGCCGAATAATATGAGAGAACATGATATCATAATCAGGCCTCTCTTGACCGAGAAGAGCTATTCGGGCACGTCCGTCAAGAAATACACCTTCGTGGTGGATAAAAAGGCCAACAAGACCGAGATAAAACTCGCCGTAGAAAAGCTGTTTGACGTTCAGGTCGCCAGCGTGAACACGGCAAACGTACGCGGCAAACTCAAGAGAATGGGCAGGACGGAAGGTTACACCCCGTCTTACAAGAAAGCCATCGTACAACTCAAGGCAGACAGCAAGCCGATAGGCTTCTTCGAGTCCCTGTCCTAAGGAGGTTAAGAACATGGGTATCAAGAGATATAAACCGACTTCGCCCGCCCGCCGTTTCATGACGGTCAGCACCTTCGAGGAGATAACGACTTCCAAACCTCACAGAGGGCTCCTCGAGGACCAGAGGCACACAGCGGGCCGCAACGCGCAGGGCAAGATAACCGTGCGCCATCACGGCGGCGGAAACAAACGCAAGTACCGCATAATCGATTTCAAGAGGAATAAGGACGGCGTACCCGCAACGGTAAAGACCATCGAGTACGATCCCAACCGTTCGGCTAACATCGCTCTCCTCTTTTACGCCGATGGGGAAAAGAGGTACATCCTCGCTCCCGTGGGGCTTAACGTCGGGGACAAACTGCTCAGCGGTCCCGACGCCGACATCAAGGCGGGCAACGCCCTGCCGATAGAAGCCATTCCCGTAGGCACCATGATACACAACATCGAACTGCAGCCCGGCAAGGGCGGCCAGATAGCGAGGGCGGCGGGTATGAGCGCCCAGCTCATGGCTAAAGAAGGCAAGTATGCGCAGGTCAGAATGCCCAGCGGCGAGATGAGACTCATTTCCGTCAAGTGCAAGGCCACGATAGGCCTCGTCGGCAACGTGGAACACGAGATAGTGTCCATAGGCAAGGCCGGCAAGAAGAGGCACATGGGCGTCCGCCCGACCGTCCGCGGTTCGGTCATGAACCCGTGCGACCACCCGCACGGCGGCGGCGAGGGCAAATCCCCCGTCGGCAGACCCGGTCCTGTTACTCCTTGGGGCAAGCCCGCTCTCGGTTACAAGACGAGAAAGAAGAAGAACACGACCAACAAGTTTATACTCAAGAGAGTCAACTGAATCGGAGGGTAATTTTAAGTTATGAGTAGAAGTGTTAAAAAAGGGCCTTATGTAGAAGCAAGGCTGCTCGCGAGGATAGAGGCGCTCAACGCCGCTAACGAGAAAAAGGTACTCAAGACCTGGTCGAGATCTTCGACGATATTCCCTCAGATGGTCGGCCACACCATAGCCGTGCATGACGGAAGAAAGCACGTTCCCGTGTACATCACCGAAGACATGGTCGGCTGCAAACTCGGCGAGTTTGCGCCCACGAGGACGTTCAGGGGCCACGCAGGCGCCAAGACGACCGCGGGTAAATAAGGAGGAATTCCAATGGCTAAAAATATGAAGCTGAAAACCCAGCGTATACAGGAACATAAGGACAGAAGGCCCCGCGCGGTTGCAAGATACATCCGCATCAGCCCCTACAAGGTCCGCCTCGTGCTCGACCTCATAAGGAACAAGAGCGTGGACGAAGCCGTGGCCATACTTTCCAACATAAGCAAGGTTGCGGCCGAGCCGATAAAGAAAGTTGTGCTTTCCGCGGCGGCCAATGCCGAACACAATCTGCACATGGATCCCTCGGCCCTCAAGGTCGCGGCGTGCTACGCCGACCAGGGTCCCACCCTCAAGAGGGTGCAACCCGTTTCCAAGGGCAGAGCGTACAGAATTTTGAAGCGTACAAGCCACATCACCGTTGTGCTTGATACGATAGCGTAGGAGGGTCAGTATGGGACAGAAAGTTAATCCGCACGGGTTGCGCGTAGGCGTCATCAAGGCTTGGGATACCCAGTGGTATGCCGACAGCAAGAACTTCGGCGCCAACCTCAAGGAAGATCACGAAATAAGAAAATTCATCAAAAACCAATACTATTCTTCCGCCATCTCCAAAATTATAATAGAGAGAGCCGCCAACAGAATCTCCATCACCATCAACACCGCCCGTCCCGGCGTAATCATCGGCAAACAGGGCGCTGAGATAGAAGTGATGAAGAAAAAGATTTCCAAAATAGCCCCCACAAGGCAGATTGCCGTCAACATCGTGGAGATCAAAAAGCCCGATGCGGACGCGCAACTCGTTGCGGAATCGGTCGCCGCGCAACTCGAAAAGCGCGCATCCTTCCGCCGCAGCATGAAGCAGGCCATAGGCAGGGCTATGAGGAGCGGCGTAAAGGGCGTAAAGCTCATGGTCAGCGGCCGTCTCGACGGTGCGGAAATAGCAAGGCGCGAGCATTATCACGAGGGTTCCATTCCTCTTCAGACCTTGCGTGCCGACATAGATTACGGCATTGCCGAAGCGCACACCACCTTCGGCGTAATAGGCGTCAAGTGCTGGATATACAAAGGTGAAGTGCTGGGCGCGCCGAGAAGAAAAGAAGGAGGCGAAGCTTAATCATGTTGATGCCCAAGAGAGTCAAGAGAAGAAAACAGCACCGCGGCAGAATGACGGGCAAGGCCAACAAGGGCAACGTAATAGCTTACGGCGATTACGGTCTCGTGGCCGAAACCCCGGCATGGGTTACCTCTAACCAGATAGAAGCCGCCCGTATCGCCATGACGAGATTCATCAAGCGCGGCGGTCAGGTATGGATAAACATATTCCCCCACAAACCGGTCACCAAAAAGCCCGCCGAAACCCGCATGGGCAGCGGCAAGGGCGCAGTGGAATACTGGGTTGCGGTAGTTAAACCGGGCAGAGTTCTGTTCGAGATGGCGGGAGTTACCGAAGAAGTGGCGAGAGAGGCTATGCGTCTTGCGGGACACAAGCTGCCGCTCAAGGTCAAATTCGTCAAGAAAGAAAAAGCAGAAGGCGGTGAAGGTTGATGAAAGCACAGGAAATTCACAATATGACGAACGAAGAGCTTGCCAAAAAGCTCGGCGACCTCAAAGAGGAGCTGTTTAACCTTCGTTTCCGTCATGCTACCGGCCAACTTGAAAATCCCAACGTCCTCCATACCGTTAAGAAGGACATTGCACGCGTAAAGACCGTCATGCGTGAGAGAGAGCTTAAGAAGGCGTAATCGGAGGATAAACGGAATGGAAAGAAATCTTAGAAAAGAGAGAGTGGGCTTTGTAGTTTCCGACAAGATGGACAAGACGGTAGTCGTGGCCATCGAGGAGAGGAGCAAGCACCCCCTCTACAAAAAAACCATAATAAAGACCAAAAAATTCAAGGCTCATGACGAGACCAACTCCTGCGGAGTGGGCGACAAGGTTCTCATAGTGGAAACCCGCAAACTCAGCAAGGACAAGAATTGGCGCGTGGCCGAGATAATCGAAAAGGCTAAATAAGGAGGGGCCGATTCATGATACAACCGCAGACAAGATTGAAGGCGGCAGACAATTCCGGCGCAAAGGAATTGATGTGCATAAGAGTGTTGGGCGGATCTTTCAGGAGATCGGGCAACATAGGCGACGTTATAGTTGCCAGCGTCAAGACGGCTACTCCGGGCGGAGCAGTCAAGAAGGGCGACGTCGTAAAAGCCGTTATAGTGAGAAGCAACAAAGGCCTTCGCAGGCCGGACGGAACGCATATCAGGTTTGACGATAACGCGGCCGTCATCATAGACAACCAGAAACAGCCCCGCGGCACCCGTATCTTCGGGCCTGTGGCGAGAGAACTCCGCGACAAGGATTACATGAAGATAATATCCCTTGCGCCCGAGGTTCTGTAAGGAGGAGCGGACATGAAAGTCAAAAAGAACGATACCGTATATATCATAACCGGCAAGGACGCCGGCAAGACGGGCAAGGTCTTATCCGCCGATCCCGACAAGAACAGAGTGGTGGTTGACGGCGTAAACGTGCAGAAAAAGCATTACAAAGCGCGCAGACAAGGCGAAGTCAGTTCCATCAAGCAGCAGTCCGGCCCGATAGACGCTTCCAACGTGATGGTGGTCTGCCCCAAGTGCAACAAGGGCGTGAGAGTACACTATCTCGTGGAGGGCGACGCAAAGCACAGGGTGTGCGCCAAGTGCGGAGCCAATCTGGACGAGGCTTATGCCGTTTCCAGATCCGCAAAAGCCGCCAAGGGAGACGACAAGGCTAAAAAACCCGCCAGAAAGACCAAGAAGGCGGACGACAAGAAGGCCAAGGCCGAATAACATGGAGGAATAACCAACAATGGCTACTACAAAGAATCAGGTTGCTAAGGAACCTGCAACCGATCAGAGCAAAAAGTACGTCAGCAGGATAAAGAAGCGTTACGACGAAGAAGTCGTTCCTTACCTCATCAAACGCTTCAATTACACCAACATCAACCAGGTACCCAAGCTCGTAAAAATAACCATAAACACCGGTCTCGGCGACGTCAAGGACAACGCGAAGAGCGTGCAGCTCGTGCAGGAAGAGATAAAGCAGATATCCGGACAGAAGCCCGTGCTCACCAAAGCCAAGAAGTCGGTTGCAAACTTCAAGGTAAGAGAAGGAATGACCGTAGGCATCAAGGTAACGCTCAGGAAGAACAAGATGTACGACTTTTTCGATAAACTCGTCTCCATAGCCCTTCCCAGAGTGCGCGACTTCAAGGGCGTGCCCACCAAGTCGTTTGACGGCAGAGGCAATTACGCCATGGGCGTTAAAGAACAGCTCATCTTCCCCGAAATATCTTACGACCAGGTCGAAAAGGTAAG
Organism: uncultured Clostridia bacterium; assembly: GCA_947627065.1. Taxonomy (GTDB): domain Bacteria; phylum Bacillota; class Clostridia; order Christensenellales; family Borkfalkiaceae; genus RGIG3732. Next base: position 7,179 of record CANQUN010000001.1, read on the forward strand.
AGGGTTTGACATCTGCTTTGTTACGACGGCAAACACCGACGAGGAAGCGAGAGAACTGCTCAGGGCGCTCGGAATGCCCTTCAAGGCCAATTAAAGGAGAGTATGAATCATGGCAAAGAAAGCGATGATAAACAAACAGCAGAAAACACCCAAATACTCTACCAGAGCGTATACGAGATGCAGTATCTGCGGCAGGCCGCACGCCGTCCTGCGCAAGTACGGGATTTGCAGAATATGCTTCAGGAACCTCGCCTACAAAGGGCAGATTCCCGGGGTAAAAAAGGCAAGCTGGTAATAGGAGGTAAAGCAATATGACAGACGTAATAGCAGATATGCTTACGCGTGTGCGCAACGCGCTCATAGCAAAGCACGAAACGGTGGAAATTCCCGCTTCGGGCGAAAAGAAGGAAATTGCGAGAATACTTCTCGAAGAAGGCTTTATTTCCGGTTACGACGTAGTGGAAGAGGGAGTTCAGGGCAAGATAGTCATCACCCTCAAGTACGGTCCCCATGGAGAAAAGGTAATAAACGGGCTTAAGAGGGTTTCCAAACCCGGCCTCAGGGTTTACTCGGCTTGTTCCGACCTTCCCAAGGTGCTCGGCGGACTCGGTATTGCCATCATTTCCACGTCCAAGGGTATAATGACCGATAAACAGGCGAGGAACGCCGGCCACGGCGGAGAAGTTCTCGCCTATGTGTGGTAGGAGGTTAATATGTCGAGAATAGGTAGAGCGCCGGTCCACATTCCGGCGGGCGTTGCCGTGAGCGTTGCCGAAAAGGAGTTTACGGTAAAAGGCCCCAAGGGAACGCTGACGCAGGATTACGATCCCAAGATAACCATAAACGTCGAAGGCAACGTTGCCACCCTCACGAGAGCGGACGACGAAAAAGACACCAAAGCCAAGCACGGCCTTTACAGGGCGCTGCTGCAGAACATGGTAAAAGGCGTTACCGACGGTTACGAGAAAGTTCTCGTGATCAACGGCGTAGGCTGGAAGGTTCAAAAGCAGGGGACGGGCATAGTCCTCAGCGTAGGCCTCAGCCACACCGTTACCGTTCCCGCCCCCGCGGGCATAACCTTGGATTGCCCCTCCCAGACGGAAATAAGCGTCAAGGGCATAGACAAGGTTGCCGTAGGGCAGGCCGCCGCTTCCATAAAAGCGCTGAGAAAGCCCGAACCTTATCACGGTTACGGAATCCGTTACAAGGACGAAGTCATCGAGCATAAGGAAGGCAAGACGGCAGGTAAGTAAAAGGAGTTTTGAGATATGATCGGCAAAATCGATAAGAATGCAGACAGAGTAAAAAGGCATGAAAGGGTCAGAGCCAAAATATCCGGCACTCCTCAGATGCCCAGGCTCTCCGTTTACAGGAGCCTCAAGCACATCTACGCCCAGGTAATAGACGACACGGTTGGCAACACCCTCGTTGCCGCTTCTACGGTAGAAGGCGACATTGCCAAGGCCGTAAAGGGCAAAACCAAAAGAGAAGCCGCCAAGATAGTCGGGGCCGAAGTTGCAAAGCGCGCTTTGGCAAAAGGCATCGAAACCGTTGTGTTCGACAGGGGCGGTTACATCTATACGGGCAGGGTCTCGAGCCTTGCGGACGGCGCAAGAGAAGCCGGCCTTAAATTCTGACAGGAGGAATAAAAAATGGCAAGAGACAACAGGCCACCGAGAAAACCCGAAGAGAACGACGGGCTGAATAAAAAGCTGATAGCCGTCAACCGCATTACCAAGGTTGTCAAGGGCGGCCGTATCATGCGTTTCTCCGCGCTCGTAGTCATAGGCGACGAACACGGCAAGGTAGGATGCGGAATGGGCAAGGCCAAAGAAGTGCCCGAAGCGATTGAAAAGGCAACCGTTCAGGCCAAGAAGAACATGACCCAGATAGCCATGGTAGGCACGACTATACCCCACGAAACACAGGGTAAGTTCGGCAGAGGCTGCGTGCTCATGATGCCCGCACAGGAAGGTACCGGCGTCATAGCGGGCGGTCCCGTCCGTTCGGTCATGGAAGCCTGCGGGATAAAGAACGTCAGGACAAAGTCGCACGGAACCAACAACCCCATCAACATGGTCAAGGCCGCTATAGCGGGGCTTAAATCCCTCCGCACGGCCGAGCAGGTTGCCGCTCTCCGCGGAAAGACCGTGGAAGAAGTTCAGGCTTAAGGAGGGTGTTATGGCTGAAAACAAGATAAAGATAACGCTCGTCAAGAGTACGATAGGCATCCTCAAGAGCCACAAGGACACGGTAGCGGCGCTGGGACTGAGAAAAATAGGCCAGTCCGTGGTAAAAGAGGACAACGAGGTTACCCGCGGCATGATAGCCAAGGTTTCCTATCTCCTCAGCACGGAGAGAGTATAAAGGAAGGTGTACCATGAGGATTCATACAATACAACCCGCCGTAGGGGCTACAACTCCCAAGAAAAGGCTCGGCCGCGGTATAGGTTCGGGTCTCGGCAAGACATCCGGTAAGGGTCATAAAGGCCAGTGGGCACGCAGCGGCGGCGGCGTACGTCCCGGGTTTGAAGGCGGTCAGATGCCTTTGACGAGGCGCGTGCCGAAAAGAGGCTTCAACAATCACTTCAGAGTGGTTTATGCCGTAGTCAACGTGGACCGTCTCAACGTGTTTGAAGCGGGCGACACCGTGGATTACGAAACCCTCTGGGCCAACGGACTCATCAAGAGCGTTAAGGACGCCGCTGGGCTTAAGGTCCTCGGCGGCGGAGAGCTTAAAGTGGCTCTCACGGTTAAGGCTCACAAGTTCTCTGCTTCCGCCAAGGAAGCCATAGAGAAGGCCGGAGGTACCGTAGTAGAACTCGCAAATCAACCTGAATAAGGGGGGTTCCTATGTTTGAAACATTAAAAAACGCATTTAAGGTCAAAGAGATCCGCGTTAAAATATGGATAACTCTCGCCTTTCTGTTCGTTTACAGGCTGGGCTGCTACATCCCCGTGCCGGGCGCTTTCGGAATTTGGGAAAACGCTCTCGGTGCGGACGGCGGGCTGTCCTACCTCAATATAATGAGCATGATGACCGGCGGCGCGCTGCAATACGGCTCGCTGTTCGCAATGGGTATCGGACCTTACATCAACGCTTCCATTATATTGCAACTCCTGTGCGTGGCAATTCCTTACCTCGAAAACCTGTCCAAACAGGGTGAAGAGGGCAGAAAGAAGATAGCCCGCATAACGAGATACGTAACCGTCCTGCTCGCCATAGTGCAGGCAGTGGGCATTCTTGTAAGTTACAGGGATTTCTTCTGCCCGACCACGCACGGCGAAGATTACCTGCCCCTCAATTTCATCTTCGGTTATGAAAAGATAGGCGGCTGGGCCAATGCCTTCGCTTACATATCCGTCATAATCATCTTTACCGCAGGCACCTGCATAACCATGTGGATAGGCGAGAGAATCACCGATTACGGCGTTTCCAACGGCATATCCATGCTGATATTCGCGGGTATCATAGCCACCGCGGGCCAGGGCCTCATCGGCCTCATCCGCACGTGGATTGACAGCGGTTTCGAAGCGAGCAACTTCTGGATCGTTTTCATCTACATCATAGCGATAATCCTCGTTTTCGGGGCCATCGTGTGGGTAGACCTCGCCGAGAGGAAGATTCCCGTCCAGTACGCCAAGCAGGTAAAGGGCAGGAAACTTTACGGCGGACAGTCCACTTCCATTCCCATCAAGATCAACGCCAACGGCGTAATGCCCCTCATCTTTGCGTTTTCCATCCTCAGTTTCCCGGAACTCATAATGAACCTGTTCTGGCGTAACAGCAACGCGTACGCGTGGTGGAGAACGTGGATGAGTTCGACTTCGCAATATCCCTTCTATTCGATAGTTCTGTGCCTGCTCATTCTCTTCTTCGCTTACTTCTACGCGCAGATACAGTTCAATCCGGACGACATATCCAAGAGCATACAGCAGAACGGCGGCTTTATCCCGGGCATAAGACCGGGCAAGCCCACGGCCGATTATCTGAGGAAGATTTCCAACAGAATCACTCTGTTCGGCGCGATATTCCTCGCGATAATAGCCCTCATTCCGTCGGTGGTGTTCAACGCGATAGCGCCCGCGGCAGGGTCCGGCGTGTTCAGCGCGACGGGATTGCTCATAGTCGTATCCGTCGCTCTCGAGTTCAACCAGCAACTCGAAGCGCAGATCATGATGAAGAACTACAAGGGCTTTTTGAAATAAGCTAAAACGGGAGGGGAGCGCACGCTCCCCCGCCGAGGCAAGTATGAACATCGTGATTTTAGGCGCGCCCGGTGCCGGCAAAGGCACGCAGGCGAAACGAATTGCCGAACATTACGGAATACCGCACATCTCAACGGGCGACATATTCCGCAAACAGATAAGCGAGCGCACGCCGCTCGGCGTACTCGCCCAATCTTACATCGACCGGGGCAATCTCGTCCCCGACGACGTTACTCTGGAAGTAGTCAGAAACAGGCTTGCGGAGCCTGACTGCAAGGAAGGTTACATCCTTGACGGGTTTCCCCGCAACGTGTTTCAGGCGGAGGCTCTCGGCGGCATAACCGCGCTGGATGCGGTTATCGACATACACGTTCCCGTTTCGCGTCTCATGGCGCGGCTGACGGGGCGGAGGGTGTGTCCCGGGTGCGGAGAGTCTTATCATGTCGACACATTAGAGGGCAAAAACACTTGCGCTAAATGCGGCGAGAACCTCTATCGCCGTGCCGACGACAACGAGGCGACGGTTGCGGAAAGGCTTTCCGTCTACGCCTCGCAAACGGAGCCGCTAATCGGTTTTTACAACTCTCTGGGGCTGCTTAAAACCATTGACGGCGACAAGGACAAGGAGTCTGTATTCGCAAAGATACGCTCCGTTCTCGACGGCTTGTATGATAACCATTAAGACTGAAGAAGATCTTAAACTCATGAGAGAGCCATGCCACGTGGTGAGAGACGTACTCGAACTTGTCGGTTCGCGCATAAAGGCGGGCATGACGACTAAAGAACTCGACCAAATCGCTCACGACTACATAGTCTCGAGAGGGGCAAAACCCTCCTTTCTGGGGCTTTACGGCTTTCCCGCAACCACCTGCATCTCCATCGACGACGAGGTGGTGCACGGTTTCCCTTCGGACAGAATAATAAGGGAAAACGAGATTGTCTCCGTTGACGTGGGCGCGTACATGAACGGCTTTCACGGAGACGCCGCAAGGAGTTTTTACGTGGGAGAAATCTCCCCCGAAAAGAAAAAACTCATCGACGTTACGAGAGAATGCTTCTTCAAGGCTGTGGAAGGGCTGATGGTCGGTTCCACGATAGGCGACATAGGCTACAGCGTGCAACGCCATGCCGAAGCAAACGGCTTTTCGGTCGTGCGCGAAATGGTGGGGCACGGCGTGGGCAGACGCCTGCACGAGGACCCATCCGTTCCCAACTTCGGCAAGCCCGGCACGGGTATCCGCATCAAGGCGGGCATGACGCTGGCCATAGAACCCATGATAAACATGGGCGGATACGAGGTTACGCTTGACGGGTGGAGTTGCAAGACCAAGGACGGCCTGCCCTCGGCGCATTACGAGAACACGGTTGCGATAACGGACGACGGAGTAGAGATACTCACGCTTTGACAAAATGAAATCGTTTGTAGCCGAACGCGGCGTTCTGGCGGTCAGCCTTGCGGGGCACGACAAGGGCAGGACGTTTGCGATAATCAAAGCAGACGGTGAATACGCGTTCATAGCCGACGGGGCCGCGCGCAGCGTGGATAAACCCAAACGCAAGAAGTTAAAACACCTGAAGCCGCTAAATATCACGCTGGACCTCGACAGGCTCAACCCCGGCACGCTGACCGACGGCGACCTGAGGCGGGCAATAGAGGCCGAATTGAAGGAAATGGGAGGATAGCAAGTGTCTAAGGATGAAGTTATCGAGGCCGAGGGCGTCATAGTAGAAGCCCTGCCCAACGCAACTTTCAAGGTCAAACTGAGCAACGGACACATGATCACCGCTTACATTTCGGGCAAACTCAGAATGAATTACATCAAGATCATTCCGGGCGACACCGTGTCGATAGCGATGAGTCCGTACGACCTTACCAAAGGCAGAATAACCTGGCGCAGCAAAACCTGAACCGTTTCAATTCAAGACAAATAATCCCGGGAGGATACAACAATGAAAGTAAGACCGTCTGTAAAACCCATGTGCGACAAATGCAGGGTAATCAAGAGAGAAGGCAAAGTGATGGTCATCTGTTCCAAGAACAAGAGCCACAAGCAGAGACAGGGCTAAAAACACTTTTCCGTTTTCGGGCGGGGCATTCCAACCGTCCGCGGCGGAAACCTAATATACATCATCAGATATTTTGGAGGATCATTTATAAATGGCACGTATTGCCGGTGTGGATTTACCGAGAGAAAAGCGTGTGGAAATAGGCATAACCTACATTTACGGAATAGGCCTTTCCACCGCCAAGAAGATTCTTAAGGCAACGGGCGTCGACCCCGACACGAGGGTTAAAGACCTCACCGAGACCGACGTTTCCAAACTCCGTGAGTACATCGACCACAACATCCGTGTGGAAGGCGAACTCAGGAGCGAGGTCAGCCTCAACGTCAAGAGGCTCATGGAAATAGGATGCTACCGCGGCGTCAGACACAGAAAGGGGCTGCCCGTCAGGGGTCAGAGTTCCAAACGCAACGCGAGGACGAGGAAAGGCCCGCGCCGCACAGTCGCCAAAAAGAAGTCGGCGTCCAAGTAAGGAGGATAACGGATAAATGGCAGCAACACCTAAAAAGGTCGTTAAAAGACGCAGAGAAATAAAAAAGATTGACAAGGGTCAGGTACACATCAAGTCGTCCTTCAACAACACGATAGTTACCGTAACCGATGTCAACGGCAACGCCATCTCCCAGTCGAGCGCAGGCGCTCTCGGCTACAGGGGTTCGAGAAAGAGCACTCCGTTCGCGGCACAGCAGGCTTCCGAAACGGCGGCCCGCGCCGCCATGGACCACGGTCTGCGCAGCGTAGAGGTTTACGTAAAGGGTCCCGGCCAAGGCAGAGAATCGGCCATAAGAGCATTGGCCAACGTCGGTCTGGAAGTTACGCTCATACAGGACGTTTCGCCCATTCCGCACAACGGATGCCGCCCGCCCAAGCGCCGCAGAGTATAATGGAGGATAGAGGAAATGGCAAGATATACTGAATCCAAATGCCGCCTTTGCAGAAGGGAAGGCGCAAAGTTGTTCCTTAAAGGCGACAAATGCTACAAGCACACCTGCCCGTTTGAAAAGAGGCCCACGCCTCCCGGCCAGCACGGCCAGGGCAGAAAGAAGGTTTCCGAATACGGCCTTCAGCTGAGAGAAAAACAAAAGACCAAGAGGATTTACGGCGTGCTCGAAGGGCAGTTCCACGAGTATTACGTAAAGGCCGACAGAATGAAGGGTATAACCGGTGATAACATGCTTTCCCTGCTCGAACGCCGTCTTGACAACGTCGTTTACAGAATGGGCATAGCCGCTTCGAGAACGCAGGCCAGGCAACTCGTTACGCACGGACATTTCACCGTAAACGGCAAAAACGTCAACATACCTTCCTACACGGTTAAGGCGGGAGACGTCGTGGCCGTCAAGGAGAACAGCAAGGATAACAAATACTTCGCTGAAATCAAACAGATGAAGAAGGGAACCATGCCCAAATGGGTGGATTTCGAACCCGAAACGCTTGAAGGCAAGGTCATCGCCCTGCCTGCGAGAGAGGACATCGATTCCCAGATAGCCGAGCACATGATCGTCGAATTGTACTCGAAGTAATCGGTACTTTACGGCGTCTCGCTTTGCAAACTCATCATAAAAACAGGAGGTATGCACTTCTATGATGAATATAGAAATGCCCACTATAAGCGTAGAGGAAAACGAGGAGAAGAATTACGCGAGAGTAACCGTTGAACCTTTGGAAAAGGGCTTTGGCCTCACTCTCGGCAACTGTCTCCGCCGCGCCCTTCTCTCCGCTCTGCCGGGCGTCGCCGCGCAGGGGATCAAGTTCGCTTCCGGCGTCAAGCACGAATTTTCAACAATTCCGTGCATAAAAGAGGATGTTACGGAAATCGTCCTCAACATCAAATCTCTCAACTTCAGGACAAAAACGCACGATCAGGATTTCAAAAAGGTCGTCAGGCTTTACAAAGAAGGTCCCGCCGTCGTTTATGCTCATGACATAGAGAGCGACGCCGAAATCGAAATTCTCAACCCCGACCTTTACATCTGCACGATAGACGAAGGCGGCGTTCTCGACATGGAGATAACCATCGGCCGCGGCCGCGGTTACAAGGGTGCCGAATACAACAAGACCGGCGTTATAGACTACATTCCCGTAGATTCCATCTACACGCCCGTCAAAAAAGTCAATTACGACGTTCAGAGCACGCGCGTCGGCCAGAATACCGATTTTGACAAACTCATCCTCGAAGTTTGGACCAACGGCGCCTTTTCGGGCTGCGAGATCATCAGTCTTGCCGCCAAGATAATCGAAGAACACATTCACCTGTTCGTCAAGCTTTCCGGCAGCATGGGCGGCATCGAGATACTCACGTCTCCCCAGCCCGACAGTATGCAGTCCATACTTACCATGAACATAGAGGATATGGACCTTTCCGTCCGTTCCTACAACTGCCTCAAGAGGGCTAATATCCACACCGTTGAGGACCTTACCAAAAAGACCGAGGACGACATGCTCAAAGTCCGCAACCTCGGCAGAAAATCTCTGGACGAGGTCATCAACAAAATGACGAGCTACGGCTTAAAACTCAAGGACAAGGAGGACTAAACAATGCCCGGAAAACTGGGAATGACTGCCACGCAAAGACAGGCGCTGCTCCGTAATCAGGCGGCCAACCTTCTGTGGTACGGAAGAATAGAAACAACCAAAGGCAGAGCAAAACAACTTCAGCCCTACGTGGAGAAGATCATAACTCTCGCCATCAACACTTATGAGGACACGGTTGAAGAAACCGTTACCGTTACAAACGCCAAGGGCAAAGAGGTCAAACAGAAAATCGTCAAGGACGGTGCCAAAAAACTCTCCGCAAGGAGAAGAATAATGACCAAGGTCTACTCCCTGCCCGAGGTTAAAGGCCCCAAGGAAACCAAAAAGGAATTCAAGGCCAGAACCAAAAACATCAAGCACCCCCTCATCGAAAAGATCTTCAACGAGGTGGCGCCCAAGTATGCCGAAAGAGCCAAGGAAGTCGGTCAGGGCGGCGGTTACACTCGCATCTACATGACCGGCCAGCGCAAGGGCGACGCGGCGGAAACCGCCATTATCGAACTTATCTGACGCCTGACGCAGGGCGCCGCGTTTGTTCCAAACGCGCGTCTCGTGCATGGCATAAGCGGGGTTTGTTTCGTTAGTCTTGTGTTTAGGACGGAACGAGGAAGTCTCGTTAGTTTCAAACCTGTCTCGTACAGAGCATAAGCGGGGTTTTTACCCCGCTTGTCTTGTGTACAGGAGAATCAAGGCCTGTCTCGTTTATCTTGTGCATAGGAGAGTAAGGCCTGTCCTGCTTGTCCTGTCTATGGCGTAACGCTCAGGTTTGTCTTGTTTACAGGGCATGACGCAAGTCCGCGCTGTTAGTTTCAAACCTATCTCGTACAGGTGAGAAGTGAGGTTTGTGTCCCGAACGCCGACGCGATTCTCTCGCTCCAACGAACTTAAAAATCCAAAAAGTCCCCTGAATCTCACAAATTCGGGGGATTTTGCTTATTTGTCAAGCCAATTGCTTGGGCGAGTTTGTTTGTCCTCCCTTTTGCTTTCGTCCCTCCGAAAGGGGAACAGTTTTCCCGTTCGGCTGCGTTTTTGCGCCATCGCTGCTCTGCCTGCTGCCGTCGCGGCCAAGTTTTTTCGTTGGGTGCGGCAATTTTTACCCGCAGAGGCGGAGCACGGGTTGTACAAACATTTTAATTTTCTGAAAATAGATTAAAAAATCGCTTGACTTTTGTTTGAAAATATTGTATGATATAGCCGTACCAAAGAGTTTACAGACGGAAACGAGAGATGAAAAAGCGGCATGAGTCAGGCGTGAATGAAATAAAAAAGTCCCCGTTAACGCGTGTTTTCGGGGACTTTTGCTCGTTTCAGCCGTTCGTCTGCCGAGGCGCAACCGCCCGCCAGCCGTAACATTTTCAAGACAAACCGCTCAGCAGCAATATCGCAAGACAAAACGCCAACGGTCGCGGCACCCCAAAACAAACCGCTCGCCAGCCGCAGGATTCCAAAACAAACCGCCCAACAGCAATATCCCAAAACAAACCGTCCGACAGCAGTACCATTTCCAAAACAATACTCTCAATAGCCGTAGCGCTTACGCAGGGCGAGCGTGAACGAGGCTGAGATGAACAGGGACACGAGTTCGGAAGCGACGACGGCCAGCCACACGCCGTCTATTGCAGGGACGACGACTTCGGGCAGGATGGCGAGGGCGGCGACGGGCAGGACGAGCGCCCGCGAAAAGGAGAGCAGGGCGGACACAAGCCCGTTGTTAAGCGCGGTGAACAGCGCCGACGCGTAGATGTTCAGCCCGAAGAAGAGGAAGGAGACCGAGTAAATCATCATTCCGTGGGCGGTCATGTCCGTCAAAACCGCGTCGCCGTGGGCAAACAGCATGGCGAGCGGGCGGCTGAGGGCAACGGAAAGGACGGTTATCACAACGCCCGTTATCCCCACGGCGGAAACGCTCTTGCGGACGAGGCTCTTGAGTTCGCGGCGGTTGCCCGCACCGAAGTTGTAACTGACGACGGGCGAACTTCCCAGCGAAAAACCGAAGAATATGGCCGCAAATATAAAGTTGACGTACATTATTATGCCGTAAGCGTCAATCCCGTCAACGCCCGCGAGCGCTATGAGCCGCGCATTGTACAGCATGCCGACGACTGAGGCGGCAAGGTTGCTCATCAGTTCGGACGAACCGTTGGCGACCGTCTTGCCAAGGGCCTTGAAGTCGAGCCGCGGGCGGGAGAAATGCAGTTGCCCGCACCGCCTTCCCGCAAACAGAAACAGTGGAATCACGCCGCCCACGGCCTGCCCGACGGCAGAAGCGAGCGCCGCGCCGAGAAGCCCCAGCCCGCACAGCCCCACGAGGATTCCGTCCCCCAAAATGTTGGTAAGTCCCGCGAGAATTATCACCGCAAGGCCGATTTTAGGCCGCGCCGTTACAAAGAATCTCTGAAACATGTTCTGCAGCATGAACATCGGCATGGCCGAAATCATCACCGTTCCGTAAAGGACGCACCCGTCCAGCAGTTCGCCTTGGGCGCCGAACAGAACGGCCACGGGCCGCAGACACAGCAGTCCCGCCGCGGTTAGCGCAAGGCCGAGCACGGCGCAGAAGCAGACGATGAGCGTAAACGTCCTGCGTGCCTTTACCACGTCGCCCTCGCCGAGTTGCTTGCCCACGAGCGCGCTGCCGCCCGCCCCGAGCATGAAGCCGAACGCCCCGAGCACGGTCAGAAAGGGGAAGATGAGGTTGAGGGCGGCAAAGTCCACCTTGCCCGCGAAATTGGACACGAAAAACCCGTCCACCACCGTGTAAACGGAGGTGAAGATCATCATCACTATTGACGGCGCGACGAACTTCAGCAGCCTGCCGAGCGTGAAATGGTCGGATAGTTTTATGGGCATAAGTCCTCTTTTTCGCACATTATCGGCGTTTTTTGTCCCCGAACGCGAAAGCCGCGACGCGGCAACTCTATAATTATAAACGAATAAAAATTTTAAGTCAAGCATAAAGAAGAAGGGAGATAAAATAGCCTCGCCTTATCGGTCGGAATTTTTCCCGCACGTCGGTAAAAATAATGGGCTTGTCTCCGCCGGCAAAACAAAAAAAGGGTTGTCCCCGCCGGCCGATGACGGCGGCCGACGTCCCCGCAAATCCCGCAAGGCGGTCGCCGCCAAATAAATCCGCCGCTCATCTACAAACAGAAAAAGCGGCACCCGCCAACAGAACAAAACAACCAGTCGCAGCCCTTCCGACGGCCACGCAACAATGCAGCCCGCCAACCTGACAAATCAACAATACATAACGCTCCACCAACCCGATAAAACCGGCAAAACACAAAAGCCCGCAAGTCGAAAACCTTTTCGACAAACAAGCCCAAAAAGCGATAAATATTCCGTTATTACACTAAAAACGGAGGTGTAGAATAGTGAAAAGAAGATTTTGTGCGGCGGTTCTGCGCGGCAACGCGCTTGTGTACGCCGCGCTGGTTCTGGCGGTTGCGGTAATGGCGGCCGCCGCGCGGCAGACGGGCGCATATTCGGTATATTACAACGCGCCCGCGAGAAAACTGCCCGTGTATTCGGTGGAGCGCAGCGACAGGAAAATTTCCATTTCCTTCGACTGCGCGTGGGGTGCCGACAAGACCGAAGCCCTGCTCTCTTGCATGGAGGAGTACGGCGTGAAGTGCACCTTTTTCATGACCGAGTTCTGGGTGGAAAAGTACCCCGACCTCGTTGCCGAAATTCACGCCGCGGGGCACGACACGGCAAGCCACAGCGCAACCCACCCGTACATGAGCCGCATGAGCGCCGAGGACGTTGACAGAGAACTTGAAAGTTCCTGCCGTGCCATAGAAAAGATAACGGGGGAAAGGGTGCTGCTCTTCCGCCCGCCGTACGGCGATTACAACGACAGACTTATAGAAATGTGCGAAAAACGGGGTTTATTTGCCATTCAGTGGGATGTGGACAGCCTCGATTGGAAAAATCTGTCCGCCGCCGAGATAACCGAAAGGGTGATAACGAGGGTCAAGGACGGCTCTATAATCCTTTGCCACAACAACGGCGAACATACGGCCGAAGCGCTGCCGCACATCCTTTCCGACCTGCAGGGCAGGGGTTACGCATTCGTGCCCATATCGCAGCTCATCTACAGAGAAAACTACACCGTCGCCCCCGACGGGAGGCAGAAACCAAACGAAAATTCATAACGGAGGAATTATGGAATACGTCAACGAAAGGAACAACAGGGTATACATCAACGGAGAAATTGTTACGCCCGCGGTGTATTCGCACGAGGTGTACGGCGAGGGCTTTTACGAATTTCACGTAAGCGTAAAGCGGCTGTCTGGGCAGGCGGACGTTTTGCCCGTAACGGTCAGCGAGAGGCTGGTGGAAGAAGGCGGGCTTGACGTCGGCGCCCGCATCACGGCCGTCGGGCAGTTCCGCAGTTACAACAAACTTGTGGAGGGCAAGAGCAAACTGATGCTAACCGTCTTTGTGCGCGAACTGCTCAAACAGCCCCTCGGTCCCAACCCCAACAACGTGGTGCTCTCGGGCTACGTCTGCAAGCCGCCGGTGTACCGTACCACGCCGTTTAACCGCGAAATAGCCGACTTATTGATCGCCGTCAACCGTGCGTACAACAAGTCGGACTACATTCCCGCAATCACGTGGGGCAGGAACGCGCGGTTCGTGCGTAACCTCGGCGTGGGCGAACGCATAGTCGTGTGCGGCCGCATACAGAGCAGGGAATACCAGAAGAAACTGTCCGAAACGGACGTCCGCACCCTCACCGCGTACGAAGTGTCCGTTTCCAAACTCGCCGCTTACGACAACGCGGCCGCCTTTGACATGGACGCCGAGTTCTTCGGCGAAAACCCGCTGCCCGCAGCCCGTCCCGCAGACAGGCCGCTGCCCGAAGCGCGCCCCTACGATGGCGGGGACTTTTAGAACCGCCCGCGTTTTAAGCTCGCCGTCTCCCTCGGCGGGCAGACGGATAGTCGGGCAAAAAGTGCCGTTTTTGTGAGAAAAAGGCGGCTTTTTGGTCTTGTCGGCCGTTTTATCTGCCGCCCCGCCTTGTTTCGCCTGTCGTCCGTTGTCTTGTTCGCGTCCCGTCATCGTTGCGTTTGCCCGCCCGCGCCGCGCGTATAAAAGAGGATATTTGACCGCACACGCCGCGCATTAGTAAATTACGCGCGGTCATTATAAAGAGACGGCGGAAATTTTGAGGAGAGCCTGCGCTCTCCTTTTTAGTTTCCGAAAACCCGTCGTATAAAAGGACGGCCGTTCCGCCCGAGCCGCAAAGCGGCGGCCCCAACCGAAAGAGCCGCGAAAAGCGGCCGTTTCTCCCGCAGAATCGGGAGATTTTTTATATTTACGCATTTTGCCGAATAGCCGCCCCGAGAATAGATTTTATGCAAGAATGTATAAAAATTCATAGCAAAATCAAATATATTCAAAAAAATCGCAAATCGGATGAAATATGTTTGACATTTATGCGGTCAATATTATATAATAGAAAAGACAATCATCCGCAAGACGCGGAAAAAAGGAGAATTTTTATGAAGAAAGTTAAATGCTTGTCAGCGGCGATTCTCGGACTCGTTGCGGCGTTAGTGTTCGCCGTGGGATGTTCGGGACTTATGCAGCCCGCTTCACGCACGATGACCTTCGAGACCTTCGGCGGCACGTCTATCGACCCGATAGAAGCCGTTGGCGGGGAAACCATAACCCCTCCCGCCGACCCCGAAAAAGAAGGCTTTGTGTTTGACGGGTGGTATCTTGACGCCGATTGTACGGGAGAGAGACAGGAGATTCCCGACGTGATGCCCGACAAGGACACCGAGTATTACGCAAAGTGGCTGGACTGGAACGATGCGCACAGCCTTTCCTTTGACGCCAACGCCCCCGACGGAACGGCCGCTTCGGGCGAGATGGCCGCGGTTTACACGTGGGACGAAACCGTCGTTCCCGACAGTGAATTCCACGTTGACGGCTACCGCTTTGCGGGCTGGGCGACTTCGCCCGACGGCAACGCCGATTTGACGCAGGGCGATTACATGGTAGGCAAGACCGTTGCCGTGCCCGAGGACATAACCCTTTACGCAGTGTGGGCAAAGGGATATTACGACATTAACGGTTCCACCGACGTGGTGTACATAACCGGCCACGTCATCGGCTTCGGTTCCGCCGCGCTCTGCCGCGAAGGGCAGCCCGACAAACTCGGCTTTGCCGACGCTAATGCCGACGGCGAGATAGTGGGCTTTACCTTTATGTTTGACGAAGGCGACGTGGAGGGCAGACTTATCGAAAACGAATCGTCCTTTGTCTACCGCGACAATACCGTGGGTATGTACGCGGGCTACGACTACATTACGGGCGAACCCATTCCCACCGTTCTCAACCTTGACGGTTACGGCAAGGGCACGGTTGTCAGTATTGTCGGCAGCGAAATCCGCACCGATTATTACGGCGAATATACCTACGACGAAGAGTACAACGACTACACGTTCATAGCCCTCGACCCCGCAACCCAAGGCCCCATAATAGAGGGCGATCAGGTTGTCGGCTTCCACTTTGCGCTTGAAATTACCGACATCGGTCAGGAGAACTT
The DNA here is from genome assembly GCA_947627065.1 of uncultured Clostridia bacterium. Lineage (GTDB taxonomy): Bacteria > Bacillota > Clostridia > Christensenellales > Borkfalkiaceae > RGIG3732. The sequence continues at coordinate 22,549 of CANQUN010000001.1, forward strand.
CAACGGTTACTTCAGCGTTCAGGGCGGCGAGAGCGGCAGTTACATCAAGTATGAAAACGGCTATATGGACACTATCCGCCTCGACCTCAACGGTTACGGCGGAGCCAGAATCTACTCCTTCGACCCCGATAGTGAGGCCGTTACCCTCCTTGCCCAAGGCACCTACCATGGCACCGACGATTACATCGACGAGTTTGGCGAATACGAATTTACGCCCGAGGACGGCGCACCTTTCAAGTTCGTGCTCAACTACGTCATGTACGACCTTGAAACCTACATTCCCGTTTACATCGAGTTCAACTCCGATTACGCGGGCACGATCAACGAGGCCGACGGCACGGGCGTCATCACCCTTGACGGTTACGGCGGAATGACCTACTCGGGTCCCGCGGGTTCGTTTGAAGGGCTTGCAAGTTTCGGCCAGACGCTCATAACATTCCACATCTACTCGGACGAAGGGGCAACCGACGTCATGTACTTCAACGTTGACTGGACCGAACGCACCTTTACCATGAGTACGGACGGTTACGTTGTGGACAACGGCGTTCTCGTGGCGTACACGGGCACGTCCAAGGTGATAACCATACCCGACGGCGTTGTGGAAATAGCGGACGAGGTGTTCTCGGGCATGGGCGTAACGAACGTTACCATTCCCGCCTCGGTCAAAAAGATAGGCATACGCGCCTTCCAGAACGACTACAAACTGGTGCGCGTAACCTTCCTCGGCGAATCCCCCGACATAGACATCGACTGGTCGGCCGCCAACAGCCCCTTCAGATGGCCTGCGGGCGAATTTGTAATCGTCGTTCCCGAAGAGCACAAGGCCGAGTTCGTGGCTGCTTGGACGGGAGCGGCCGAGCGCGGCTACAAGATAAAAGGTTCGGTAGAAGTTGACCTTCTCCCCGAGTTTTTGGTTGACGCTTCGGGCGTTCTCATCGCTTACAACCGCCCCGCGGGCAGCGAAACCACGGACATAACCATCTCCGTCGGCCGGACCGAGTACAACGGAGAGGACGTTGCCATAACGGGCGTGGCGGATGGCGTGTTCAACGGCTCGTCGTGGCTCACCTCGGTAACCTTCGGCTCCTCCGTTACATCCATAGGCAGCAACGCCTTCTACGGCTGCACCGCGCTTGAAAAGATAACCTTTACCGCAACGGGCATAACCGTCGGAGAAGCGGCGTTTGCAATGTGCACCGCCCTCGGCAGCGAAAACGGCGAACTTGACCTTGCGGGCGTAACTGTCGTTGAAGACGGCGCCTTCCAGGGCTGCACGTCCGTTCACAAGATATTTGCGGGCAGCGGGCTTGAATCCGTCGGCTCCATGGCGTTCGGCGAGATTCGGGTTGAATACTCCGAGGACGAAGCCGAAAACATCCTCTGGTTCGTCATTCCCGACGGAGACACCAAACCCGCCCTCGAATCGGCCGCCGCGGCAATAGGCAGCAGAGACCCGTTCTCGGGCAACATAGCCATAAGGATAATCATACCCAATCTGGATTACGCGCTTAACTTTGTGTACACCGAATCGGGCTGGTCCACCCTTTGCAAGAGGGGACTGTACCTTGAAAGCGGAGACGAAGCGGGCACCTATTACGGCACGGCGGGTACCCTCGTGCTCGAGGGCAGGGCCATAATCCTCTCGTCCGAAAGTTGCCTCTACAAGATAGACGGCACTTCCATCACCTTCTATTCGCCCGACGCCGAAAGCGACGACTTCATCGCTTACACGGGCACTTATGAGGACGGAACCATCACCGTGGAAATCGGCGGGCAGCAGTACGTGTTCTCCAAGTTGGCGGACGGCGCGGTCGTGTACACCTCCACCGACGGGCTTTACACCCTCGTAGTCGACGACGTCAGGGAACTCAGCCCCGACACGTGGAGCGGTTCGGACTTCACCAACCACAGCATAACCGTAACCTTCAACGGAACCGAAGCAACCCTCGTCATGAAGGGCTACAACACCAAGACCATACAAGAATTCGTTGACTCCGACGGTAAAACCTACAACTTTGAACTCACTCTGAGTACGAGCGATTTGACCTTCACTTATGTGAAGAAGCAGGTTATGGTCTCCAAAGACCTCGTATTCGATCCGACGACCAACAAGATTGAGGGCTTCACCGCTTCCGACGGCAGTGTGCTCAACCTGCACAAACTCGACTCGTCCGTCTGTGTTTACGGAGAATTGAAGAACGTTGACGGAATCAGTCTGCCGTCCTTCAGCGACTACGGAACAACTGTTCTCAGTCTCGAAGGAAACGTTGCGACTTTCATAAGACCGTATCAATCGGCTAATTATCTCATAACCGCTACCTTCAATCAGGACGACATGACCTTCACCTACACTTGGGTAAAGCAGTAAGAGCCTCGGAGCCTTTCGGCTCCCGCATAACCCAACGATAAAAACGCGCCCGAACTTCCGTTTGGGCGCGTTTTGCGTCGCGTTGTTTTTATTTGCGGATTTTCCCAAAAGCCGCCTTTTTCACACGGGAATCGGTTTTTTTACCCTTGCCCGCCGTCCTTGCCGTCGGGCTTTTCACCGCCCGTATCCGTCGGTTTTTCACCGCTTGCGGGAGGTTCTTTGGCGAGGTGCGCCGTATCATCTGTTGCCGTTTTCCCTTCACCGTCCACAACCTGCACGGCGGCGGAGGGGAGGGCGTGAACCCCGTTCTTGGCGTCGGCAAGGGCTTCGGCCGCCTCGGCGTCGCCGAAAAATTCGGCGTAACCCGGCCGCTTGACTATGTACGCCAGCTGGCGGTAGGTGTCCGCCGCGTCGTACGTTTCGGCTTGTATAACAAACTTGTCGCCCGCGTGAATCTTGCGTTCGCCGTCCTTGTCCATGCGGTAGATTATGTTGCCGTCCGCGTCCGTCTTTTTAACCTTAATCACAAGGGTGTTGGCGGGCCAGAGTATGTCCCTCACGCTCCTGTCCACGGCAAAAGACCCCGCTTCAATCTCCACTTCGTACTCCACGAGTTTGCGCTTTTTGCCCGCCATACGCTTGCCTACGAGGGCGCCGAGCGAGTTGTCGTATATCGGTTCTATGTTGAACAGTTCTATTATGAAGTACGACAGAAGTATCACGAGGCAGGCCGCCCACAGGTTTTCGGCAAGTCTGCCCGTCATTTCCACAACCAGCACTATGGCGGTTATTGGCGAGCGCATAACGCCCCCGAGAAAGGCGCACATGCTTATTATTACAATCATGTTCTCGCAGGAAGCGTCCATGCCCATCAGCGTCATCAGTTTGGCAATCAGCCCGCCGAACAGCGCGCCCGTGGAGAGAATGGGGATGAACAGGCCGCCCGTAACCCCGCCCGCAGACGAAAAGACGATGAGCACCAGCCTTACCGCAAGCAGCAGAAGGAGCGTCTTCCACCCGTAAGACGCGCTTGCAATCTTGTTTATAACAAGCGCGCCGCCGCCCGTGGCGTCCGCTATCAAAAGCCCCGCGATTCCCGTCAGCAAAAACACGGCGAGAATCTTGAAAAAGCCGTTTATCTTAAGCCTGCGCACGGCGTTTGTGGCAAAGTTCAAGGTGATGCTGAACAGCACCGAAAACGCGCCCATCATAAGCCCCAAGAGGAGAAGGTAACCTATCTGTCTCAGGTTTGGCTCGGCCGCCGAGGCGAAAGCCGCAGAGAATATCTCCGTCTGAATGCCGTGCCCCGTCCACGCGGTCAGCCCGTTTGCCGTGAGCGTTGCCACTATTACCGAGGCGGAGGCGGGCAGCAGTATCATGGGAGAAAACCGCTTGTGCCCTTCTTCCAAGGCGAATATTATGCCCGCGAGCGGGGCGTTGAACGCCACCGCAAAGCCCGCGGCTGCGCCGCCCGTAACCGACTGTCTCCGCCACGCATAGCGGGATTTGTTCTGTTTTCCGCCCACGGCGTTCACCCCGCCGCCTATGCACGAACCGATGAGAACGCTGGGTCCTTCGCTGCCGAGCGGCAGCCCCGAAATGAAGGAGATCATGCTGCCGAAAGTCATGGAAACCAGCGTTTTAAGCCACTTTAAGGGCAGCAGACCCCGCATGACCCCTTCCGAATAAGGCACGCCGCTGCCCGACACTTCGGGCGTGAATCTGGCGTTGAGGTACGAGAGACCCGCCATGGCCGCCAGCCCCGCAAACAGCAAGGGGAGGAAGGCCGGGTGCTCCGCCGTGTACGCGTAAATCTCGCGGCTCTTTTCGCCGAGGAATTCCACCGCCAGCGAATACGCCCAGATGAACGCGCCCGTGATGAGGCCGATGGCGGTTCCGTACACCACTATCGGCACCAGCGTGTGCTTGAAGTAGGAGTTGAAACTGTCAATGTTTCTGTTAAGTTTGTCGTTTATCCCGCTTTTCATCCGTTATCCGTTTTAATGTCGTCCGTTTTGTTTTGTATAGTTCGCTTTATCCCCGCCGCCCGCGGGTATCATTTTTATATTGTACCGCCCGATTTGGGCGTTGTTTTATATTGAACGCCGCACGGGTTGCTTTTTATGTTTTATGTCAGCCGCCCGCCTTGGATATAAATTTTTATATTACGCCGCCCGACGTTTTCCTCGTCGGGCGTTTGTCTCATTGAATGAGATAAAAAATTCCGTACAGCATCACGATGTGCAGAGGGTAGAATACGTAAAAGAAATACTTCATGGGATACCTGCCCCGTTCGCCGTTGTACAGCGCGAGCAGCGCGACCGACACGAGCGAGAACCATTCGAGGTGGATTTCGGGATATCCGCCTTCCTGAAGCAGGCAGGATAAGGCCAGCAGCGCAGCGAACGGCAGCAGCCGCAAAAAGCGGTGCTTTTTGAAAATGTACGCCGAAAGGGGCAGCAGCACGCCCGTTATTCCGTATTCGAGCAAACCGCCGTTGCGCTCGGCAAACATGTCGAGAGCGACGGCCGAAACAACCACCGCAACAAGCAGTAAAATGTGCGAAAAACGGGACTTCTTGTCCCCGACAATGCCGTCGTAAGCGTAAATCGCAAGCACGCCGAGTGAGAACGTCGTGAATATGCTCAGCTGCACGGTGTTGTCCATCACCACGTACATGACGGAGGTGCAGATTACTCCGAGGAGAAACAGGTTTGCAAAGTAACGCCTGCGGTCGGAAGTGTAACGGCACCCTTCGGCAATCATAAAGGCGAACACGGGCATGGACACCCGCCCGATGGCGCGCAGAACGAGGAAGGACGTTCTGTTCATCATCGGCTCAAAGATAAGCCCCGCGTGGTCTATAATCATCAGCGCGGCGGCTATCAGTTTGAGGGCGGTTCCGCTCAGCCCGAATTTAGTTGCTCTTACACCATTCATCGTTAAACTCTTTCTCCGTCCCGTGTCTCTTTTTCGGTAACGGTTCGTTTTCTCCCGTTCTACTCCCGCGGCGTTTTTTCTGCCTTGCTATGTCTTGCGCCTCGGCGGTCGGTCATTGCAAAAGGCCGTATTTCTCGCGAAAAAGGGCATTTTTACCTCGCAGAAGGGGCAGAGGGGACAAGTTGGCAACTTGCCGCTCGCCCGCCTTGCAACGGACGGTTCAGCCCCGCACGGTGCGCATACCTTCGCTGCCCGAAGGGCAAAGTTTTATTTTTTCTTTCCTTTCTTCTTCATCAAAAACCACAGCACGGTAAGCACCTGCAGGGGGATTCCCACCATGAAGATCAGCCAGATATCCGTTTCGGCAAAGGTAAGCCGCACGCAGAGGGCGAGCGTCCATATCAGCACCGAAACGAGCACGGCGGTAATGGGGCGCATGCCCCAGATTGCGTTGAACACTATGGCGACAATTGCCGAAACGGGCAGCGCGTATATGAACGCCAGCCACAGTTCGCCCTTGACGCCCGCCCAGCGCAGCAGAACGTACAGCACGGTTGCAATCAGCCACACCAGCCCCACCGACAGCAGGGATATTATGGTGCGGTTGCGCACGTTTACGCCGCGTTCCCGCTTTGGGGGCGCGGGCGGCTCGGCGCTTATCAGCTCGTCTATCGTTATCCCGAACATTTCCGCAAGTTCGTGCAGAATATACACGTCGGGCACGGCCTCTCCGCGTTCCCACTTGGAGACCGCCTTGTCCGAATAGTTGAGCTTTTCCGCCAGCTGCAATTGCGTGAGATTCAGTTTTTTACGGTGCGCGGCGATATTTTTGGCCACGTTGCTCTTCAATTCTTCCATGCCCGTATTATACCACACAAAGTGCGCGAAAGCAAGCGATTTACGGGGGTTCTACCGTGGGTAGAGTTGAGTTTTAACGCGGTAGAGCGGCTTTTTTTGTCCGTAGAGGGCGAAAATCCTATCGTAGAGACCCAAACCCGTATCGTAGAGGCCGCACACCCGAAAGTAGGTTGATTTTTCCGCCCCGCGCGTGTATATTGATATTACCGCAAAACGGAGGAGAAAGTTCATGCAAGGCAAGATAGCGGTGTTCGGCGACTCAATACCCAAGGGTATAGTTACGGACGGAGAAAAATACGAAAAACTCGACGCAGGCGTCGTGAACATAATAGAATCGGAATACGGCTACGAGATAGAAAACTATTCGCAATACGGCCAGACCCTGTCGCGCCTTGACGCAAAGGGCACCATGGAACGCTTCGGCCGCGGCGTGGACCCCGCGCTTGACAATTACGCCGTCATAAGCATAGGCGGCAACGACGCCGACTACGATTGGAAGGAAGTCGCTTCTTCTCCCCGTGCCGAACACAAGCCCAAGACCCCCGTGGACGTGTTTGAAAAACTGCTCGGCAAAAACGTGGAGATGCTGAAAGCGCACGGCGTAAGGGTGATACTCACCACCATTCCGCCCGTGGACGCGGGGCGTTACTTTTCCAACGTAATCTCCAAAACCTGCGACGGCAGCCGCGTGCTCGAATTTTTCGAAGGGGACATTACCAACGTCTACCGCGGGCAGGAAGTTTACAATTACGTCATTCTCAAGGCGGCGGGCAGGTTCGGCTGTCCCGTGATAGACCTGCGCACGGGCTTTCTGCTCGACCGCAACTACCTTGACAACTATTGTCAGGACGGCATTCATCCAAACGCGGGCGGCCACAGGTTCATGGCCGAAGAAGTGGTAAAATCCCTCGCCTCTCAGGGCGTGATTCTCAAAAAGCAGACCAACTGACCCGTGCGCTGTCGTTAACATTATAACGCGCGTGCGTTTATAACATTATAAAATACCCCCCATGCAAACCGACCGCCGCGGACAATATTATAAGCCCGTTTATAAAACCCGCGGCTGCGTTTACAAAACCAACCCCGCATGTGCGCGGGTCTCAAAAACCAAACAGGAGTAACATTATGGACGACATTATAATTTCGGTCGAATCTACCTGCGACCTGCCCGAGGAGATTTCTTCTCCCCTCGGCATAAGGATAATAAACATGGAATACAGCGTGGACGGCGAACGCCACCTCATGGGCGACGGCGCCTACACCATGCACGAATTTTACGACAAGATGAGGGCGGGCGCGGTTACCAAGACGGCGCAGGTCAACGAGTACGACGCCGAGGCGCACCTCGAATCTCTTCTCAAAGAGGGGAAGGACGTAATTCACCTTGCCTTTTCAAGTTCGCTCTCGGGCACGGCGGGCAGTTTTATCACCGCCGCCGAAAATCTTAAACCCAAGTATCCCGATAGAAAACTTGCCGTTGTGGACACGCTGTGCGCGTGCGGCGGGCAGGGTTTTCTGGCGGTTGCCGTGGCCGAATATTCCAAGACGCACGGGTTTGACGAAACCGTCGCTTATGCCGAAGCGCTCAAGCACAGGATAGTCCATTACTTCGTGGTGGACGATCTCAAGTACCTTGCCCGCGGCGGCCGCATTTCCAAGGCGACGGCGCTGCTCGGCAACGCCATTCACATGAAACCCGTAATGCACATGGACAAGGAGGGCAAACTCGTGCCTTACAGAAAGGTGCTTTCGAGAAAGAAGTCCGTGCTTGCCCTTGCCGACTACACGGCCGACAAGTTCGACAGGAGCATCGAGAGGATATACATCGCCCACGCCGACTGTCCCGAAGAGGCCGACCTTCTGTCCCGCCACGTCGAAAAGGCAACGGGGATAAAGCCCGTGGTTTTCGACCTCGGCATGGTGATAGGCAGCCATTCGGGACCGGGCACGCTCAGCGTTTATTTTACCGCCGAAGCGAGAGAATAATATGGAGGAATGATGAACATTGTTATTTCTGCCGAGGCGACCTGCGACCTCGACGCCGCAACGGCAAAAAAATACGGCATAAGCGTTGCCCCCATGAGTTATTGCGTGGGCAACGACTGTTACGACACGGTTACGGGGCTTGCCCCTTCCGAATGTTACAAACGGATGCGTGCGGGCGCGCTGACTTCCACCGCCCTCATCAACGAGACCAACGCCGCCGAATATTTTGAAAACCTGCTTAAACAGGGTGCGGACGTCGTGCATCTCGGCTTTTCATCCACGCTGTCGGGCACCTACCTCAACATGGCGGCTGCCGCCGAGTCGCTTCGGAAAAAGTACCCCTCGCAAAAACTCGCGGTCATAGACACCGCGTGCGGAAGTTTCGGGCAGGGGCTTCTCGCAATCATGGCGGCGGAACTTGCCGCAAGGGGCGCAACTTTTGAAGAAGTGGCCTTTTTCGCAGAAAATCACAGGATGGACATCTGCCATTTCTTCATCGCAGAGGATCTCACTTACCTTTCCCGCAGCGGCAGAATCCCCAAGATACTCGCCGCCATCGGTAACGCCATCCGCATAAAGCCGCTGATGTTTCTGGATAAAGACGGGCGGTTTTCGGTGGCAAAAAAGGTGCTTACCCGCAAGAAATCGGTGTACGAACTTGCCGATTCCGTAATCGAAAATTATTCGGGAGAGCACGGCCTCATAATCGTCGGCCACGCCGACTGCCTTGAAGAAGCGCAGGAGACGGCCGACAGGATAGAACGCGGCCTGCACGTCAAGCCCGTGATCATGGAATTCGGCATGATGATAGGCGGCCACTGCGGCCCGGGCACGGTCGGCGCGTTCTACACGGGCAAAAAACGCGGCAAATAACCCCGCTGTCCGTAAAATGCCCTCCATGGGTAACGTAAAAAACTCAAAACCTTAATCTTCCTTATAAAAGGTAAAAAATCCAAACTGCACTCTTCCTTATAAAAGGGAGATGAAATCCAACCTCACTCACTCTTCCTTCCTCAAAGGGATATATAAAGGGCGGCGGAGGCGGGACAAAAGTCCCGCCTCCGCCGTCTTTGTTTTATCTTTTTGTCCGCCCGCCGCGTTCATGGCTTGGCGTCGTTCCTTTCCGTCGCAAAATAAAAATGCCGTTTTTGTGAGAAAAAGGGGGCTTATTGCCTCCGTGTTGCCTTTTTGCTCACGCGGTGGTCTGCTTTGTCCGTTGCCTTGTTTCTTTATGCCCGCCGCGTTTCGTTTAGTGCCGTGCTTTGCTCTTTTGCCGCGCCCGTGTTTGCCGCCTCGCTCCGTTCTTCCGTCGTCGCCCCCACGCGGACTTTTGCGCATATTTTTCGACAGGTTAAAAAAACTATATTCAAGAGGAAAACCTCAAAGGAGAAAACGATGAAAGCAACAGGTATTGTGCGAAGAATAGACGACCTCGGCAGGGTGGTCATCCCCAAGGAAATACGAAAGACGCTCAGGCTCTCCTCGGGCGACCCGCTGGAGATATTCACCGAATGCGACGAACTTCTGCTAAAAAAATATTCTCCCATCAAAAGTCTCGACGGGTTTGCAAAGCGGTTTGCCGAATGCCTCGCCTCGGCGGGCGGGTGCGCGGCGGCCGTTTGCGACACCGACTCCGTGATCGCCTGTTCGGGCGGCGGCAGGGAAATGGCGGGCAAGCGGATTTCCAAGGACCTCGAGCGGGTCATGCGCAACGGGCGGGTGCTCGTAGTCAACGTTCTCGAAGGCGGCACGGCCGTAAGCCTTACGAACGAGGAAGAAAAACCCTGTCTTTCGCAGGTTATCGCGCCCGTTTCGGTGGACGGCGACTGCATAGGCGCGTGCATTCTGTTTTCGTTTGACGAGCAATCGCGCATGAGGGAGACCGACGTTAAAATTGCAAAACTCGGCGCCGAACTGCTCGCCCGCAGTTTTTGCGAATGAGTAAATCCGATATTCCGCAGCCTTCCCAAGGCCTCGCCCAACAACCCGACAACCGCTCTCAATATATAGAAGGCAACCCGCAGCAACCCGACTGCCCGCTTTCCCGAGAAAGCGCGCCGATTGCCACAGACGGCCAGCCCGCCAAAGCCCGCACGTTTGCCAAAAGCCCGCGTTTTAAGATGAACGTCGCCGCGCGGGGTGCGGCGGTCATAGCCGTCGGCGGGCTGATTTCAAAGATTATAGGGGCGGTTTACCGCATTCCGCTCACCCGAACCATCGGTCCCGAAGGCATCGGCCTTTACCAGACGGTGTTCCCCGTTTACCTCGCCCTGCTCACCCTTTCGTCCACGGGCATCCCCGCCGCGCTCAGCGCGCTCATCGCGGGTAAAGAGGAGGGGCGGGCGATGGGAATGCTCTGCCGTTCTCTCTTGCTGTTCGGCGGAATCGGCCTTGCCTGCAGCGTGATAATGTGCGTTTTAGGGGGTTTTTTGGCTCGGCTGCAGGGTTGTCCAGAAGCGGGAACGGTTTACGCCGCGCTGTCCCCGTCCGTGTTTGCCGTGGCCGTAATCTCGTGTATCCGCGGGTACTTTCAGAGCAAGGGCAACATGTACCCGACGGCCGTTTCCCAGATAGTCGAACAGGTGGTAAAGGCCGCTTTCGGCCTTCTGATGTGCGCGAGGTTTGCCCACGACACGCCGCTTGCGGCCTGCATGGCGGCCCTTGCGGTAACCGTTTCCGAAGCCGCCGCCGTTCTCTACCTGTACATCCGCCTGAAATTCGACGGATTTTCGGCAACGCGGCCGTCGGGGAGCGCGGCGGACATACTCAAAACCACCTTTCCCGTCGCCCTCGCCTCGCTCTTTCTGCCCCTCGGCCACCTTGCCGACAGTTTTATCGTGATTAACGTCATGAATGGTTACGCCGACAACGCGGCCGCCATCTACGGCGTGTACTCGGGCAGCGTTGCGGCCATAACGGGCGTGCCCATCGCCCTCGCTTACGGCGCGGCCGTCAGCGTAATTCCCGCGCTCAAAACGGGGGAGAGCGACGCAAAAATTGCAGATTCTCTGCGTTTTACGGGGTTTATTGCCGTTCCGTCGGCGGTTTTCCTCGCGGTGTTTTCGCCCCGTGTCATAAACTTTTTGTACTCGGGCATGAACACCGCGCTTGCCAAAACTGCCGCCGCCGTCCTCGTGCTCGACTCGCTGTCCGTCGTGCTGCTGTCTTATTTGCAGACGGTAAACGCCGTGCTCATCGCCAGAGGGAAGCAAAAAATTGCGGTAATATCTGCATTTTCGGCGCTTGCCGTAAGGGCGGCGCTGTGCGCGCTGTTCACGTCCGATCCCAAAACGGGCGTGCTCGGCGCGGTGATCGCGGCGGACATATCTTACGCCGTCGCGCTTGCCGTAAACGCCCGTTTCGCCCTTTCGCCGCGGGTTGCGGCCGCCTCCGCCACCGATCTGTCGCTGTTTGCAATATGCGGGATTTTGTGCGTTTTAGGGGGGTTTGCCGTCTGCCGCGTCATTTCGGGAAGGGCTTGGTTCGTCTTTTCCTCGCTGCTGTGCGCGGGCTGTTACGTCGCCGCCGTGCCCCTTGCCGAAAGGCTACTCTGCCGAGAGGGCGAACGCGCCGTCCTCGGCCGAACGTCCGCGGGCAAGGGATAGCCATCCGCCCGCAACCCGCCACATCATTCGCATCGTCTCATAACCCTCCATACGCACGCACCCAGATTAAAGATAGCATACGGCAAATTGAAAACGCCAAACCAAACAGCCTCGCCGCCTCGCCGTTTGTCTATGTTTTCCGCCCGCCGCCAACCCCGCCGCCAACATGCCGTCAACATGCCGCCGCAACTTCGACAACCCACCCCAAACTCCTCCCAAAACTCCCGCCAATGACCCGCCGAAACCCCTTGTCTGCACCCCGTCCGTGCAGATTTTTTGCGTCCCCGCACTGCTCCCGTTGCCCTTTTGTGTAAAAAAACAGTCTTTTTATCATCATTAACGCCGAAAATACGCATTGAACGAGCGGACGGACAAATTGCGTCAACGTGTGTTAAAACACTTGTCAAATCAAGAAAAAAACATTATAATAGTATAAGGTTTGAAAACAAATTCTTTTGGAGTAAAACAGGAGGCAATTTTATGAAATACGTTTATCTTTTCACCGAAGGGAACGCTCAGATGAGGAATCTCCTCGGCGGAAAGGGCGCCAACCTCGCAGAAATGACCAACATCGGTCTACCCGTCCCGCAGGGCTTTACCATCACCACCGAAGCCTGCACCCGTTATTACGAGGACGGCAGGCAGATAGGGCCCGACATTCAGGCGGAAATAATGGAGTACATAGACAAACTCGAGCACATCACCGGCAAGAAGTTCGGCGATCTCGAAAATCCTCTGCTCGTTTCCGTCCGTTCGGGCGCGCGCGCTTCGATGCCCGGCATGATGGACACCATCCTCAACCTCGGTCTCAACGAGCAGGTCGTCAAAGTCATGGCGGAAAAATCCGGCAATCCCCGCTGGGCGTGGGACTGCTATCGCCGTTTCATCCAGATGTTCTCGGACGTCGTCATGGAAGTCGGCAAGTCTTATTTTGAAAAACTCATCGACGCGATGAAGAAGGACAAGGGTGTGGAAAACGACATCGACCTTACGGCCGACGATCTCAAAGCCCTTGCCGAACAGTTCAAGACCGAATACAAAAACCAGATAGGGTCGGACTTCCCCAGCGACCCCAAAGAGCAGCTGTTTGCCGCGATAAAGGCCGTTTTCCGTTCTTGGGACAACGAACGCGCCAACGTTTACAGGAGGGACCACGACATTCCTTATTCGTGGGGCACGGCCGTAAACGTCCAGATGATGGCGTTTGGCAACATGGGCAACAACTGCGGCACGGGCGTTGCGTTCACCCGCAATCCCGCCACGGGAGAAAAGGGGCTGATGGGCGAATTCCTCATCAACGCACAGGGCGAGGACGTCGTTGCAGGCGTGCGCACCCCCATGCACATTGACGAAATGGCCCGCGTGTTCCCCAAGGTTTACGAGCAGTTCCGTGAAGTCTGCAAGATTCTCGAGGACCATTACAGAGACATGCAGGACATGGAATTCACCGTGGAAAACGAAAAACTGTACATGCTCCAGACGAGAAACGGCAAGCGCACGGCCGCTGCCGCCATCAAGATTGCGTGCGACCTCATAGACGAGGGCATGATAGACGAAAAGGAAGCCCTTCTCCAGATAGACGCTTCCACCTTCGACATGCTCCTGCACCCGCAGTTCGACCCCAACGCCCTCAAGCAGGCCGAGAAGAACGTGGTGGGGAAGGGCATCGCCGCTTCTCCCGGCGCCGCCGCGGGAACCATAGTGTTCACCGCAGAGGACGCCGTAAGGCTCGGCAAACCTTCCAAAGACGAAAACGGCAAGACCGTACCCGGCAAAAAGGTCATTCTCGTCCGTCTCGAAACTTCGCCCGAGGACATAGAGGGCATGAAGTACGCACAGGGCATTCTCACCGTCCGCGGCGGCCAGACTTCGCACGCGGCAGTCGTCGCCCGAGGCATGGGCACCTGCTGCGTTTCGGGCTGCGGCGACATCAAGATGGATGAAGAAAACAAGTCCTTCACCCTCGGCGGAAAGACTTACCGCGAAGGCGACGGCATATCCCTTGACGGTTCCACCGGTAAGATTTACGACTGCGTGCTGCCCACCGTCCCCGCCGACCCCAACAGCGGTTACTTCAAACGCATAATGGATCTGGCGGACAAGTACAAGGCCCTCGGCGTACGCACCAATGCGGACACCCCCAAGGACGCCCGTCAGGCGGCCTTGTTCGGCGCGCAGGGTATAGGCCTGTGCCGTACCGAGCACATGTTCTTTGACCCCGACAGAATCGGCGCCTTCCGCGAGATGATCTGTTCGGACAACGCGGAGGAGAGGGAAAAGGCCCTTGCCAAGATAGAGCCTATGCAGCAGGCCGACTTTGAAGGTCTGTTTGAAGCCCTCGGCGGCAAGCCCGTTACCATCCGCTTCCTCGACCCGCCGCTGCACGAATTTGTACCCACCGAGGAGGCGGACATCGCCGCCCTCGCCAAGGTTCAAAAGAAAACCGTTGAAGATATAAAGCAGATAATCTCCGACCTGCACGAGTTCAACCCCATGATGGGGCACCGCGGCTGCCGCCTTGCGGTTACTTATCCCGAAATCGCAGTCATGCAGACCAAGGCCGTCATCAAGGCCGCCATCGCCGTGCAGACAAGACACCCCGATTGGAACGTCGTTCCCGAAATCATGATTCCTCTGACGGGTGAAGTCAAGGAGATGAAGTACGTCAAGGACATCGTCGTCCGCACTGCCGAAGAGGTCATTGCAAGCAAAAACACCCGCATAAAGTACGAGGTCGGCACCATGATAGAAATTCCGCGCGCCGCCCTCACCGCCGATAAGATTGCCCAGCAGGCAGACTTCTTCTGCTTTGGCACCAACGACCTCACGCAGATGACTTTCGGCTTCAGCCGTGACGACGCGGGCAAGTTCCTCGGCGCTTACTTGAACAACAGAATTTACGAAAACGACCCCTTCTCCAAACTGGATACCGAAGGCGTGGGCAAACTCATGGAAATGGCCGTCAAACTCGGCAAACAGGCCAACGGCAACCTGCACGTCGGCATCTGCGGCGAACACGGCGGTGATCCTTCGTCCATTGAGTTCTGCCACAACATCGGCCTCAATTACGTTTCCTGCTCGCCTTACCGCGTGCCTACGGCCCGCCTCGCCGCCGCTCAGGCGAATATACGACATCCGAGGGCGACTAAATAGCGGTCGATAAAAATTAAAACACAATATATTGTGGTTTAGGGCTTATTTCTCAACGAGATAAGCCCTTTTCTTTTGCTTCTAAAAGGGTAAAAAAACGAAAAAATATTTCTTTCCACACAAGTTGAACACTTGATTTATCTAAAAAAGTGCTAAAATATAGATATTAGGAAGAGAGCGAAACTGCAATATGTGAAATGATAAAAAACAATACTGTTTTGGATTTGGCATTAAAGGACTATATTGCGGTTTCGGCTATATATGAGCAAGGACTTTAGTAAGGCATAAAAATGACAAAAGGAAAGCGGCTATCCGCTATGGATAGCCGCAGGGAATGTTAAAGGAGTAAATCTTCTATCGTGCAATTCAATGTCTTTGAAAGAGCATATAAGGTTTCGGCTTGCGCCTTGCTTATGTCGATTTTGCCTTGTTCATACGCTTTTATATTGCGCAGAGGGATGCCACTTAAAATGGAGAGTTGCGATTGGGATATGTGCTTTGCCGTCCGCAAACGCTTTAAGGACGATTCGATTTTCAATCTCGAAGCGAACAAATCTACCGACTGCCGTATGTCCATTTCGTGATAGGGAAAGTAGTGAGAGAGCAGTTCACTGCACGGGAAAGCGGCAATCAGCACTTTATGTTATCGTTCGCCGCAAAAACATTTAGAATTGTCGAATTTATTAGCACCTATGAATGAGAGACAATTCGCCGATGCTACAAACAATAGCGGAAGCATAACAATCGTTTTTGAATCGGAAATTCACGATGTTGTGGAATACATAAATTCCGATAATTTTGGACTTAAATTTATAAGCAAGAAAGACGATGCGTTTGATACGCACCAAGATAAAAAAGATACAAGACTTGAACATTTGTATGATGAAGTATATCGTGTCTTGAACAAAAAATATAAAACAGTAAAAAGTGAACTGCAAATCAAAAGAGATGCGTTTTATGTTTCTGAGTGTATGCTAAAAGATTTTAGTATATCAAGGAATGAATCTAATGTGGTTAGAAAATATGTTAATAACCATACATTAGATGTACTTTCTAATAAGGAGTTTGCTTCATTGTGTTCGGCAATTTCAGATTCAATTGTAACGTATAAAAATGGAGTTATAACTATCAAATCAATTGAGATTGTAAAGGGGCAAGAAGATAATAATTGTCTTTTTGTTTTAACAACGGACTTGGCGCCTTATTTATTTGGGGAAAGAAAGGATGACAATAAGACCAAACATTTGCTATATGTTGCATTAACACGGTCTTTGGACAATTTGACTATTTTCATAGAAAAGAAAGTAGAGGACAAGTACAGCAAGGAAGTCATACAAAATTTTTTTAGACAGCATGAAGTTATAGAATGACAACAAAGCTGTTGGAATTACTTGGCATATGAGAGAAGCATATAGAATTTACTCTTAATCCTACCGAGTAAACTTCGGTCGGAAAACTTACTTTGAACAACTCATTGCGCTTTTGTTTGTAAAAGTGCAGGTGATTGGGTAAGAGAAGTAAAGAGATTTGTAGTTTGACGATAGAATTTGAGTAGGCAAAAGAACTTACAGAAAGGAAGTTAAAGGAATGTTGAGGAACAACCAATGGCGGGAGTATTAGTACTATTTACGCCTAAAATTAGTTAAAAAAGACCGAGTGAATCGGTCTCTTTTGTTGACTTAAAAGAGTCCAATATGTTATAATAAACTGTCCAGAGGAGGATAAAATGGCAATTAGATACCAAAACACTGTAATTAAACTTACATCGCCCCTTGTAAGTAGTACAGCGGCTCAGGCAAACATCAAAAATCCCCGCAAGTAAGTCGGGTTTCCCGCAATAAAGTTTGCGGGTAAAACTTAATCTGTTAGATTTTACCCAAAGGGCTTGTTCCTCCTCGGAACAAGCCCTTTCCTTATGCCGTTGCAGTACAAGCCCTTTGCTTATGCCGTGAAACGGACGGACGGATTTTGCAATGTGAAAGTATAAATTCCTTCCCATGCGTCAATAATCGGTGTGAGGTGAAAGGCATGAAAAATTTTTGCATAAGTTTGGCTTGTTTATCCATAATAACTTTGACGGCCGTGCTCGCGTGCGGCGAGAGCGCGCCACAGACCGAATATCTGCGCATACACATCAGGGCGGACTCCAACGACGCCGACGATCAGGACGTAAAGTATCTCGTCAAGGACGCAGTCGTCGAGTATCTCACGCCCCTCGTCGCCGAAGCGGAGAGCAAAGAAGCCCTGCAAAACACGCTTAAAACGCACATTTGCGGGATAGAAGCGGCGGCGAACGCCGTTCTTTGCGAGCAAGGGTTCGGTTACACTTCCAAGGCCCGGGTCGCTTGCGAAGAGTTCCCCACCCGTGTGTACGGGGACCTCACCCTCGAGGCGGGTTATTACGACGCTCTCATCGTAAACCTCGGCAGCGGCAAGGGCGACAATTGGTGGTGCGTGGTTTACCCGCCGCTGTGCTTTACGGGCGGGGACAACGTGGTTTACAGGTCGAAGATAGCCGAAATCATACAAAAGTGGAAGGACGGGCGCTGACCCTTTATCGCCAAGCCGCAACGGGCGGCGGACAAAGAGAGGGGAAGGAACCGACGGAGGTCATAAACCAAAAAAGTCCCCTGAATCGCACAAAAACCGCCATTTCTGCGGAGGCCGCGCGCCGTCGGGACAGTTCAAATCCAACGGCGTGGCCAAAGCCCCGACAACACGCAACGCGCAATTTACAAAAATCAAAACGCTCAACAAAACCAAGTCAACAACGTGCCGAGGCACGAAGGAGGAAATATATAAATGATAAAAAAGAGGATATTCGCCGTGGTGGCGCTCGTTCTTGCCCTCTCGGGCATGGCGGCGGCCGCTACGACGGCATCGGCCGGATTTCAAGCCGACGTGCCCGCCGCAATAAGGCAGGGCAGCACAGGCGAAGAGGTCAGGACCATGCAGCGCAAACTTAAAAATTGGGGATATTACGACGGCGCGGTGGACGGAATTTTCGGTTCCGCAACACGTAAGGCCGTCGTATATTTCCAAAAGAAAAACGGGCTTACCGCCGACGGAATAGTCGGCCCCAAAACGCTTGCCGCGCTCGGAATGGCCGCGTCGTCGGGTTCGGGCGGTGCGCAGAGCAACGCCTATTCCAACTCCGACACCTACCTGCTCGCCAGGCTCATCCATTCCGAAGCCCGCGGCGAAAGTTACACCGGGCAGGTTGCCGTAGGTGCGGTGGTGCTCAACAGGGTCAAAAGTTCGTCGTTTCCCAACACTATATCCGGTGTAATCTATCAAGCAAACGCCTTTACGGCGGTGTCCGATGGGCAGATTAATCTCCAGCCTTCGGCAACGGCCATACGCGCCGCCAAGGACGCCATGAACGGCTGGGACCCCACCTACGGTTGCCTTTACTATTACAACCCCGCAATCGCCACGAGCAAGTGGATTCTGTCGAGGAAGGTAGTCGTTACCATAGGAAACCATGTTTTTGCAATTTAGGAGGATGAAAGATGGAAGATAAAATGAACAGCGCGGTTGAAAAAGTGGAAACTTCTGCCGCGGACGCCGCTGAAAACCGCACCCAAAACGCCGCGCAAAGCGGCGGACAGAGCACCGCAAAAACCCGCAAAACGGGCACCCGCAAGAACATTTCAAACGGAACCAAAAAGACAAAAAGTGGCCTAAAACGCACAAAAACGGCCACTTCCAAGAAAATTGCCGCCCAAAAAAGCGCAGGGCACGAGACAGGCGCAAACACGCCCCGCGGCGTGCGTGCAGAGCAGATACGCGTTAAAAAAGACGAACTTAAAGCCGAGCGCAAGGCCGCCGCTGCAAAGGCCCGCGCCGCAGCCAAGGAGCAGCGCAGAATAGCTGCCGAAAACAGAAAAGAACAGCGCCGCCTCGCCGCGGAGAACAAAAAGGAGCAGCGCAGAGAGCGCAAGGCCTCGCTTGCCGAAAAGCGGCTTGCCAAGCGTGAGGAGCGCATCAGGCGCAGGGATATGTTAAAGAGCGAATCCAAGGCAGACAGGCGCGACCGCCTCGCCCGCGAAAGGGAGGAAAAGATTCGCCTCCGCCGAGAAAAGGCCGAGATACGGGCGCGGCTCATCTCCCAAAAGCGGGAGAACAAGCGCATTCTCAAACAGCAAAAGAGGGAGCAGCGCGCCGCCGACAGGACGCAGAAGCGTTCCCGCGGGATAGGCGGCTGGCTTGCCGCGGTCATATCGCTGGGCTGCTCAACCCTGCTGCTCGCAACGCTGTTCACCTTCAACGCGCTGTACATGTCGGGCAGTAAAAATCTGCTTAACGGCACTTACGAGCGGGCATATTACGAACTTGCGGGCTGCGTGGACAACATAGACGTAAACCTCGGCAAGTTGGCCGTTTCCGCCACGCCCCGCCAGCAGCAGAAGATTCTCACCGACATAATCGTCCAGAGCGAACTTGCCGAAAGCGAGTTGCAGACCCTTCCGCTCGAAGATTCTTCCAAATACTCCACGGGCAAGTATATAAACCAGCTCGGGGACTTCAGCAAGAGCCTGTCTTACAAACTTGCGGACGGCGGGGAGATAACCGCCGAGGACCGCGAGATTCTCGCCGAACTTTCCCGCCGCAACTCTAACCTTCAGCAGGCGCTCACCAAAATCTCTGCCGAGATGGGCAAGAATTTCAAGTTCACGTCCCTGTTGAAGCCCGAGGAGGACAACGTTATCACAACCAACATGAACGAACTTGAAAACAACTCCCTGCAATACCCCAAGATGATATACGACGGGCCGTTTTCGGACGGGCTGGAGCGGCGCACCCCGCGCGGGCTTGAGGGCACCGAACTTACCCGTAAGGAAGCGCTTGAGAGTTTCAAATCCATCTTCTCCGAATACGCCGTCAAGGACGCCGAAGTCGTCAACGAAAGCGACGGCGACATCCCCACCTACAACATCGAGGCCAAAAACGAGGACGGTTCGCTCATGTACGCGCAGATTTCCAAACAGGGCGGCAGGCCCGTCATGTTCCACTGCTACGAGCCGTGCGACAAGGACGTTTTCACCCTTGAAGAATGCCGCGAAGTGGCCGAAGTTTTCGTGAAAAAGGCGGGATTTGAAGGGATGAAGCCCGTCTGGCAAACCGCGTCCCGCGCCGTCGCGCAGTTCAATTTTGCCTACGAGCAGAACGGCGTCGTCTGCTATCCGGACCTCGTTAAAGTCAACGTTTGCATGGAGAGGGGAATAGTCTCCGCCGTAGAGGCCGAGTCCTACTTCCTCAACCACGCCGAGCGTACCCTTCCCGCCGCCGCCATCTCGCCCGAAGCCGCCCGCCAAAAGGCCGAGGGTCTCATCGAAGTAAGGTCCGTGCGCACCGCGCTCGTCCCCGTCGGCAGCGGCGAAAAACTCGCCTACGAAATCTTCGGCACCTCGGGCGGAAGCCAGTACTTCGTGTACGTGGACGCCCAGACCGGCCGCGAAATCGAAATTTTCAAAGTCATCGAATCGACCGAAGGCATGCTCCTCATCTGACTTTACTCCTTGCGCCAACTTCTTCGTTTCCGTTGCCATGCCTTTGCGGCGGCGACTTGACCGTTTTTAGGTAACTGTGTCGCCCCGATACAACCAAAAAGCCCCGTAAATGTGAGATTTACGGGGCTTTTGAGATTTTTGTTACTTATTCCGCCCAAACTTCGGGTTCATTGGTGTCGGGGTTATAATGCCAATGTTGTCCATCGTAGATTGGATCATCGGAATAATAATAGCGTTTGGCGTTTTTGAGGTAGTCGTTATCATCGCCTATTGAAATACTGTTCCATTCAGCCTCATTTGCGCCTTTGTAGTAGACCGTTTGAAGTCCGTAGCAACTACGGAACGCCCAATCTTCTATACTCGCAACACCGGAGCCTATTACCACACTCGTCAGCCAGCGGCCACCAGAGAACGCACCAATTCCTATACTCGTAACACTGTCAGGTATTTTCAGGTCTCCTGTCAATCCGTCGCAATTATAGAAAGCATTATTTCCTATACTCGTAACAGTGTTCGGAATAGTTACTTTTGTTATACTTGTGCAACCACAAAAGGCACAATCTTTTATCTTGTTTATAGTTTCGGGTATATCTGCTTCAGTCAGCAACTCATCTCCTATATATAATTCATGAGCACAAGATAACGGATTTGACCAATAATCTGCAAACTCTATCTTGCACCAGTCTTCGAGAGTACCCATGTATTTAACGCTCGTCAGTCCGCTGCAAAGCTCGAACGCACCACCTCCTATACTCGTAACGCCGTCGGGGATCTTTAATTCTCCTGTCAGGCTACTATTATAGAATGCCATATATCCTATATTTTCTATATTTTTACCGATTATTACATAAGTAATATTTTCGTTGTCTCTAAATGCATTTTCGCCTATTTCTTTTACCGGTAAATTTGAATATGTAGCAGGAATAACAATTCCTTTGTCCGTGCCATTATAGCCTGTTACCACATAATATGAGCCATCGCTTTCGGAATTTTTCAACTCAAAGGTTAACCCTGACGTATAGAAGTCATCTTCGACTTCCCGGTACATCCATACTGTGGGTTTATCGTTATCATAGTGCCAATGTTCACCATCGTAATTTGGAGTATCGGAATAATAGAAACGAGTGGTGTTTTTGAGTTCGTCGTTTTCAATGCCTATTGAAATACTGTTCCATTCAGCCTCATTTGCGCCTTTGTAGTAGACCGTTTGAAGTCCGTAGCAACTACCGAACGCCCAATCTTCTATACTCGCAACACCGGAGCCTATTACCACACTCGTCAGCCAGCGGCCACCAGAGAACGCACCAATTCCTATACTCGTAACACTGTCAGGTATTTTCAGGTCTCCTGTCAATCCGTCGCAATTATAGAAAGCATTATTTCCTATACTCGTAACAGTGTTCGGAATAGTTACTTTTGTTATACTTGTGCAACCACAAAAGGCACAATCTTTTATCTTGTTTATAGTTTCGGGTATATCTGCTTCAGTCAGCAACTCATCTCCTATATATAATTCATGAGCACAAGATAACGGATTTGACCAATAATCTGCAAACTCTATCTTGCACCAGTCTTCGAGAGTACCCATGTATTTAACGCTCGTCAGTCCGCTGCAAAGCTCGAACGCACCACCTCCTATACTCGTAACGCCGTCAGGTATCTTTAATTCTCCCGTCAAGCCGCTACAATCCATGAACGCAGCACCTCCTATGCTCGTAACACTGTCGGGTATCTTTAATTCTCCCGTAAGACCGCTGCAACCATAGAACGCATAACTTTCTATACTCGTAATGCTGTCGGGGATCTCTAATCCTCCTGTCAGGTTGATGCAACCATAGAACGCATAACTTCCTATACTCGTAACAGTGCTCGGAATAGTTACCTTCGTTATACTTGTGTAACCATAAAAGGCATAATCTTTTATCTCTGTTATAGTTTTAGGTATATCGGCTTCAGCCAGCAACTCTTCTCCTATATATAATTCATGAGCATAATATAACGGATTTGAAGTAGAACTTGCAAAATCTATCTTGCACCAACCCTCAAGAGTGCCCATATATTTAATGCTCGTCAGACCTTTGCAATCAGAGAACGCCCAATCTTCTATACTCGTAACACCGTCGCCTATCACTACACTCGTAGGACCGCTACAACCATAGAACGCAGAATTTCCAATACTCGTAACACTGTCGGGTATCTTTAATTCTCCTGTTAAACCAATGCAACCAGAGAACGCATACTCTCCTATACTCGTAACGTTTGCGCCAATGGTGATGTGAGTAATATTGTTATTTTGAGAAAACGCCCTATATCCGATTTCCTTGACTGGTTTACCGAGATAAATGTTGGGGATTACAACCTCTTGCGAATCACCGTTGTAGCCAGTAACGGCGTAATATTCGTCCCCGTCGTCGTCCGTGCGCAATTCAAACGTCAAACCTTCGGTGTAATAATCGTCGGGATATTCTTCACCGGGAGTGGTCTGCCCGCCCGATGAATCGCCACCGGGCATAGTCTGTCCGCCCGATGAATCGCCACCGGGCATAGTCTGTCCGCCCGATGAACCGCCCGTGGACTGTTCGGATTGACTGTTTCCACCCAACGAACCGTTGTTTTCCCACTGAAACCCGCCGCAGGATGTGAGCAGGGCAAGACAAGAAACCAGCAAAACGGCGGAGAGGAACAGAAAAATTGCTTTTTTCATAAGTAACCTCCATAAATAAAAAAGTATGCCTCGTGAGAGACACACGAAAAATGCACCTCTCAATGTTGCTATACATTTTCCTCAAACAAAGGGCGAGAGAATACATTTTTGCCAAAAGTATTCCCCTTGTTGAGCCTGTGAAAATGTATAGCATTGTTAGTATAGCATAAAATATTGAAAAAGTAAACGCCCGATACGTCAAAAAGCAAAAAATTTTTGAGTTTTTTGGGTATTTGTCCCCAAAACCTGCGGTAAGCAAGGCGGCGGGACAGATCGCCGTTACCCAAGCGCCGTTACACAAAGCCGTTACCCGAGGCCGCAAAGCCGCGGGCGGCTACTTGTGGTACTTGCCGCCGGAGTCTATCATGAAAGCACGGTAGAGTTGTTCGAGCAGCATTATGCGGGCAAAGGAGTGGGGGAAGGTCATGTCGGAAAAGGAGACGCGCGCGGCGGCCCTGCGCTTGACGGCCGCGTCGATTCCCTGCGAACCGCCGATTACAAACACGATGTCGCCGCCCCTGTCCCGCGCGGCGGCAATTTTGGCGGCAAACGCCTCGGAAGAGAGTTTTTCGCCCTCGATCGCAAGGCAAACGTAACCGTCGCCCGCCTCTTTGGCAATGCGTTCGCCCTCGGCGGCAAGCGCGCCCGACACCTGCGCGGCCGAAGGGTTGGGCGGAAGCGGCTCTTCCTTGACCTCCGCAATCTCCACGCGCGCGAACCGCGACAGACGCTTGAGGTACTCCGCCGCCGCTTCCGAATAGTATTTTTCCTTTATTCTGCCCGCGCAGATTATCTTTATCTTGACCATTTCAGTCTTTTGCCTTTGTTTTGCTTAACTTGCCTTAATCTTGTCCGCGACAAGCGCATTTATCGCTTTTGTCTTGTCTTGTTTAACTTGTCTCGCCCCGCGCGCAACATTATATAATGGAAGTGCGCCATCGTTATATATTGTGCGTGCGTCGTCGTTGCGCCCTGCAATTGTCTCGGTTTTGTGATTTCGTCCGAGGTACGGTTACCATTTTATATAGGCGAGCAGGTCGGCAATCCACAGCGCCGCACAGATGCCAATGCCCAGCGCCGCCGTGATGAAAAACCGCGTTTTTTCGCGTTTTAGGCCACTTTTGTCCATTGCGGCGTCCCGTTCTGCCCCGTGTCCCGCGCCGTCGTCCGCGTTGTTATCCGCCGCTACGGCCGCGTTGTTGACGGCGCGGCTTTCGCCTTTGTCCACGAGCAGGCAGGCGACTGAAGCCGCGAGACTTACCAGCCCCAGCCCGATGATCGCGGCGGCCGCCCCGTCCGAAATTTGCATTTTGAAAAAGTCCGCCGTTATTATGTAAAGGTTGTTTGCAAGGTGCATGAACAGCCCCGGCAGGATGGAGCCGCTCTTGACGGCGATGAGGCAGAACAGCATTCCGCAGATGAGTTGGTATGGTGTCTGTTGCGGGTTCTGGTGGAATATGCAAAACAGCGTTCCGCCCACAACCACGGCAAACGCGCCGCCCAGCCCCTTGATGCCCGACAGAACGTACCCGCGAAAGAAGCATTCCTCGGTGATAGCGGGTATGATTGCAACGACAAACACCCACACGGCGTACTGCCACGCCTCGTCGTTGGGGATGTACATCGGCTCCTTGGCGTAACCGATTTTTTCGAGCAGGGAGACGAACAGGTCGTTGATTCCCGAAAGGCCGAACACCACCCCGAACAGGGCGAACGCCGCCATGACGTAATACCTTGGTTTTGCCTTTTTCAGCCCGATACCGCCTAAAAACGGTCTTTTTTTGACCGCGCTCCAAACCGCCATTACCGCGACGAGGCACAGGCTCGTCAGCAGAAACGACAGCAGATAGTAGGCAAAGGTCTTTTCCGCATTGGCAAAGATAAGCGAAAACACGAGCGACGCGGCGAAGATTGCAAGCGTGCCCGCCGTGAATATCTTGCCCGACTCCTCGGGCGTCGGCGGAGGTGTGATTTTTCTGTCCATGATTCAATTATACAACGAAACGCCCTTTCAAGTAAAGCAAAAGTCAACGCAAAGAACAATCTCCCAAAATTTTTCGCCCTCCCGCGCCTCGTCCGTGTTTTTCGTCGGTGCTTTTCGCGCGGCTCGGGCGGGCGCTCCCGAGACCCAAAAGTGCCCTTTTTCTCACAAAAACGGGTGTTTTTGACTTTTTCGGCAACCGAACAGACAGGCTTGAAAGCAACGAAAAAAGCCGCCCGCAACAAAATCTACATTAAAGAGGACGGGGCGGCATAGATATAAATATGCTTTTCAAAAGTTTTACGGAAAATATACTGATTCTGCTTGGCGGGATAACCGTCTTTCTCAACGCGCTTAAACTCATGAGCGACAACATGCAGGCGGTGGCGGGCGAGAGGATGAAGCGGCTGCTCGTCGGGGCGACGGGTTCGCGCCTGCGGGGCGTGGCGGTGGGCGCGGCTGCAACGGCGGTGATTCAGAGCAGCACGGCCACGAGCATGATGCTCGTCGGCTTTGTCAACGCGGGCATTCTCGGCCTCGGTCAGGCGATAACCGTGGTCATGGGCGCAAACATCGGCACCACGATAACGGCGCAACTCGTTTCCCTTTCGGGCACTAACGCCTTCAACGTTACCGCCGTCGCGTCGCTCGTGGCTTTCGTCGGGTTTTTTCTGGGATTTTCGCACCGCGAAACCGCCCGCAGGGTGGGTAACATCCTGTTCGGCTTCGGCACGCTGTTCATCGGTCTTGAAATCATGAACGGTGCGATTTACGCCTTCCGCGACCTCGCCTTTTTCCGCAGGCTGTTCATGGCGGACAACCCGCTGATACTCGTTTTCAACGGAATACTGATAACGGGAATCGTGCAGAGTTCGTCGGCGGTGAGTTCGGTGATGATAATCCTTGCCTCCAACGGGCTGATCACCTTTGAAAACAGCATGTTCCTCATCCTCGGCACCAACATCGGCGCGGGGATCGCCGTGCTGTTGGTAAGCACCGCCATGTCGCCCGAAGCCCGCCGCGTGGCCGTTGCAAACATACTGTTCAACGTGGTTGGCGCGCTGCTGTGTTTTGGCCCGCTCGTGCTGTTTAGCTGCGAAATAGGCCACTTTTTCGCTTTGATAAGCGGCGGAACCGAACGGCAGATAGCCAACTTTCACACGGTGTTCAACCTGCTTGTAACCGCCGTGCTGCTGCCGTTTGCGGGCCCGTTTGAACGGCTGGTCGTCCTGCTGACCCCCGTCAGGAAGGGCGGGAGAGGGAAGCGCGCACGATTCTTTGGGCGATCTTCGCGTTCGCGTCCCTGTCGAACCTCTGCGCGGCGAGGATGAACGACAGCCTGCCGTCGTACAGCCCGCAAAGTTCATCGTACAGTTTGTCGGGGACGATCTCGTCCTGCATCATCACGCGGAAAGCCCCTTTTTCCTCAAAAAAACGGGCATTTTCAATCTGGTCGCCGCGAGACTCATCCTTTGGCAGAGGAACGATGAGGGCGGGAATCTTCATGGCGAGCAGTTCGAAAAGGCAGTTGCTGCCTCCGCGGGTCAGGGCGACGTCGGCGGCGGCGTAAGCGTACTTCATCTCGTTTTCGTAAGGGACGGGAAAGTAGCCCGCCGTGGGAGCGAGCGGAGAATTTTTCTTTCCGTAAAGGTGCAGCACGTTGAATTTCTTGACGAGTTTATCGAGAATGTGGCCTATTTCGCGGTTTATCGCAAGGCTTCCGCTGCTTCCGCCCATTACGAGCAGCACGGGTTTTGTGCCCGTAATTCCGTAATGCGCCCGTCCTTCCCCGCGCGAGACGCCAAACAGCGCGCCGTTTATGGGCGCGCCCGTCCAGACGCTGCCCGCCCCGAACGACACGGGAAACGAGGTGAGTATTTCGGTTGCGTAACGCGCCGCCAGCCTGTTGGCAAGCCCCATCGAAAGGTCGGACTCGTGTATGACGAGCGGAATGCCCAGCCGCCCCGCCGCCACCGCCACGGGCAGCGAAACGTAACCGCCTTTTGAAAACACGGCCGAAATTTTCTGTTCTTTCAAAATTTTCTCCGCACGCCGCACGCCGCGCACGAGCACGAAGGGAATCTTCAGATTGGACAGCGAAAGGCTCCGTCTCAGTTTCGCCGCGGGCACGGCGAAGTAGTCAAGGCCGTACTGCCCCGCAAGGGCGCGTTCGGGCCCGTTTTCGGAACCGACGTATATTATTCTGTCAAAGTGTTTTTCAAGATAGGGCAGCAGGGCGAGGCAGGGAATGCAGTGCCCCGCCGTACCGCCGCCGGTCAGCGCAAGATTTCTCATATTTTCAGTATATTCATTATGCCCTTTTTAGTTGTAATAATATCTTTTTTGTTATATAATTGAAAAAAGGACTCTCCGCCGCGGCTGTCCGTCTGCTGCGGATTGCCCCGCGGCGTGAAAATAAAACCGCCACACCGCGGCAAAAAGTAAACACTTTTACGATAACCGCAGGGGGGTGTACTTGCGGCGGAACAAAACAAACACCATTAAAGAAAAGACAAACGCCCCGCAGCGCATGACAAAAAAGCACACTGCGGGCAAAAACAAACGATGAGGAGGAAGAGATGAAGGGATATATTCTTGCGGTCGACTGCGGCACGACGAGCACGCGCGCCATGTTGTACGATGTGGAGAAGGGAGCGTTTGCGGGCGGAACTTCCCGTCCCGTAACGCAGAGTTTTCCGCATCACGGCTGGGTGGAGGAGAGTGCGGAAGAGATTTACGCCAACACCCTCGCCTGCATGATAGAGCAACTTGACAACGCGCCCTCGCCTTCGATGGTGGCGGGCATAGGAATTGCCAACCAGCGCGAGACCGTGGTTGCGTGGGAGCGCAAGAGCGGCAAGCCCGTAGGCCCCGCCATAGTGTGGCAGTGCCGCCGCACGTCGGACTTTTGCAAAGAACTTGCCCCGCACGCCCGTCTCATTAAAGAAAAGACGGGGCTTGTGCCCGACCCGTACTTTTCGGCTTCCAAGATGCGGTGGATACTTAAAAACAACAAGCAGGCGGCCGCCCTTGCCGCGCGGGGCGAACTTTGCATGGGCACGGTGGAGAGTTATCTCATCATGAGGCTGACGGGCGGCAGTTTTGTAACCGACTACACCAACGCCTCGAGAACCATGCTCTTCAACATAAACACCTTCGGGTGGGATGAGGAGTTGCTTGCCCTGTTCGGTGTGCCCGCCTCGGTGCTGGCCCGCCCCGTCGAATGTGCGGGCCGTGTGGGTTATTTTGAATACCGCGGCGCCAAGATACCCGTTGCGGGCATTGCGGGCGACCAGCAGGCCTCCCTCGTGGGGCAGGCGTGTTTCGACGCGGGAGACGGAAAGATAACATACGGAACGGGCATGTTCATGCTGATGAACACGGGTGAAAAACCCTGCTTTTCGGACAGCGGTCTGATAACCACAATCGGCTATTCCTTCGCGAAAAAGGCGGCTTATGCGCTTGAAGGCAGCGTTTTCAACGCGGGCAGTTCAGTGCAGTGGCTGCGCGACGGGCTGGGCATAATTTCTTCCACTTCCGAGAGCGAACAGCAGGCTGTTGCCGCGGGCGACAACGGCGGCGTGTACTTCGTGCCTGCCTTCACGGGGCTGGGCGCGCCCTATTGGAACAGCGAGGCGAGGGCGGCCTTTACGGGAATTTCGCGCGCCACAAAAAAACAGCACATAATCCGCGCCGTGCTCGAGTCCATTGCCTATTCCGCACGCGATCTTGCCGACTGCATGTGCTTAGAAAGCGGGATCCGCCTTGCCGAAACGGGGTGCGACGGCGGTTCCTCCGCCAACGATTTTCTCATGCAGTTTCAATCCGACGTACTCGGCGTGCCCCTCGTCCGTCCCGCGGAGAGGGAAAGCACCGCCCTCGGCGCGGCCTACCTTGCGGCCGTGGCGTTGGGTATCATGGACGAAACGGAGATAAAGCGGCTTAAAAAGATTGACAGAGTGTTTGTGCCAAGCCCCGACAGGGACAAGTACGAACGGCTGTTTTCCGAATACAGAAAAGCGGTAAAATGCGTGTTAATGCGCGAAAAAGGAGACTTATGAGGATAATCGACTTCAACTCTCCCGTGGACGGCAAGCGGATAAGCGTCCGCGTGTGGGACGGGGCGAAAGACCCCAAAGGGGTGATACAGATAGTTCACGGCATGGCCGAACACGGCGGCCGTTACGATGCGTTTGCCCAATTTTTGCAATCCGACGGCTACGTGGTGTTTGCCGACGACCACCGCGCGCACGGCCTGACCGACCCCGACACGCCGGGCTATTGCGGCGGCGACATATTTTGGGACACCGTGCGGGACGAAACCGCCCTTACCGACCGTTTCTCTTCCGAATACCGCTTGCCCGTGGCAATGTTTTCGCACAGTTACGGGTCGTTTATAGCCCAGCGTTACATTCAGCGTTACGGCGGAAAACTATGCGCCGCGGTGATAGGCGGCAGCGACCGTCTCAGCGGTTTTCTCGTGCGTACGGGCGCGCTGGTGGCGGGTGCCGCGTGCCTCTTCGGCCGAAGCAAAAAGCCCGCGAATCTCATAAAAACGCTCACTTTTGACTCTTACGACAGGAAGGTCGGCGGCTCGTTCATCTCCTCGCTGAAAGAGGAGACCGACCGCTACTTTGCCGACGGCGGGTGCGGCTTTGTGCTGTCAAACGCCTTTTACCGTAGTTTCTTCAAAGGCATGGCGGGCGCTTACGGCAAGGGCGTTTTGGCGGGCATTCCCAAGAATCTGCCCATTCTCATAGTGTCGGGAGAAAACGACCCCGTGGGCAGAATGGGCAAAGGCCCCGTTCAACTTGCCGAACTCTACCGCAAGAACGGCATTGAGGCGGACGTCGCGGTCTACAATGGCGCGCGGCACGAATATCTCAACGACGTCTCCCGCGAACAGGCCCGCGCCGACATCCTCGCCTTCTTCAACGCCAACGTCGGGTAATCCGCAAGCCCCGTCGCCAAATATGCGGCTATGTATCAATCGTCAAAGCGGCATTATATAGTAAGTCTGCGGTTCTGCGTAAAACGTCAAAAGTGCCCTTTTACGCACAAAAACGGCGGTTTTCGCCGTCCTGACCGTTGGCTTTGGCAAGCCAACCGCAAGGCGTCTGTTATCGTCCGATACGCCGCCAACCCAAAACCAAAACAAAAAGGCTCCCCGCAGGGAGCCTTTTGTCATGTTAAAATGTTAAGGCGGAGTTGTAATGTTAAAATGTTAAGGGCGGGGGAACCCCGCCCTTAAAGCGTCAGTCTTTGTGCTCGTCGTCGGCCGTGCCTTCGGCAGGTTCGGACGGAGTTTCTTCCGCGGGAGTTTCCGCGGGAGTTTCGGCAGGAGTTTCAGCCGTGGTTTCAACAGGAGTCTCAACGGGAGTTTCCTCGGGGCTTGCTTCGGCCGCGTCGGCTTCTTCAGCCGTTTCCTTGGTCGGTTCTTCCTCGGCGGTTTCTTCGGTTTCCTCGGCCGTTTCCTCGGTCTCCTCGTCCTCGGTTTCTTCTATGCTGCTCGCCTCGTCGTAGTCGTAAGGCGTAGCTTCGTCGTCCTCGGTCTCGGTATCCGCGTCGGCATTTTCGGCCTGCTGTTCACGCAGGGCCTTGTTGCGCATGGCCTTGTTGTGCGTTCTCTCTCTCGCGCTCGTGTCGTAGAAGGCCGTCGTGCGGGTGCGTTTAGCCTTAATCTTCTTATAGAAGTAACGGACTATCACGCCGATGAGGGCAACGAGGAGGGCGGCCGCTATGACGATGGAGGAGATGTACAGCCATTCCACGCTGTCGTTACCGCTGTTCTCGGTCTCCTCGGTTTCGGTGTCGGAAGCGCTCGTGTCGTCGGAAGAAGTATCGTCGGTGTCGGTTTCGGCGGCGACGTAGGTCTTGGTCTCGTAGTTGGTGGCCAAAAAGTCGGCGTAACGCACGTAAGTGGTTTCACCATCGACGGTGTAGTCGTAATCGAGAGCCACGCCGAGCGTGTACGTTCCGTCTGGGTTGACGCCCACGGTGTCGTATTCAGGCTCGGTCTTGTCGTCGTCAACGTACTTGCGGTCCTCGGTTCCTTCGATGTAGTGGTCCACCGTGTAGGCGAAGGGAACGTCCGTGCCTACCTTGGCAGCGTCCTCGGGGAAGTTCTCGGAATTTTTAAGCGTGGAGTAAGTCGTCGAGTCCGAAGTGGAAACGGAGAAGGATTCCACAACGACGAGGCCGGCGCCGTCCGAAATGAGCGTTTCGCCCTTGGGGTTGCGCACGCCGTTGGTGATGTCAACGCCGAATTTAACGGCTTCGGTTCCCGCCCTTATGTAGAGCCTTACGGTAACCCATTCGCCCTTGGTGTCCAATTCGGTAACGGCAAGGGCGTAGTCTGCCGCAAGTTCGACGGTGCCCAGTTTGTTCGTGGTCTTAACGGCATTTTTGGCAAGGACGAGGTTGGCGTAACCTTTATCCTGTATGTCGTCTCTGTTGTAAGCGTTTACGTAAGCCTTGGCTCCGCCGAGCGTGGCGAGCCTTACCGTTATGGCCGCGGTGGTGTTGGCGGCAACGGTGTATTGCGTGCTGTAATAACCTTCGTTTGCGGCTATGGCAAGCGCCTGAACGTACGTGTTGTCCTTGTTGGGTTTAAGCCCGCTGACGTCCGTGCCGTCGATTTCGGTTATGTATTGGCTGTTGAATATGCCCGACTTGCCGTTTGCCGTGTAGAGCATGAGGTTGCTGAGGGGCTGGGTTATTACGCCCGATTCTATATCGCTCTGCCTTGCGGAGAAGGAATAGGTGTCGTTCTCGTCGGCCTTGACGTTCACTCTCTCTGCGCTGAGCGTGAGGTTGGAACCCGAGGGGAACAGCGACAGGCTGTCCTCATCGACAAGCCTCTTGTCAAAGTCGCCTACAAGGGCGTAACCTTCGGGGAGGAGGGTCTTGTCGTTTATGTGCTTGTCGGTGGGGCCGAAGGTTATCTGTATGTCAAAATACCTCGTGGTGGCGTCGTCCTGTTCGACGGCGGTGGCGGGGTCTACAAACTTGGTAGTGTTGTCTATGAGAGCGGTGTATCTCGTCCAGCCGTTGTTGTCCGTACCCGTGGAGAGGGTGGAAGAAATAACCGTGGTCTCCGCGTAATATTCCTCGTCAAGTCCCTCGGTGCCGCGGTCGCGTACCTTTACGGTAAGGCCCGTAGCGCCGTTGTACTTGGCGTTGGTCTTTACTTTGGCCCAGAAGGTAACCAGCACTCTGTCGCCCGCAGCCACTTCTATGGGAGCGGAAGTGGATGTGTAGGAAGCGCCCTGACCCGCGGGGTAGTAGAAGTAGAAGAAGTCGTCCGTATCGGCAAAGTACCTGAAGTTGTCGGTCTTTTCCTTGTCGCCCGAAAACGCCTTGTCGTCATATTCGGCAAGTTTGGTCTTTATTTCGGAAAGGGCGGCCTTGCCCACGTTGGTGCCCGCAAACCCGCTTACGCTTTCGTTATAATCGGCGTCGTTACTTACATTTTCGTTGAATTCGGAAGTAACCTCGCCGTAATCGAGCGCGTCCGTAGTCTGGCTGTAAGAGACGGCGGCGGTAACCGTGGAGTAAGTCTCCGGGTTTTCCTTATTGTTTTCGGTGTAAGTCTTGCCGTTCTCGTCAACGTCCTTGCCGTTGTCTTTTTCAAGCGCGTAAACGCCGTTTTCATCTTCGGTAAGCGGGGTGTAGAGGTTGTCCGCGTTCTGCTTGGCCTCTTCGAGTTTGGCGGTATCGTCGGCGTAAGTCTCGTCCTCTTCGTCAAACACGGTGAACGTTACGTCGTCAAAGAAGGCGAAACCTTCCACGTATTCGGTAACCACCTTGTCCGAGCCGAAGCCGAGGCCGAGTTGGACAACGAACGTAGAATCCGAAAGTTCGTTGGCTTCGAGATACACGTCAACCTTGACCCACTGTCCGTCGGTGTTTATGTTCTTTACGGTGAGAGGGGCGGCTTCTACCGCGTTGATGCGGTTGACCACTCTCACGTACGCGCCGTAAGCGTCAAATTTGGAAGTAAGCCCGTAAGTGTTGACCCACGCCGTGATTCTGCCCGCCTTGCCCTTGGGCAGGGAGAGGGTGGAATAGGTGGAAGTGGAGAAATACTGCGCCGTGCCCACGCCTTCGTTGTTGGTGCGGTTGTGTATCATCAGCACGCGGTTGCCCGAAAAACCTGCGGGCAGGCCGTCGTTTTCGGTAAAGCCGTAATAGGACGGGCTGTGAGGATTGAAGTATTCGGGATTTTCCTCGTCGTCGTTGGTCTTGAGGAAGTCGCCCACCTTCTTGTCTCCGCTGAACACGGCTTCAAGCAGGGTCTTGTACTTCTCGTCGGAAGTGTCGATTATGCCGGAAGAAGCGGTGGAATTATCCGCCGAGTCCGAACCCCAGATTGTACCGCGTGAGTTTGTCCACTTGATATTCGTCTTGTAGGGGAATACTTCGGTCGTTTCGGCGTAGTATTCAAAGCTGCCGTTGAGCAGCGTGTGCGCGTCCTGCGTG
The DNA here is from genome assembly GCA_947627065.1 of uncultured Clostridia bacterium. Lineage (GTDB taxonomy): Bacteria > Bacillota > Clostridia > Christensenellales > Borkfalkiaceae > RGIG3732. The sequence goes on from CANQUN010000001.1 coordinate 56,135, forward strand.
GTCTCCGTAGAAGAAGAGGAAGAGCTGGACGAACTGCTGTTTGTCGAACCGGTGTCGGTGCAACCGGTGTAGAGGGCCAGCGCCGCCGTCATGAGCATGACGGCTACAAGCGCAATGAGCGATCTTACTCCGTTGCGGTTTGTTTTTTTAGACATACAAAGCCACCTTAATTTTTTTGGTAGTTTATATTATACAGTATTTCAACATCAAATGCAAATTTATTGCGGGCTTAAACCGAATTTTTTTGAGTTTTGCCATAAATTTCTCGCGGTTGCTTATAATCATAGTGTGAAAAATCCCGTTTTAAGGTCCTTTGCCATTGCCGCGGCGGGCGTTCTGGCGGGTGCGGTCAACGGCTTTTTCGGCGGAGGCGGAGGAATGATAGTGGTGCCCGCCCTCGTCGCGGCGGGGCTGGAACAGAAAAGGGCGCAGGCCACGGCCATCGCGGTAATGCTTCCGCTCACCGCCGTCAGCGCGGTTATGTACATCGCGGGCGGCAACTTCCCCGCAGGCTGCGGAATCCCCGCCGCGCTCGGCGTTTGCGCCGGCGGGGCGGCGGGCGCCGCCCTGCTCAAAAGAACGGGCAACTCCGTCCTCGGCTTCATCTTTGCCGCCGTCGTGCTCGCCGCGGGCGTAAGAATGCTGTTCTTTTAACTTGGTTTCGGCTCATTGCCGGCGTAAGAACGCCGTTTCATAAGCCGCCGCAAGCCGGCAACCGCCGTTCTCTTTATTCGCCGTCGGCTTGTCTTGCCTTTTGGTCTTGCCGTGGGCGGCTGCTGTGTTTCCCATCGGTCGGACGGGCGGCGGGTGTGCTGTATTTGGACTTGCGACGGCGTATTTTCTCGGTCTTACGGAGGGGCGGATTTTACCTCAAAAGCCGCCTTTTTCCCACAAAAACGCCTGTTTTTGAAGGTCTTACATATATGAAATACGTTGTTTATGCCCTTGCGGGCGCGGCGGCGGGGATACTCGGCGGAATGGGCATGGGCGGCGGCACCCTTCTCATACCGCTGCTGCTCGCCGCGGGCGGCGTCGGCCAGCACGGGGCGCAGGCCGTAAACCTCGTCGCCTTCGTGCCCATGGCGGCAGTCGCCCTCGTTTTCCACATAAAGAACAAACTCGTTGACTTCCGTTCGCTTCCCTTGCTCGTCCTGCCCGGGGCGGCTTTTTCGGCCGCCTTCTCGTACATCGCGGCAAACGTCGGCGGCAAACTCCTCGGCAGAATATTCGGCGGCTTTCTCATCGCCGTGGCCCTCGCGCAGGCGGCCGCGGCCTTCCGCACCGCCCGCAACAAGAAAAAAGAGGATTGAGGGGCGAAAACGGAAATTTCTTGCCAAAAACTGAAAAATTTTCACAATTTTACCCGTGTCAACGCAAAAACGCCCCTTGCGGTTGTGCATTTTGTATATTTTTAACAGAGGGAATTATATTGACAAAAAGGCCTTCAAACGCGCGGAAAACGTCGCGGAAAATAAACGGCGCGCCCGCTTTGCCGCACGGCAAAAATTTTTGCCGAAAAAATGCACAAATTTTGCGATTCCGTCTACCAAAATCCCGCGGATTATGTTATAATACTGCCGATAACAACATTACAAGAGGTAACCTAATTTGGAAAGGATAGCAATTATAGACCTCGGCTCCAATTCCGCAAGGCTCGTTATTGTCGAAATGCTGGGCGACGGTCATTTCATGGTCATAGATCAACTCAAAGAAAGCGTGCGTCTCGGCAGAGACATGGAGAGGGACGGGCTGCTTAAACCCGCCCGCATAGCCGAAACCATAAAGACGCTCAAGATGTTCCGCAAACTGTGCGACGCTTATCAGATAGAGCGGATAATAGCCGTTGCCACGGCGGCCGTGCGCAGGGCCAAAAACCAGCGCAGTTTCCTTGACGAAGTTGCCGCCAGCACGGGCATAAAACTCCGCGTTCTCAGCGCGGAGGAAGAGGCGACTTCTGTCTACAAAGGCGTTATCAACACCATGGACATACCCAAGGGTGTGATAATAGAAATAGGCGGCGGCAGCACCAAGATAGTCTACTACAACCGCCGCAACCTCCTCGCTTACGAAACTCTGCCCTTCGGCAGCGTAACCTTAACCGAACTTTTCGGCAGCGACGGGCTGACCCCCACCGAGCAGACCGAAAAGATTGAGGAGTTCTTTACCGAACAGTTAAAGCAGCTCGACTGGCTTGTCAACATCGACCCCGAAACGCAGGTGATAGGCGTGGGCGGCTCCTGCCGCACGCTTGCAAAAATCAGCAAGATGCTGCGCAAATGCCCGCTCAACATCGTGCACAACTACGTCATCACGGGCGAAGAGTTTACGGGAATATACGAAAAGATACGTTCCATGGACCTCGACGGTAAAAAGAGGATAAGGGGAATATCTTCCTCCCGTGCGGACATACTGCCCGCCGCCCTCGCCCTCGTAAACGCGTTTTTGAAGTTCGTCTCGGCAGATAAGCTCACCGTTTCGGGCTGCGGTCTCAGAGAAGGCATAATGTTCAACTACGCCGTGCCCACCACCATAGAAAAGCCTATAACCGACGTTTTGGGTTATTCTCTCAAAACGCTGGTAACCTATTATAAATGCAACGTAAAACACGTGGAACAGGTGGTCAACCTCTCCATTCAGCTGTTCAAGCAACTCAGGGTTCTGCACAAGTTCCCCCGCCAATACCTCAAGATATTGAAGGTTGCCGCCACCCTGCACGACGCGGGCGAAACGGTAAAGTATTACGATTATCACAAGCACAGCGCATATATAATCCTCAATTCACACCTTTACGGAATAACCCACAGGGAGATAGTCATGGCCGCCCTCGTGTGCGTGGCTTACAAGAGCGACGATTTCAACATGAGCGAGTGGACGAGATATAAGGATTACGTAACCGAGGACGATGCCGAAGCCATCCGCAAACTCGGCGTCATGCTGAGAATTGCCGAAAGTCTCGACCGCAGCATGTCGGGCTGCGTCACGGGCATAAACTGCGACGTTTTGGGAGATTCCGTCATCATGAAGACGGAAGTGGAGGGAGACGCTTCGCTCGAAATCAAAAACGCCCTCAACACCAGCGCAGACTTCAAGCGCATCTTCCACAAGAACCTCGAGATACTCTGAAGACTGCCCCGAGGATTTTATAATTGGGAGATACTCCGAGGTCTCACGCTCCGCGTTCGTTTCAACTGTAAAAGCCCCGTATTTCGCGCGAAATACGGGGCTTTTGATATTTTTGTCCCGCCGTCCGCACCGTCCCGCACATCGGCCGTATCTCTCTTTCTCCCGCGGGGTGTTTTTGCGGACGGAATCTTCTGCTGAAAAATTCATCAAAGTTTATAAAAATTCAAAAATACGTAAAAATGCTTGACTAAACGGTGAAATATGTTATAATATTACATTATAAAATAATTTCAAAGGAGACGACCATGAAACGAATAATATTTCTGACGGCGCTCGTCCTGTCCGTGTGCGTTTTTGCAAGTTGCGGAAACCAACCACCCAAGGGTTTTGTCAACCCCGGCGACTACCTCGGCGGTGGCGGCACGGGCGAAGTTGCCGACAGTGCCGACGACGTTACGGGCGGCGTTAAGGACGATTTCTCGGACGAAGATTTCGGCGGGCTGTCGGGCAACACTTCGGCGAGCGGGGCGACCGCGGCGCAGCCGACCGACGGCGCGTACGGCATTTCCGAGAGCGGAACTTACCGCTTCAGCGGCAACTACGGCGGCATCGTGCTGGAAGCGGCCAATCTCGATTTGCACCTCATATTCGACGGCGCGCACGTCGAGCGGGCCGACGGCATCGCCCTTGACGGATCTGCAAAGAAGGGCGCGACGGTGGTCGTAACCCTCATCGGCGACAACTCTATCGTATGCACCGCAGACGGACAAAACGCCGTTCACGTCAAGGGAACGCTCTCCTTCAACGGCAGCGGCAGCCTGTCCGTGCAAAGCGGCGGCAAGAACGCCGTAAAGGTCAGCAAGGGACTCACTGTCGTGGATTGTTCGCTCACGCTGTCAGCCGCAAACCACGCGATCTCCGCGCTGTCGGTCTCGGCTTCCAACTGCAAAATAAACGTCGAATCCGCGGGTAAGGACGGAATAAACGCCGAATGCGACGACGAGACGACGGCCTTCACCACCGAAGAAGGTTACGTTTACCTGAAAAACGTCGAATACTCCTGTCAAACCGAGGGCGACGGCATACAGGCCGACACCGTGGTTTACATAGACGGCGGCAACTACAACATAAAGACGGCGGGCACCTTCGTCCCCAAAACCCAGATGACCCAGTACGGAATCGACGCCGACGACTTCAAATACATAAAATCGGGCACCGACTACAAGAGAATCGCAAGCGACGAGGCGGGGCGTTACGGCGCAAGTTCCATTTACGGTCTCGTGCAGGGCTGCAAGGGAATTAAAGTCGGGGAGATAGAATATCCCGTGGACGGCTCGGACGAGGAGATAACCGTTTACGAGGGGAACTATTCCATAATAATAGACGGCGGAACCTTTGTCATCGACAGCACGGACGACGCCGTCCACGCAAACAGCGGCAACCTTTCGGTGCGCGGCGGCACGTTTACCATATCCACTTACGACGACGCGCTGACCAGCGACGTCCTCACCAAGATAACGGACGGTGAAATAACCGTTACGTCGAGTTACGAGGGGATAGAGGGCGGCTACGTTGAAATAACGGGCGGTAAGATAGACGTTACGTCAAGCGACGACGGCATAAACGCCGCAAGCGACGACGTGGCCGTTACAGAACACATCATCATCTCGGGCGGCGATATAACCGTGAATGCCGAGGGCGACGGCGTGGACTCCAACGGTTCCATAAACATGACGGGCGGCAGGCTCACCGTGTTCGGCCCCACCTCGGGCGCAAACGCCGCGCTGGACGCTGACAGGGGAATCCTCGTCGACGGCGGCTACCTCTTTGCCGCAGGCCCGCTCGGCATGGTGGAAACGCCCGCGGGCAATTCCAAGCAAAATGTCCTCTCTTTCGCACAAAATCAGGCCATAACCGCGGGCACCGTCCTGTCTCTTTCGGGTGCTGACGGCACGCCCTTCATCTCCGTAACCGTAAAGAAGAACTGCCAGTCGGTCATCGTCTCCTGCCCCGAACTCGTCACGGGCAGCAGTTTCACCCTCTACGGCGGCAGCACGCAACTCTGCACCTTCACGGTGTCGTCGGTAATCACGTCGGTCGGCTCTTCGGGCGGCATGGGTGGCGGCATGGGCGGCCCCGGCGGAACGCGCCCCGGCGGCCCCGGCGGAAGGTGGTAACCGATCCGTCGCGGTATGCGGAAGCATTTTTGCTGTAACGCTTGCGGCGGCAGCGCCGCGGCGTAAATTTCACAATGCTCCGTGATTGTTTAACGGCAAAAGTCCCGTATTTCGTGTGAAATACGGGGCTTTTATATTTTTAGACCCCTCACAGACAAAGGCCGTGTCGGCGGATTTTTTACCTTTGCGGTCGGATTGCGGGCAGGCGGGCGGTTGCGCGGCGGTTTATTATTGTCTCGGATAAGGGACTTTTTTGTTCGGCCGCGTCATTTTTCTTGCGAAGGAGCCGCGGTTGTGTTAAAATATAAAGGCGATAACCACAAATATAAAAGGTGATTTCATGATAGATTATGTTTCGGACATGTCCTTTTTGTGCGGCGCCGAACGCGTGGTGTTTGACGACGGCAAGTCGAGGGGCGTGCGCGCCGTGCGCGTGTTCAACGGCAAGTTGGACTTTTACATAATTCCCGACAGGGGAATGGACATCTGGCGGCTGACGTACAAGGGAGAAAACGTCTCCTACGTTTCGGTCAACGGCATGGTGTCGCCCCGTCTGGCGCTCAGCGGCGGTTACGACTACAAAAACAGTTTTCCCGGCGGGTTTCTGTACACCTGCGGGCCGGACAACATCAGCGCACCCGCCGAGGTCGGCGGCCGGACGCGCCCCATGCACGGCAGCGGTTCGTTCTATCCTGCCGAAAACCTGTCTGTGCGCGGCGAATACGAGGGGAGCGGCTACCGCCTTTCGGTTACGGGCGAGATCGGCCTTACGGCGCTGTTTGGCGAAAAACTTACAATAAGGCGCACCGTGTCGGTAACCTACCTTGGCAACGACATAGAAATTAAGGACGAATATATCAACCGTTCGTATGAAAACGGCGGTTACATGGTGATGTATCACACAAATTTCGGTTATCCCTTCCTCGCCGAAAACGCCCGCCTTTCCGTGAATGCGGCGTCCACCGTCGGCTATTCGGGCGAGGACGCGGCGGGTGCCTTCGTCTTTGCTCCGCCCAAGGCGGGTGCGGGGGAGGAGTGCTACCTTCACACCCTCAAGGAGGGCTGCGGCCCGCACGCCGCCGTGGAAAACGAGCGGCTCAGGGTGGAGATGACCTTCGATTCGGCAAAACTGCCGTACTTGCTCGAGTGGAAGTACCTCTCCGCGGGGGACTACGCGCTGGGTCTCGAACCACTGTCTACAAAACTTCCCCAAAAGACCTTCCGCCCGCTCCCGCCAAAATCCTCGGAGACCACGGGCGTAAAGTACACCTTCATAGACAAGAAGTAAACAAACGGTTTATTGATAAAACCTTGGTTAAAAACCGTTTACGAGTTGTTTTGTAATAATCGCGCCCGACCCGCGGGCTTTGCAAAAACCCCGTAAACCGATTGACAAACCCGATGACAAGAAACAATGACAAACAAGGAGGTTTGACATGAAAAAATTATTAACACTTTTACTCACAGCCGCGCTCGCGGTTGGGGCTGCCTGCCTCGTCGGCTGCCAGAACAACACGGTCAAGTCGCAGAAGGACGTGCACCTTATCGTCGCCGCCGAAGACGTGGAAAAATCCTTTACCGCAAGCGGAGAAATCGGCACCCTTGAGGACGCCATGAAACTGCTTGCCGAGACCGACGAGACCTTCACCTATTCGGGCACTTATTCCAGCCAATACGGCCTTATGGTAACCGAAATGCTCGGCATAACGCCCGCGGCGAATTCTTATTGGATGATTTACACCGACACTATCAAGAGAGAGGACGGCGAAGTGTACAACGCGTCCGAAGAGTACACATACGAATACTCGGGCACGACCTATTATTCCACCATGCTCGGCGCGTCGAGTTACGAGGTTGACGACGGCGAAACCATGCTGTTCGTCTTACTATCCTTCTGATGTCTGCGCGGGAAATAACCGCTTGCGCCGTCTGCGCCGCCATGCTCATCGCGGTGCAGGCGGTGTTGTCCGCCGTGGTCGGCGTAGAACTCGTAACCCTGCTTTTTTGTGCGTTTTGCGCGGCTTTCGGCGTAAAATGCGGCGTCGTAACGGGTGTGGGTTTCTCGCTTTTAAGGTGCATAATTTTCGGCTTTTTCCCCTCGGTCGTCGTGCTTTACCTCGTTTATTACCCGATTTTTGCCGTGGCGTTCGGCTTTTACGGCAGGCTGGCGGAAGGCGTTTTTTCCAAAAAGTGCCCTAAATCTCACAAAAACGCCCGAATCTTGGGCGTGTGCGTCGGCGCGGCCGCGCTCGCGGTGGCGCTCACCGTGTCGTTCACGCTGATGGACGACGTTATCTCTCCTCTCATGCTCGGCATGAACAGGGCGCTCATGAAACGTTACTTTTACGCGTCGCTGCCCGCCATGGCAACGGGTGCGGTCTGCTCGGCGGTAACGGTGGGCTTCGGCTTTGCCCCGCTGTACGCCGTCCTTTCAAGGCTCGTCCGCCTACGGGATAAAAACGCTTGATATACTTTTTACAATGTGATATAATTATAATTTAGATATACTCAGAGTATATCCTTTTTAATAAATACGGAGATTCATTATGGCAGAGGACAGAAAATTCGTCAAAGAAGTTACGGACATGGAAGAGGACTTTCCCAAGTGGTACACCGACGTGGTGGTAAAGACCGAACTTGTCGATTACGGCCCCGTCAAGGGCACCATGGTAATACGCCCTTACGGCTACGCGATATGGGAGAACATCCGCGCCGAACTCGACCGCCGTTTCAGACAATGCGGCGTTAAGAACGCCTATTTCCCCATGCTCATACCCGAAAGTTACCTTAAACGAGAGGCCGAGCACGTGGAGGGCTTTGCCCCCGAAGTTGCCATGGTTACGCACGCGGGCGGCGAAAAACTGCAGGAGAACCTTGTCATCCGCCCGACGAGCGAGACGATAATCTGCGAGATGTTTTCCAAGTGGATGCAGAGTTACCGCGACCTTCCGATGCGCGTAAACCAGTGGTGCAACGTCGTCCGCTGGGAAAAGACCACGCGCCCCTTCCTTCGCACCAGCGAATTTCTCTGGCAGGAAGGCCACACCGTTTACCCCGACGAAGAGGGCGCGCTGGGAGACGCCATGCGCATGCTCGGCGTTTACAAAAGTTTTGCCGAAGAGGTGCTTGCAATTCCCGTGTTCACCGGCCGCAAGAGCGAAAAGGAGAAGTTTGCGGGGGCAGAAGCCACCTTTGGCATGGAAGCCATGATGCTTGACGGCAAGAGCCTGCAGGCGGGCACTTCGCACTACCTCGGCACCAACTTTGCGAGGGCGTTTGACATGAAGTTTCTCGACAAGGACGGAACGCTCAAATACGGCTATTCGAGTTCTTGGGGAGTTTCCACCCGCCTCATCGGCGCGCTCATCATGGCGCACGGCGACAACAGCGGGCTTGTCCTGCCGCCGCTCGTCGCGCCCGTTCAGGCAATAATCATACCCATAGCCGCGCACAAGGGCGGCGTAACCGAAAAGGCCGAAGAACTCAGGGCTTCGCTCGAGGCGGCGGGCGTCCGTGCCGAAACCGACAACCGGGACGCAAGCGCGGGCTGGAAGTTCAACGAATGGGAGATGAAGGGCGTGCCCCTCAGGATAGAAGTCGGCCCGCGCGACATAGAAAACGGCAAGATGACCGTTGTCCGCAGGGACACGAGAGAAAAACTCACCGTGGACTTCGGCAACGTGTCGGCCGTGTCCGACCTCCTTTCGGCAATCCAGAAAGACATGCTCGAAAAATCGAGAAAACTGCGCGACTCCAAGGTCAGGTGGGCGGAGACCCTCGGCGAAATCGTCGCCGCGGTGGACGGCGGTTTTGCCCTCGCGCCCTGGTGCGGCTGCCGCGAATGCGAGGACAAGGTCAAAGAAGCCGCGGCCGCCACTTCCCGCGTGATGACCGAGGATCCCGTTGAGGGCAAGAAGTGCGCGATATGCGAAAAACCCGCGAAAACGGCCGTTTATTTCGCCAAAGCCTATTGATACGCCCCGCTTTGGCACAAGCCCAAAACGGATAAAAATAACCGTACGGCAACCCCGAACGGATAAAAAACGCGATTACCGTAAAAAATCATTTACAGGCGGGCAGGGGAGTTTCTGCAACGTTTGGCCCCTCCCGAATCCCGCTGAGACGGCAACCGACGGCGACCAACGACGAACCAGCCGGCGGCAAACGCTGCCAAATATCAGCCGCCCGCGCCTTGCTCAAACGGTTGCCGAAAACCCATAAACCCCCTAAAACGCACAAAAACGCGGTATAATCAAGATGAAAAAAGTTTACAGCCCGTACACGCGCTCGCTTGGAAGGGCAAGATACAATCCCGAAAACTTTACGTCTACGCAAGCCGCAATCGTATACATCGTTCTGCTTGCCGTCTTTTTCGTCGTGCCCTACCTCGTGGCGTTCACGGGGATACCCGGGCTGCTGTACGGGCTTATGGGCAACGATTACGCGTTCTTGCTCTGCTTCAGCGTCTTGCTGTCGCAGATAATAATCGTGGGCACGGGGATAGCCGCTTCGGCAATAGTGGGCGTCAATCCCGTGCGGGGCGGCGGTTACGACTGCCGCGTCGACTTTACGCCCATGCTCTTCGGCTGCGTGCTCGTGATGGGCATTCAGATATGCTTCGCCCCGCTGCACGCTCAGTTTTCGGACGCGGCGGCCTCGCTTTTCCCGGGCGCGGGCGGCGCGGAGGCGAGCGGAAGCATAATCTTCATGCTGCTCTACCTCGCCATGGTGCCCACCCTCCCGTGTATATGCGAGGAATTGGTGTTCCGCGGGATACTCATGCGCGGCTTCGGCCGTTTCGGCGGCGTCGCTTCGGTTATAATTTCCTCGGCAATGTTCGCCCTCTTTCACGGCAACTTTGCCCAGCTCGTCGTCCAGTTCATCGGTGGCCTTGCCATAGGAAGTTGCGTTTATCTCACAAAAAACTTTGCCGTGGGCATGGTAATGCACTTTTTCAACAACCTGTTCGCGCTGGCGTTCGGTGTGGAAGAAGCCATGTTCGGCATGCTTTCGGGGGGCGTGTTCGCCATGCTCGCCGTGGTGGCGGGGCTGGTGTTCCTGTCCGTGGGAATCATCTACTTCGGCAAATACCTGCTCGCCGTACGCACGAGGCAGAAGGACGCTGCGTTCGGCAGGGGCGGCAGGCGCACGCCCGTTATAGTGAGTCTTTTAAGGCATTGCGACCGCTACGCCGTGCAGATCGACGCGTCCGAGGCGGAAGATTTCAAAAACCGCTATCCCGACCCCGTGCGGCTTGCCGACGGCTGCTTTGTGCCCTTCAAGAAGGAAAGGCGTTCGGCACTTCTGCCCGCCCTGCTCGCGGCGGCGGGAATAGTCCTTGCCGTAGGGGTAATAATATTCAACACACTCGTCGGGTAAAACAAATTACTCGCCCGAATCGCAGGTTATCGGCGTTTTTTACTCCGACCGCCCGCCGCGGCAAACCCGCCGCGTACGACTGACAAACGCCTTGCAACCCGACTTGACAAACCCGCCACGTACGACTAACAAACACGCGCAAACGCACACCCGCTAACAACATCCCGCAATAACAAGGAGACATTATGTTTCAGGAACTATATCTTATTCTATACAATATATTCGACCTGTGCCTCAGTGAAGATATCGAACTGGGGCTTCCGCTCAACCCTTATATAATCGGGTTCACGGTGTACGCCGTGCTCAGGGTCGTGGGAATGTACCTGTTCCTGTCCTTCGGCCTGTACGTCATGGCAAAACGCAGGGGCATGGACAAGGCGTGGCTGGCATTCGTGCCAGGTGCGGACGTGTGGCTGGTCTGCCGCCTCGGCGCCGACGACGGCCGCCCGAGAAATTGGCTTGCCATTCTCTCGGTCGTCGTGTTCGTCCTCTTTCTTGCGGTTGAAATTCTGACCGACGTCGTCAACATAATCCCGTGTCTTGCGGTTATCGGCGGCTATGCCGACAATAATGCCATAGAAGCGTTCAGCAAGGCGGGAGAGGAGTTTTTGCCGCTGCTTGAAGCGACCGACATAATCTATCCCTTGGTGCTTTTCATCATGCGCGCGCTGTGGACGGCGGATCTCTTCTTCCTCTTTCGCAGTTACGCGCCGAGAAGCCACAGGCTGTTCAGCGTAATCGCCTTTCTGTTCCCCTTCGTCTCCACGATAATCGTGTTCTGCATAAGGAAAAATTCTTCCGCACAGTACCGCAATTTCATGCGCATGAAGATGCACGCCATGTACGGCGGCGGCAACCCTTACCAGTACGACGACGGAACCTACAGCGACCCGTTTGACCTTTCGGGCGAAGGCAAGAAGGGAGAGGAACCGCCCGAAAGCCCGTTTGGAGAATACGACGACAAGAAGTAAGAAAAGTACGCCGAAAACAAACCGGCAGGCGGCGTACGAGTGGGGAAAAGGGTGAACCGAGGACACTCTTATGAACGATAAACAAGACCAATTTACCCGCGGGGACGGGGCGGCTCCCGCCCCCGCAAACCAATCTTCAACGGCTGCTGACGTTCCCGCAAACCAGCCCGCAAAAGAAGAATCTTTCGACATGCAGCCCGCGGAGGACACTCCCGCAAACCAATCCGCGGAGGACGTTTCCGTAAACCGTCCCGCACCGACGGACGGGGCGGACGAAAAGGCGGGAGAGGTAACCCCAAGCAGACAGAAAACCGCCGAAAACGCGAAAAAAATGGGGGTAATGCCCGTCGGCAAACTCATATTCCGCATGTCCGCGCCCGCCATGATATCCATGCTTGTGCAGGCGCTTTACAACGTGGTGGACAGCATATTCGTTTCGGCAATCGGCGGCGTTACGGGCGCGAAAGCGCTGGACGCAATGTCTTACGCCTTTCCGCTGCAGATGCTGTACATGGCGTTTGCCCTCGGCATAGGCGTGGGCAGCAACTCGCTCATTTCCCGCTATCTCGGAGAGGGGGACAGATATTCCGCAAACAAGGTGGCAATAACGGGGCTTGTGGTGTCGCTGTTCCACTGCGCGGTGTTCATGATAATAGGCGCAACGTTGATGGGACCCGTGGCGGGGCTTTTCACTTCGGACGCCCAAACGGCGGCCATGGTTGCCGAATACATGTCCATCTGCCTCATATTTTCGGGCGGCTGTTTTGCCGAAATTTTCATAAACAAAGTCAACCAATCCATGAGTAAGATGACCGTGCCCATGATCTCCCAGCTCATAGGCGCAATCGTCAACATAATCCTCGACCCCGTGTTCATATTAAAATTCGGCATGGGCGTAAAGGGCGCAGCCATCGCCACGGTAATAGGTCAGTGGTGCGCGCTCATCTTTACGGCAATAACCTTCTTTGTCCGCAAGTCGGACGTTGCGCTCAACTTCAAGTATCTCCGCTTAAAGGGCAGAACAATAGCGTCCATCTACCGCATAGGCCTGCCCACAATAATCCTCAACGCCGTCAGTTCGTTTACCATAATGCTGATGTACGAGATATTCAACCGCTTTGAAGGTGCGGGCAACGGCAGCGTAACCATCCTCGGCGTTTACTTCAAGGTGCAGTCTTTCGTGTTCATGCCCTGCTTCGGGCTTAACCAAGGGATTCTGCCCATTCTCGCCTACAATTACGGCGCAAACAAAAAGCCGCGTTTTGTCAGGGCTTACGCCACGGCGGTTACGGTCGCGCTCATAATCATGGCGGCGGGGCTTGCCGTGTTCCAGTTCGGCTCGGGGCTGATACTCGGTCTGTTCCGCAGCATTGCCGAAAATCCCGACCTGCTTGCCAAGGCCATACGCGCGTTCAGGATAATAAGCGTGTGCTTCATCCCCGCGGGCCTCAGCGTGATAACCATAACCATGTTCCAGTCGATAGGTTACGGGTTCAGTTCCATGCTGATGTCCGTGCTGCGCCAACTCGTAATACTCCTGCCCGTGGCGTACCTGCTGTGCAGATTCGCGTCCGCCGCGTACGTCTGGTGGGCGTATCCCATTGCAGAAGTGGCCGTTATCGCAGTTTTTCTGCCCATCGCGCTCGCAACCATCAAAAAAGTTTTTATAAAAAAAGACCTCGCCCTGCGGCAAACAGAGACCGCCGCGGCGGGCGAAACCGCCCCGCTTTTGACTGACACCGCGGCGGGCGAAACCGCCCCGCTGCGCTCTTCGGCCGCGGGTGAAAAGGAGGAATGATGAAGTCCGAAAACATTGCCGCGCTCTCAACGGCGCCGGGTGTCGGAGGGGTTGCCGTCATAAGGATAAGCGGCGACGATCCGCTGCGCGTTCTCAAGGAGATGTTCCGCCCCACGGGCGGCCGCAAGGTGAAAGATTTTGTGCCGTACATGATGTACACGGGCGAAATAGACTGCGGCGGTTTTACCGATTTCGGCATGGCGGTCTCCTTCCGCGCACCCAAGAGTTACACGGGGGAGAACATGGTGGAGATACACTGCCACGGCGGCCCCGCCATAGTCAGGGGAATCCTTCGCCGCACTTACGAACTCGGCTGCCGCCCCGCGGACAAGGGGGAATTTACCAAACGCGCCTTTCTAAACGGCAAGTTGTCGCTCTCCTCGTGCGAGGGGCTTATCGACATGATAAACAGCGAGAGCGAGGGAGAGGTCAAGGCGGGCTACTCCCTCTACAGGGGGCGTTTAACGCGTGAAATACGGGACTTACAGGATAAACTCAAGCAGGCGCTCGCCCGCGTCGAGGTCGCTCTCGACTTCCCCGACGAAGCTGTTGAAGAAGTGGACAGGCAGGAGATTCTTGCCCTTCTCACTTCGGTGGGGCAGCGGCTCGGCGCCCTCTCTTCCACTTATTCGGAAGGGAAAAAGGTGATAAACGGCGTAAACGTCGCCATAGTCGGCCGCCCTAACGTGGGCAAAAGTTCGCTCCTCAACGCCCTGCTGTCCTTTGACAGGGCCATCGTTTCGCCCGAAGCGGGCACGACGAGGGACACCGTTGAGGCCACGCTTGTTCTGGACGGCATACGTTACCGTCTCAGCGACACTGCGGGCATCCGCCCCGACGCGTCTGGCATTGAAAAGCAGGGAATTTCCCGTTCGCTCGCGGCGCTCGCTTCTGCAGACGTGGCGATTGCCGTCTTTGACGGGTCGGTCCCGCTCGGCCCCGAGGACGCCGAGATTATTGCCGCCACCCAAAACAAGCCGTGCATAACCGTCGTGAACAAGTGCGACCTGCCCGTCCGCTGCGAGGCGCAGGGCCTTCTCGTCTCCGCCGCAACGGGGGAGGGCGTTGACCGTCTCAAACAAGAACTGAAGACCGCCGCGTTCTCGGGAAAGGTGGATCTCTCGGGCGACTGCATAGTGGAAGAACGCCATTTTTACGTGATAAACGAGGCTAATCGCCAAATCGCCGCCGCGCTCGGCTCTCTTAAAACCATGCCCCTCGACGCCGTTGCCGTGGACATTTCCGCCTGCTGGCAGATCCTCGGCGAGATAACGGGCGAAACCGCTTCCGAAAGCATAATCGAGGAGATTTTCTCCAAATTCTGCGTCGGCAAGTGATTTTCCGCAAGGGCAACACGGGAACCCTTTTTACATAAGAGAAGTTGTATCAAGAAAGTCATATAATGATAATCAAAGGGTAATTTTATAAGAATAATCGTTTTATAATTCAAGCCGCTTTTTTGCCGTTTTTGTGCGAAAAAGGCGGCTTTTTGCTTTTGCCGCGGTCCCGCACGCACCCACACCTGTCCGTTCGCCTGCCACGGCTACCCGCTTTGATAACATATTTATAATAAACGATCTCATGGAGTATATTATAATATAACGTCATCTTTATAACCCCGCGGTAAGCCGCCCGCACAGTAAGACACCGCGCCCGCACCCGTACGCGCGTGATACCGTACCGCGCCGCCACGTTCGTGTCCGCCCACACGGCAGATTACCGCCCCAACTCCCGCGCACACGCGTATATTACCGTACTGTAATGCACGCCCCAATACGCCCGCGCGGCAACGCAAAACCGCGGCGCAAATTACCCCGCAAAATCTTAGGTAAAAAATTTTTCGGAAATTTGCGTAAAAACGGTTGACAATCCCCGCCCGTCGGGTATACAATATAAACAGTTGAACAACAATTCAATCGTTCAACCGAGGATGAAGATGAAAGAAAACGATAACGTAAGGGAAGAGTGCGAATGCACCTTCGTTCACGAGGACACTGTGGCCGCCGTTGCCGCCGCCATGCCCGACGAGGATATGCTTGCCGACGTTGCCGAACTGTTCAAGGTGTTTGGCGACACGACGAGGACGCGCATTCTCTCGGCGCTGTTTGAGGCCGAACTTTGCGTGTGCGACATAGCCAGCCTGCTCAACATGACAAAGTCGGCCGTTTCGCACCAACTGCGCATACTTCGCCAGACCAAGATAGTCAAAAACCGCAAGAGCGGCAAGGAAGTGTACTATTCGCTCGACGACCGCCACATTGCCGAAATATTCAAAACCGCCCTCGAACATCTGTCCGAGGGAAGATAGGAGACATCATGAAAAAGGTATTCAATCTCAAAGATCTCGATTGCGCCAACTGCGCCGCCAAGATGGAACGCGGCATTACCGCCGTGGACGGAATAAAGGAAGCCAACGTCAACTTCATAATGCAAAAGATGACCCTCGTCATCGACGACGGGGCCGATGTGCAAAAGGTCCTTGCCGAGGTAAAGGCCGTTTGCAAGCGGGTGGAACCCGACTGCGAGATAGTGGGGCTTTGACATGAGCAAAAACGCAAGATCGTTGACGCGGATAATCGTCGCCCTCGCCGTGTTCGGCGTGGCGGAAATCGTGTTCAACTTCACGCCGCTCAAGGAGTTTGAGGGGAGGGGGCTTTCCGATTGGAGATTCTACGTGTTCGCCCTGCCCTTCGTCGCGGCGTACATAACCGCGGGCTACGACGTGGTGGTAAAATCCGTCCGCAACCTCTTCCGCGGGCGGCTTATGGACGAAAATTTTCTGATGACTGTGGCAAGCGTGGGCGCGTTTTGCCTGTGCGACTTTGAAGAAGCCGTTGCCGTCATGATATTCTATCAGGTGGGCGAACTGTTTCAGAGTTACGCCGTCGGCAAGTCCCGCAAGTCCATCGCCGCTCTCATGGACATCCGCCCAGACACCGCAACGGTCATCCGCGATGGCGTTGAGGTAACCGTCTCTCCCGACGAGGTTGCCGTTGGCGAAACGGTGGTCGTGCGTGCGGGCGAACGCGTCCCCGTGGACGGCAGGGTGCTGGAAGGCAAAGGTTCCCTCGACGTGTCGTCGCTCACGGGCGAGTCCCTGCCCCGTTCGTTTGCGGAAGGGGACGAGATACTCAGCGGCTCTGTGAACCTCAGCGGCATGGTCAAGATAACAGCGGAAAAGGAGTTTTACGATTCCACGGTTTCCCGCATACTCGACCTCGTGGAAAACGCCTCTTCCAAAAAGGCCGCAACCGAAAATTTCATAACCAAATTCGCAAGGTACTACACGCCCGCGGTCGTCGTTTCGGCGGTGATAATCGGCGTCGTTCCGCCCCTTTTTATAGGCACGCACGCCTTTCCCGAATGGATAAAGAGGGCGCTCACCTTCCTCGTCGTGTCCTGCCCGTGCGCGCTCGTCATCAGCATTCCGCTCGCCTTTTCGGCGGGATCGGCGGGGCTTCCCGCCGCGGAATCCTCGTCAAGGGCGGCAACAGTCTCGAACTGCTCGCCCGTGCCCGCACGGTGGTTTTTGACAAGACGGGCACCATCACAAAGGGTTGTTTTGCCGTCGCCGCGGTCTATCCCGAAGGGGATAGGGAGGAACTTGTCCGCATCGCCTCGATTGCCGAAAGCGGCTCTCTCCACCCCATCGCACGCGCCGTGAGAAGTTACGCGCCCGACGTTTCGGCCGAGGGTTATACGTTCACCGAAATACCCGGCCGCGGCGTAATCGCGGAGGGTAAGGGCGAGCGAATCGTCTGCGGAAACGCCGCCTTCCTCGCATCCGAAGGGGTGGCAGTCAAGGAACGCTCCACCTCGAGAAGTGCCGTATATCTCGCAAAAAACGGCAAATTCGAGGGCTGCGTCATCGTTGAGGACACCGTTAAGGACGAGGCCGCCGCTGCCATTAAGGAACTTGAATCCTGCGGCATAAAAACCATGATGCTAACGGGCGACGGGCCTGAAACGGCCGAACGCGTCGCCGCTTTGGTGGGCATTGACGAATACCGCGCGTCTCTTCTGCCCGAGGATAAAGTCAGCGAGGTTTCCCGCCTGCTTTCCCAAAAGAAGGGCAAGGAGACGGTGTGCTTTGTGGGCGACGGAATAAACGACGCGCCCGTGCTCGCAACGGCGGACGTCGGCATATCCATGGGCGGCGTGGGGAGCGACGCGGCCATCGAAGCCAGCGACATCGTTCTCATGCACGACGATCTGCATTCCATTCCCGTCGCGCGCAGAATTGCCAGGAGGACCATAAGGATAGCCACCGAAAACATCGTGTTCGCCCTCGGCGTAAAAGCCGCCGTGCTCGTAACCAGCGCGTTCGGCATTACGGGCATGTGGCTCGCGGTGTTCGCGGACGTCGGCGTCGCCGTGCTCGCCATTCTCAACTCCATGCGCTGTCTGTCCGCGGGCAAAAAGTCCGAGGTCAATAAAAAGTAAATTTACAAAAATATTGAATATACCCGCCAGCCGCAATCAAAGTCCGCTGTTACAATGCGTTCGGCACGTCTGCAACAGTAATCAATGCGGGCGCCCGACGCTGTAATACCCACGGGTGAGCAATAATATATAATGACAACAAGGCCGTGCGCCGCCGCTTATGCGGCAGCGCTTTTGCCGTTGAACCGTCGGCGCTTTCTCTTAACCCGCGCAGTTCCCGTTGCGTTGTCCCGCGGCTTCTGCTGCGCTTTCCCTTCGGCAGTCCATTTCTTCTTCCTTTTTTAATCTTGACAACTTTTACGGCGTAATGTATAATATTTTATACATCATGCGCACGCCCGCGTGAGCGACGGCGCACCTCGTGCCCAACCCATAACGCGCTTAATCCCCGCGCACCCTGCGGCACATCACATTCCCACCCGTGCCAATCGTAGCGCCGCTTAACATAAAATTAACGTTAGCGTGATAGAATAAACCCAAAGGGGTAGAAAAATGTTCAACATACTCGTAGCGGAAGACGATGAAAAGTTAAACCATCTCATAAAGACGGCGCTCGTAAAAAACGGTTACAACGTATACACGACGCTCAACGGCGCGGAGGCCATCGAGGTTTTCGACAGCACCTACATCGACCTTGTGGTTTCCGACATAATGATGCCCGTCATGGACGGGTACGAACTTGCCCGCGCCCTGCGTGAGCGCAACGAGTCCATTCCCATACTGTTCGTGTCCGCAAAGGACAAGTACGAGGACAAGCAGGCGGGCTTCAAACTCGGCATAGACGATTACATGGTAAAGCCCATTGACATAAACGAACTTATTCTGCGTGTCGCCGCACTCCTGCGACGTGCGCAGATTGCAAACGAACGCAGGCTTGTCGTTGGCGAGACCACGCTCGATTACGACACAATGACCGTGGTCTCCTCGGGCAACACGCTCATCCTGCCTCAAAAGGAATTCAACATTCTCTTCAAACTGCTGTCCTTTCCGGGCAAGATTTTCACGAGGGCGCAGCTCATGGACGAGTTCTGGGGGCTTTACAGCGACTCGCTCGAACGCACCGTCGACGTGCACATTACCAGACTGCGAGACAAGTTCCGCGGCAACGGCGACTTTGAAATAGTAACCGTGCGCGGGCTTGGTTACAAGGCAATAAAAAAGCAATAGGGGGACGTCCCGTTGAAACAAGATTCAACAAAACGTAAATTTTATCTCAAATACGTGGCGTTTGTTTTCTTCTGTATTCTCGCCACTTACGTAATTCTCTGGCTCATCTTTTTCTTTGCGGCAAAATTCGGGTTCTTTGCCATGCACACCAAATTCAAGGCGGGCGGGCTGATACTCATCATCGTGTTCATGGCGGCGTCGCTCACCGTCGGTTTTGTCATCTCGCTGTTCACGGCAAACATCTTTCTCAAACCCATCAACACCCTGTCCGACGCCATGAAGCGCGTTGCCAAGGGCGATTTCAGCGTTCAGCTCGAGGACGACGGCGACAATGAAATGAGTGAACTCATCGTTATATTCAACCGAATGGTCAAGGATTTAAGGGACATCGAGATGATGAAGGACGACTTTATAACCAACATCTCCCACGAATTCAAAACCCCGCTTGCCACCATTCAGGGCTACTCGACATTTTTGCAGGACGAAACGCTCACCCCCGAGGAGAGGGAGACCTACGTTTCCTGCATAATCGCGGCGACGCGCCAGCTCACCAACCTAACCAGCAATATTTTAAGGCTCAGCAAACTCGAAAACGGCGGCAGCGTGGAAAAGACCCGCTTTGACGGGGCCGAACAGATACGCCGCGCCATCCTCGCGCTCGAGCCGCAGTGGACGGACAAGAACATAGAATTCGACATAGAACTCGTGCCCGCCGAACTCAACGCCAACGAGGAACTGCTCGCGCAGGTGTGGACAAACATCATCGGCAACGCCATAAAATTCTCCCCCGAAAACTCGAAAATCGAGGTCCGCTCTCAGTCAGCGGACGGCGTTTACAAGGTGGAAATCCGCGACCACGGCATCGGCATGGACGAGGCCACCAAGGACAGAATATTCGACAAGTTCTATCAGGGCGACAACTCGCACAGCAAGGAAGGCAACGGGCTGGGGCTTGCCCTCGTCAAAAAGATTCTCGAGGTCAGCGGCGGAAGCGTAGAGGTGGAAAGCGCCCCCGGGCAGGGTTCGCTGTTCACCGTTTCCATCGCCATGTAAGGTCGTCTGCAGTCTCTGTTGTTGGCCTGTTATATGCCGTTTTTGTGCGAAAAAGGCCACTTATTGAAAATTTTGACCCGTCGGTCTCCGTCGCCGCCGGGTCGTTTTATATGTTGCCGATGTTTTTTGTCTGCTGCCACCCGCTCCGTCAGTCGCTTATGTGCCGTTTTTGTGAAAAAAAGGCCACTTATTGAAAATTTTGACCCGTCGGTCTCCGCACCCGTCGGGTCTTTTTTATCTCGTCAGGATTTTTTATATGTTGCCGATGTTTTTGTGTCTACTCCCGTCGGGTCTTTTATTATATATTGTGTCGGGCCTTTTGCATACAGAAAACAGGCCGCAGAACTCCCAATCCCAAAACAGACCATGCAAACACAAAACCCCAAACAAAAAAAGCCTACAAACCCAAACAAAGCAAAGCGCTACCACCAAACAAAAAACAGCCTGCAAACCCAACCAACAAACCCCAAACAAAAAGCAGTCTGCAAAACAACAAACCCCAGACAAAGCAGACTTAAAACACAACAAAAAAGAGGGCGCAGAACGCCCTCTTTTCCGAATTCCGGTTATTACTTGAGTTCGGAGAAATACTTGATGGTTCTTACCATCTGGCTGGTGTAGGAATTTTCATTGTCGTACCAGGAGACGACCTGAACCTGATAGGTGTCGTCGTCGATTTTGGAGACCATGGTCTGGGTCGCGTCAAACAGCGAGCCGTAGGTCATTCCGATAACGTCGGAGGAAACGATCTCATCGGTGTTGTAACCGAAGGACTCTGTGGCCTGCGCCTTCATGGCGGCGTTGATGCCTTCCTTGGTTACGTCCTTACCCTTGACGACGGCGATGAGGATGGTGGTGGAACCGGTGGCGGTGGGCACGCGCTGGGCCGCGCCGATAAGTTTGCCGTTGAGTTCGGGAATGACGAGGCCTATGGCCTTGGCCGCACCCGTGCTGTTGGGCACTATGTTCATGGCGCCCGCTCTCGACCTTCTGAGGTCTCCCTTTCTCTGCGGACCGTCGAGGATCATCTGGTCGCCCGTGTAAGCGTGAACGGTGGTCATTATGCCCGAAAGGATGGGCGCGTAGTCGTTGAGCGCTTTGGCCATGGGGGCGAGGCAGTTGGTGGTGCAGGAAGCGGCGGAGATGATGTTGTCGGTCTTCTTGAGCGTCTTGTGGTTTACGTTGTAAACGATGGTGGGCAGGTCGTTGCCTGCGGGGGCGGAAATTACAACCTTTCTCGCACCTGCGTCGATGTGGGCCTGTGCCTTGGCCTTGCTGGTGTAAAAGCCCGTGCATTCGAGAACGACGTCCACACCGAGTTTGCCCCAAGGAAGTTCGGCGGCGTTAGCCTTGGCGTAAATGGTTATCTCCTTGCCGTCCACGGTTATGGAACCGGGGGTAACCACGGTCTTGCCGTCTTCTGCAAGAACTGCGTCCTTGTACTCGACGACGTGGCCCTTTGCGGCGTAATTGCCCTGCATGGTGTCGTACTTGAGAAGGTGAGCCAGCATCTTGGGGCTGGTGAGGTCGTTGATAGCGACTACCTCGTAGCCTTCGGCGCCGAACATCTGTCTGAACGCGAGACGGCCGATGCGGCCGAAACCGTTGATTGCAACTTTTACGTTTGCCATTTTGTGTATCCTCCAAATTATATTGCTTTTTTATCGGGCGTCCGCAAAACGTCCGTCGCCCGCTCTTTTGACGCGGCGGGCGGGGAATATCCCGCGGATAAAGCCCATACATATTAGATTATACTTTTTTTTGCAAAACAAGTCAACAATTTTCGCAAGTCGGAAAAATAAACTTGCAAAACTTTGTGATTTGGAGTAAAATAACCTGTGAAAAAACAACTTCAGGGAGGATTGCAATGAAAGACCCGAGAATTTCGCTGCTCGCGAAGAATCTCATCAACTACTCCTGCTCTCTTAAAAAAGGAGAAAAGGTACTCATCGAAGCCTTCGGCATAGACAACGCCCTCGTCAACGCCCTCGTGGAAGAAGCGCGCAAGGCGGGCGCTTACCCCTTCGTCATGCTCAGGGACCATTCGGTCATGCGCGCCATGATAAAGGACACCGACGCCGAACACCAGAAACTCTGGGCAAAGTACGATTCGTTCATCATGAACGACATGGACGCGTACATCGGCATAAGAGGGGGATCCAACTCGGCCGAAATGTCCGACATCCCCGCCGAAGCCAACAGGCTTTACGACACCGTCTATTCCCATCCCGTACACCACGAGATAAGGGTCAAAAAGACAAAGTGGTGCGTCCTGCGTTACCCCAACCCGTCCATGGCCCAGCAGTCGGGCATGTCCACCGAAGCCTTCGAGGACTTCTACTTTGACGTCTGCACCCTCGATTATTCCAAGATGGACAGGGCGATGGACGCCCTCAAAAAGCTGATGGACAGCACGGACAAGGTCCGCCTCATCGCCAAGGACACCGACATCACCTTCTCCATAAAGGGGATAGGAAGCGAAAAGTGTTCGGGGCAGAAGAACATCCCCGACGGAGAGATCTATTCGGCACCCGTAAAGGACAGCGTAAACGGCGTTATCACCTACAACGCGCCTTCCATGCAGAAGGGTCTTAAATTCGAAAATGTGCGTTTAAGGTTTGAAAAAGGCCGCATTGTGGAAGCCACGGCCAATTACACCGACAAACTAAACGAGATACTCGACACCGACGACGGCGCCCGTTACGTCGGCGAATTTGCCATCGGCGTAAATCCCTTTGTTACCAAGCCCATGGGCGACATACTCTTTGACGAGAAGATAAGCGGCTCCATCCACTTCACCCCGGGCTGCTGTTACGACGACTGCTACAACGGCAACATCTCCTCCGTGCATTGGGACCTCGTGCTCATCATGACCCCCGAGTACGGCGGCGGAGAGATATGGTTTGACGACGTGCTGATAAGAAAGGACGGCCTGTTCGTGCCCGACGAGCTCAAACCTCTCAACCCCGAAAACCTCAGATAATGGACAGAACGCTCCGTCTCACCGTGGACGCGGACTGCTGCGTCCGCGACTTTTTAAGGCGGCGGTTCTCTTACGGAATGGTGCGGTTTTTGCGTGAAAAAGGCGCTCTTTTGCTCGGCGGAAGGGAAATTGCCGTGATTTCGCGCGCCAAAAAAGGGGACGAACTGACGCTGCTTTTCAAGGAGACGGGCACCTTTCCTTACCCGCCTGCGGACGTCGGCCTCCTGCCCGTGTATTCGGATGAGGACGTGGCCGTCGTCCAAAAGCCCGCGGGCGTCGCTTGTATGCCCGCGTTCAGGTTCAAGGACACGCTGTTCAACGGCCTTGCCTTCCTGTATCCCGGGGAAGTTTTCAGGGTGGTAACGCGGCTCGACAGATTCACGAGCGGGCTTGTCCTGCTCGCCAAAAACGCCCTTTCCCACTCCCTGCTGCACGCGGGGATGGAAGGCGTTGCCAAAGAGTACACTGCCGTTGTTGAAAACGCGCCCGCCGCGGGCACGGTCATAGACCTTCCCATAGCCGCGGGAGAGGACGGAAAGAGGTGCGTCTCCCCGGACGGAAAGCCCGCCGAAACGCGCATTATCTCGGTAAAACGCGTGGGAGAGCACACCTTTGTTACCCTCCGTCCCATAACGGGCAGAACCCACCAGATCCGCGTCCACCTCGCCGCCGTCGGCTGTCCAATCACGGGCGACCCGCTGTACGGCAGCGGAGGAAGCGGCCAACTGCTGTGCTGTTCCCGTCTCGCCTTCAGCCACCCGATAACGGGCGAAAAACTCGATTTTTCCATCGACGGCGAGGCCGAACTGCTCTCGAGGATGTAACCTTTCGGAATCGCCCAAAACCCCCGAAAACGGGGTTTTTCGGGGCAAATTTACCCGCGTTTGCGTAAATTTCACCATAAATTCACAAGAAACCTGTTGAAAACCGCGAAAAACACTTGTATTCGCGGGTCTTTTTATGGTAAAATATTTTCAGGCTACGGTATTTTATACTCGCGCCCATGTGTAAGAACTACGTTAAAGGAGTTTTCTTATGTTCAGCGGAAAGAAAAGGAAAAGCTCGATCTTGGTGTTGGCGCTGGCCTTCATCCTTTCGGCAACGCTGTTCGTCGGCGTCGGCGGAATGACCGCCTTCGCTCAAGGGGACTACGATGGGCTGGCGTACATCGCCAACGGAGAGGAGGCTTCGGCCGCGATAGACGAGCTGGAAGCCACCGGTTCGGACGTTACCGCGCTCAAAGCCGCTCTGGCAGACGCGTCTGCCGCAGCCGCCGCTTATTACGGCGAACTGCGCGACTTTGACGAAAAAGCCACCGTTGACAAAGTGCGTCAAAGTTTTGCCTCTTACATCGACGTTCTCGGCAAGATCGACCTTTTCAACACGCAGAAAGAGGGGACAGAAATCCCCGATATAGCGTTGAAGGAGAAGTTCACCTACTACGGCGGCACTCCTCTCGCTGCCGTCGGCGAAAAGGAAACCGACATCAGGCTCGAATGCGGCAGGATACTCTACGCCGACATCGAGGCTTCGGTTAAAGATTGGCTCTCCATCGGCCTCAACGACGACATAAAGTACAGCGTCGTGCTCAAAAACGGCGGGGATCCGCAGGAACTGTTCGTGGTGTTCGCACACCGCGGCGGCGCCACGGTAAACGCCGTTTCGCCCGAGTACAAGATAGTGTCCGAGAGCTGCCCGAGCGGTTCGCTCACCCTCACCTTCACTACGCCCGACGGCAAGACCTACACCGTGTTTGTCTCCTACGTCCGCGATGACGTTCAGCCCGACATAGCCACCGGTCTCGTACCCGACGACCACGTGGAATTTACAGGCGCATCCGAAGGCACGGCGTTCGACAAGAACAACACCGTTGACCTCTTCGACATAGTTGTCGACGAAGCGTACAGCGACACCGCCGTTCCCTTTGAGAGAATACTTGCCGACGCAAAGATAGCCCTCATACAGAACCCCGGTCTCACCATCGTCGAGGATTACGACGGGTTCATGGAGCAGACGGCAGGCGCGGTGGACAGCGCGCGCACCATGATAACCGCCGAGATAGAATCGGCGGTAAACGCCCTTGACGAACAACTCTACACGCCCGAGGATTACGCTGCGATAGAGGCCGTACGCGACGAATATGTTCCGCGCGTTCAGGCGGCCACCGACGCGAGGACGCTCAAGAACCTCAGGACCGCCGCCCTCGGCGCAATCAAAGCCGTCAAAAATATCCCCGACGCGCTGCATGAAGAGAACGGGGAACTTCTTTCCGCAACATATTACGATTATACCGCGGACGACGACGAATGCCTGTTTGCCAAAGCAGTCGCCGCCCTCGGCAAGATAGACGGGCAGAACGCCGCCGTCAAGGAACTTGTATCCGCCGACCGCGAACGTATTCTCTCCGTCCTCAAAGAGAGCGCCGCCCGCGCGGTGTATTCTCTGGCAGACAGCGTCAACCTCGCCGGCCTTGCCGACAACCAGAAGAGAGAAGTTACCGCCAAGTTGGTGGACCTGCTTTCCGACATAATAGACGCGGGCGACGATTATACCTCGCTTGCCGGTCATATCGACAATTTCGCCTCTTACGTCAACACCGACGTCAAAGCCTTTGCCCAGAAAACCGAACTTACCAGCGGAGATTTCACCGTAAACGGCACGTTTGACAGCAACGCCGCCCTCTCCGCCTCCAAGTCGCTTTCTTCCGACAAGGACAAGGAAGAGGTGGACGCCATCAACGGTTACAAGTCCAAAAACAGCAAGACGAGAGGGTACGAAGTCCTCGAGTATTACGAGATGGAAATAACCGTAAACGGCAAATCCGTCGGTCAGGCGGGCGATTCCGTATACACGGTAAAAGTCAAACTCGACAGCAAGGTCATAGACCTCATCAAAAAAGGCGGAATAAAGCTGGACAGCCTCGCCGTCATGTATTATGCGGCGGACGGAAGCACCGACTTTATATATTATGATAAAGACGGCAACGGCGTAAGTTACGAACTGCGCGATGCCGACGGTAATTTAATAAATGATCCCGAAAAGGATTATACTAAAACGGAGGAGGGGTACATAATGTTTAAGACGACCCATTTCAGTGCGTATTGTCTCATGGGCAATACCACAAGCAACGCGCTCCGCCGCGCCGGCGGTATGCTCAGCGGCGCCGCGGCCGATCTGGGCAACATAATGCTGTTTGTCGCAATAGGCATAATAGCGGTTATTTCGCTGGCGGTAATCGCGCTCATCATCGCCGCCATCGTCGCTGCCTGCAAGAGGTACAAGATAGTATTTGAAACCAACGGCGGCACCCGCGTTAAACCCATCCGCGGCAAGAACGGCAAGGCCATACCCGAAGAACTGCCCGTAACCGAAAAAGAAGGTTACGTGTTCATGGGCTGGTTCATAGACCCCACCCTCAAATACGGCTTTAACAGAAGCAGAATGCCGAGAGCCAAGACCACCCTCTACGCCAAGTGGCTCACCGAGGAAGAATACAAGGCCCTCACCAACACCAATAAAGAAAACCTCGTCCGTTTCTACGACCAGATAAGGTCCAAACTCATAGCGTGCAAGAAGCCCGAATCGGGAGACAAATCCTTTGTGGAAAGTGAAGTTCTCGCCCGCCTCAAAGCCGAGGACGATTGCGTAAGGCTTGAAATCAAGACCAAGAACGATTGCCTTACCGACCGTAACGGCAAGACCTACATCACCCCCGAATCCGAAAACTTTGAAACCATCATCGTCAACGATGAAATCAGCCTCATAGAAGCGGTTGACGCCATCGAGCGCATGGCGGACACCAACGGCCTGTTCATCGAAAAGGAACCCGAACTCGA
Source organism: uncultured Clostridia bacterium (assembly GCA_947627065.1). Lineage (GTDB taxonomy): Bacteria > Bacillota > Clostridia > Christensenellales > Borkfalkiaceae > RGIG3732. The sequence goes on from CANQUN010000001.1 coordinate 83,065, forward strand.
CCCGTCCGCTTTCGAAGATGCAAAAGTCGGTTACGAATACACCATAGTCTACAAGAACGTCGCCGATTTCGACGAAAGATACACCGCCCTGCGCGAGTATCAGCGCCGTTTCTCCGCCGTTGTCGACAAAGAAAAGGCTACGCCCGGCAAACTCCTGTTCGAACTTATCCCCAACGAGAAGAAAGAGTTGTATCTCGGCATAGACCTCGACGCCGAATATTATCCCGGTGTGTTCGAACAGAAGAAGACCATCGGCCGCCTCGCCAACGTCTACACGATTACCGAAGGCGAGCAGATGAACGTGGCGTTCGGCCTCATCTCCCGCGTGCTCGAGGCAAACGGCCTTGCAATCGGCAACACCCTCGCTCCCGCGTCCGAAGATTTCGACCCGTCCGAAGCGTATGAATACGTCATCGCGGCGCCCGAGACCGAAGAACCCGTTGAAGAACCTGTTGAGGAACCCGTCGAAGAACCCGTTGAGGAACCCGTTGAGGAACCCGTTGAGGTTGAAGTCGAAGTCGAAACCGAACCCGTTCCCACGACCGACGAACTGTTTGACGAATTCAAGGCTTACGTCGCCACTTACAAAGTCAACGTTGAGGACGGCGTAGAACCCGACAGAACTTATGACAACACGGTTGTCGTCCGCGCAAGAAAGACCGAAACCGAGGTTGAGGCCGTGATAGAGCCTGATACCGAAACTGCCGAAACGGCCACCTTCTCCACCGCAGACGGCCTTGCCGAGGCCGAAGCCAAGGTAGACGCGGCCATGGCCAAGTACGCTCAGGTCAAGACCGAAGAGGCCGCCACCGAACTCGACGAAGATGAAGAGGGCACCGTCAGCTACACCGTCAGATATCCCGCAGCCATGACTGCAGAAGAGATATTTGCCGAAGTCAGAACCTTCGTCAGCTCCTTCGCAATGTTCATCGGCACCAACGTCAAGCCTGACCTCACGCTCGACGGCGTAGTGGTTGTCAAAGCCACCCTTGAGGACGGCGTAACCAAGGTTACCGTCGATCCCGACAAGGAAGTCGAGGAATTCAACGTTACCAACAGAACCGAACTCAACGAGGTCAAGGACGTCATCACCGCCGTCATGGCCAAGTACGGTCTCGAAGTCGATCCCGAATACGTTCCTTCCGAAGAACGTGCAGAGGGTACCGCATTCGGCTTCAGAATCAAGTTCTGATAACCCAGCCCTACAGATTCTCGGAGTTGCGCTCTGTCATCTAATTCGTACCGTGCGACGGTTTGATATGAGATTTCGTGTTGACCGTTCGTATCGTGCGACATAGCACAGAGTCCCGCTCCGAGCCAATTGAACCGCAAGGGAGGCAGCCCGCTGCCTCCCTTAAATTTTACCTTGTTCTTAAATTTGTTTACTTTACCCGCCAACACATTTGCCGCGATTTCGTTTGTAAATTCGGTTTGAGTTACGTTTGTTCGGGCATTTGTGCGTTATCCGCCCGCGTTCTCAAATCTCAACCATCTCCGGGCTGCCTGTCCCGCCTGCTACAATCTCCTCGAAATCTATCTGTTTTCCGTTTTTCGGTACTCTCTTTCCCTTAATATCTTTACTCCAAAATCTCCCCGCTTCTCCTTAAATTTTTTCCTTTTTTCAAACATTTGTTTACCGTAAAACGGCAAAAGTGTTACACATGAAAAAAGAGAGGGCGGATTTTTGGGTTTGGCAGTAGAGGGGACGGGCTTTTTTTGCGAAAAAGGCTACTTTCGCCTTAAAACGGACATATCCGTTTCCCGTTTTGTCGGTAGCGCCGTGCGGCATTTTCCGCAACGAGGCGGCTTGTCGGAATAATTCCCCAAAGCAATACGGCCACGGACAACGGCGGGCGGCGATTCATATAATGGAGTGGAGGGAGTTATGGACGAAGTATACGCGGCCGCGGGCGAATATCCCAAGATTGAGGGCAGGTGCGAGATGAGCGACGCGCTGTGTCTCATGGGCGATTACGGCGGACGGAACGGCGAGACGACCGCCATCATTCAGTACATCTATCAACATTATATAACGGCGGGTGTGGACGAACGGCTGTCGCGCATGATGCGCGGCATCGCCCTCGTCGAAATGCGCCACCACGCCCTGCTTGCCGACGCGATAGTCCGTTCCGGCGGAACGCCCTACGTCGGCACGGTCAGGGAATTCTGGACGGCCCGCTCGGTCAGTTATTCAAAGGACATACCGCTCTTTCTCATGAACGACATCGCGGCCGAAACGGCTGCCGTGGCGGCTTACCGCAAGACGCTGCTGTGCCTTACCAACGAGAGCATAAAGCGGCTTGTTTCCCGCATAATCGAGGACGAAGAAGTGCACCTGTCCCTCCTTGGCGATTACCTTGCGGAAATCGGCAACAGCCGCGCCCGTTGAGCGAAGCGGCGCCCCAAACGCGCAGGCCGAACAAAGCAAACGTACCAAAGCGCGTCTCAAAGACAGGCCGATCGAACGGTAGAGTAAAAACACAAAAAGCCCCGTATTTCTGCGAAATACGGGGCATTTCCTCATTTTCCAAAACCCGCAAAACGTTTTACGCCGAGCCGTCTCGCGCCTTTCAAAACCCTTTTATACACGTCGGCGCTCGACTTTCAAAACGCCTTTACACACGCCGCCGCGCACGCTTTCTGCCCTGTCGTCATTCACCGTCCAAAACCCTTTTTTGCATGCCGTCCCGCAAGTATTAAAGACCTTCCAACACGCCATTGCCCGCCCCGTCGGGCGTCTCACGCACGCGACCCGAACCCGCGCAATCACAAGAACGGCGGGCGGCTTTTTCGCCGTTGCAATCACAAAATTCACAAGCCGCATTCTGATGCTAAAAATCTTTCGTATTCGTTTGCATTTTTTCGCGATATGTTGTAAAATACTGTATAAGAGAAAGGGGGAAGCATGAAAATTCTCGTCAGCTGCTGCCTTTTGGGTGAAAAATGCCGTTACGACGGCGCGGGCCGACCCAATGGCGATGTCATAAATCTCGGCAAGGAGCACACGCTCATTCCCGTCTGCCCCGAAGTGCTCGGCGGCCTTCCCACGCCGCGCGTTCCGAGCGAGAGACGGGACGGTATGGTCGTTTCCGCCGACGGCAGGGACGTAACCGCACACTTTCTCAAAGGGGCGCGGGCCGCGCTTGAAATAGCCCAAAAAGAGGGCGTGCAACTGTGCGTGCTCAAGTCCAAAAGCCCCTCGTGCGGCTCTGGCGAAATATACGACGGAACGTTTACGGGCACGCTTACCGCGGGCGACGGAACGGCCGCCGCTCTGCTCAAGGCAAACGGTTTCAGGGTGATCAGCGAAAGCGAAATCGAAGCCCTGAAAGCCGAACTCAACGCCGCCCAAGCGTCCCCGAAAATCTGACTCAAAAGCAAAAAAACCGCCTGAATCTCACAAGAATCGGGCAAAGGAGTTTTTATGAAAGAATTTTTTGAAAGGATCTGGAACTCCCTCTCGACATGGTTCATCGAGGGGAGAGGCTGGGCCACGATACTCGGCGCAGTGCTGACGGTTGTGCTCGGTTACATCCTCGTGCGGATAATCATCGCCATAGTCCGCCGTATCATCAACCGCACAAGGCTCAAGGGGCTTGCGGGCAACTTTATCGTTACGATAGTAAAGATACTGCTGTTCTTCATCTACATAATCGCGGTGATGAAGGTGCTTGGCATCGACACGTCGAGCATGGTGGCAATACTCGCCGCTTCCTCCTTGGCCGTAACCCTCGCGCTGCAGACCACGCTTTCCAACTTTGCCAGCGGTATGATACTCGTGGGTAACCACCCCTTCAAGGAAGGCGACTTTATAGAAGCGGCGGGCGTTTCGGGCACCGTGGAGAACATAAGCCTGTTCAGCACGAGGATTAAGACGGTGGACAACAAACAGATAACAATTCCCAATTCTTCCGTCGCTTCGGGCAATATAATAAACTATTCTACCGAACCCAAGCGCCGCGTTGACCTCGTTGTGCCCGTGGCTTACGGCACGGATACCGACAAGGTTAAAAAGGTTGTAACCGACATTCTCGAAGCCCACCCGCTCATCCTGCACGACGAGGGTTACACCGTGCGCATCGCCGCGTTCGGCGCAAGTTCCATAGATTTCACCTGCCGCGCGTGGGTGAACAACGCCGACTATTGGACGGTGTTCTTTGACCTCAATGAGCAGATCAAGGCGCGTTTCGAGACCGAAAACATCGAGATTCCTTACACCAAGATTGACGTAAACATCAAAAACGACGGCGGCGAAACCAAGAGCGGCAAAGGCGAATAAAAACCGATTAGCCGCCTAAATCTCACATTATCGAGGGGTTTTATGAAAAAATTCATCGCTATCGCGGCCGCTTTTGTTTCGACTGTTGCCTTTACGGCTTGCGGCTACATGGACAAGGCCGAACTTAAACTCAAAAGTTACGTCCAAAAGTTGCTTGACGCCTTTACCGAAGTTGCCGAAGGGCTGGATTACGTCATCGACAACTTCGGCGAACTGAAACTGCCCGTTGACGGCGACGGCACGACCGTTGACGAATGGGTGGGCGAGGAGTTGGACCCGCTGTTTATCCGTCCCGAATACCTCGTTTCCTTTGAAAAAGGCTACGTCGAGGAAAACGAAAACGGCAAAGTTTATTGCAATCTCGCCAAGGTCGGTTCCATTGCCGAACTCGACAAGTACGTCATGATGCTGAGAAAAGCGGGTTATGACGAATATAACCTCAGCCTCACGTGGACTTTTTACGACGCCATGGTGCTCTTTGACACGGGCAAACTTATCATGGCGGTGGAAAAGGACGGGATATACGCCGAGATCGTCGGCTACGAGGAGGGTGAAACGGTAACCGCCGTCATCACCTTTGCCAACTACGACCTCATAAGCGCGGCTACTGCCGACGAAGAAGAGGACCCCGAAGTCGGCACGGATACGGGCGATTCCTCGGGTTCGGAAGATACCGATACGGGCGATTCCTCGGGTTCTTCGTCGGAAGATTCATCGTCGTCAGGCGGTTCGGATTCGGCAGAGTAACAGACCGAACAGCAGGCCGAACAGCAGACCAAACAACGGACCGAACGCCGAACGCGCAATGGTGAAAAGTGTCGTTTTTGTGAGAAAAAGGCCGCTTTTCGCATTGCAAAGGCGCGGCACGTCCCCCGCGCGGGCATTTTTCCGCGGGCAAAATCCGCGCGGACCTTTGCCCCGAACGGGTAAAAAACAAGGCAGAACAGATCAAACACTTTTATATAAGGAGACAAAAATGAAAATTGATATTTTTTCCGGTTTTTTGGGTGCGGGCAAGACGACGCTTGCCAAAAAACTCATCAAAGAAGCGTACAAGGGCGAAAAACTCGTTCTCATCGAAAACGAATTCGGTGAGATAGGCATCGACGGCGGCTTTATGAAAGAGGCCGGCATCGAGATAACCGAGATGAATTCGGGGTGCATCTGCTGCTCGCTCGTGGGCGACTTTGCCAAGGCCCTCAAGGAGGTTCACGCCAAATTCTCCCCCGACCGCATCATAATAGAGCCGTCGGGCGTCGGCAAACTCAGCGACGTTACAAAGGCGGTAATCCGCGCCGGTATCGAAGGGGCGGAGATAAACGCCTGCACCACGGTCGTCAACGCCGCCAAGTGCAAGATGTACATGAAAAACTTCGGCGAATTCTTCAACGACCAGATAGAAAACGCGGGCTGCATAGTCCTCAGCCACACCGAGGGTCTTTCCCCCGAAAAACTCGCCGAAGCGGTGGAACTTGTCAGGTCGCACAACCAAACTGCCGAGATAGTAACCACCCCGTTCGCGGAAATTTCGGGTGCGCAGATACTTTCCGCCATGGAACATACCGAAACCCTCCGCCACGAACTCGAAACCCTCGCGCGTGCAGTCAAAGAAGAGCACGATGACGAAGATGAACACAAACATCATCACCACCACGATGACGAAGATGATGAAGATGAACACGAACATCATCACCACCACGATGACGACGACGATGACGAAGATGAACATGAACATCATCATCACCACCACGATGACGAAGATGAACATGAACACGAGCACCACCATCACCACCACGATGACGACGACGATGATGAGGACGAGCATGAGCACCACCATCACCACCATGATGATGACGATGAAGACGAACACGAGCACCATCACCACCACCATCATGCGGACGAAGTGTTCGACAGTTGGGGCAAGGAAACGACCAAGACGTTTACCGAAAAGGAACTTTCCGAAATTCTCGAAAAACTCGATTCCTCTGAGAAATACGGCACTATTCTGCGTGCAAAGGGCATTGTCAGGGGCGAGGACTGCTGGCTGCACTTCGACATGATTCCCGGGGGCAAGGACATCCGCCACGGCACCGCCGAGGTCATGGGCAGGCTGTGCGTAATCGGCTGCAAACTCGACGGCGACGCCCTTACCGAACTGTTCGGACTGAAGGGAACAAGATGAAAGAAGTACCTGTTTATCTCTTCCTCGGTTTTCTGGAATCGGGCAAGACGAGTTTTGTGCAGGAGACGCTGGAGGACCCGCGTTTCGACAGCGGAGAGCGCACGCTCGTTCTGATGATGGAGGAAGGCGAAAAGGAACTTGAACCCACCTACTTCGCCGTGCCCGACGTTTACGTCGAGACGGTGGAGGAGGAGAGCGATATGACCGAAGCGAACCTTTCCGCCCTCATCAAAAAGCACCGTGCGGACAGGGTTTTGGTGGAATACAACGGAATGTGGCCCGTGGCCGAATTTTTCGACGCCATGCCCGAGGGCTGGATGGTCAACCAGATAATGACATTCTTCAACTCGGCCACCTTTGAATCTTACAACAAGAACATGCGCCAGCTCGTCTTTGACAAGATAGAACTTGCCGACCTCGTGGTGTTCAACAGGTTTGACGACGCGCTCGACAAACTTGCCATTCACAAAGCCGTGCGCGCCATCTCGCGCCGTCCGCAGATCGTCTACGAATACCCGGGCGGCCTTGCCGAAGCCGACGACATAGTGGACCCGCTCCCCTTTGACGTCAACGCCCCCGTGATAGTCGTCGAGGACAAGGACTACGCCTTTTTCTATCGCGACCTTGCCGAAAACACCGCCTCTTACAAGGGCAAGAAGGTCAGGTTCAAGGGTATTGCCGCCAAGGACAAGACCCTGCCCGAAAACACCTTTGTGATAGGCAGGCATGTCATGACCTGTTGCGAAGCGGACATCGCTTACAAGGGTCTTGTCGCGCTTACCGCTGCCGCCGCGCCCGTCAAGAACAGAGATTGGCTTACGATAACCGCAAAGATAGACTTCACCTTCAATAAACTGTACGGCGGCAAAGGTCCCGTCCTCTTCGTCGAGGACATGGAAAAGAGCGCCCCGCCCGAAGAAAAGGTGGCCACCTTCTTTTAATTTATCTCATCGGTTCGGTTCAGTTAGCCGCCTTTTTCTCACAAAAAAGGCGGTTTTTGTCTCTTTTCGGCTCTAAAAGCCGTAAATAACGGCTTAAAAACGCCAAAAGTCCCCGTTTTCGTGCGAAAACGGGGACTTATTGTTTTTGTATTCCTTGTATTATCCTCGCCCTATATCCCGAGATAGAGGGACACGAGGGCGATGGTGTTCTTTATTCCGTCAAAGTGGGTGCGTTCCATTCCGTGCGAGGCGTGCACGCCCGTGCCGATGAGCGCCCCGGGAACGTCGTGCCCCGCCGTCCACATTGCGCCTATGTCGCTGCCGTAGTAGGGGTAGATGTCCACCGCGTAGGACAGGTTGTTCTCCTTTGCAAGGTTGATAAGTTTAGTCGTCAGTTCGTAATCGTAAGGGCCGTGCCCGTCTTTGGCGCATATCGAAACGTCGTGTTCGGTGCAGTTGAGGTCGGAACCTATGCAGCCCATATCCACGGCGAGCATGGAAGCCAGCCCCTCGGGCACGTATGCCGCGCCGTGGCCGACTTCTTCATAAACGGTTATCAGCATGTCAAAGTCGTGCGCCGCCTTCAGCCCCTTGTCCTTCATGATTTTAAGAAGGGTGATAAAGCATGCCACCGACGCCTTGTCGTCTATGAACCGCGATTTGAGAAAACCGCTTTCGGTAACCGTCGTCTTGGGGTCTATAAAAATGTAGTCTCCGCTCTCAATGCCGAGTTTCCTCACGTCGTCGGCGGAGGCAACCACTTCGTCAAGGCGAACGTACATGTTGCCGTCGTCCCTCGGGCGGGTCGCGCTGTCCGAATAGACGTGGGAGGAGGGGCTTTTGGACAGAAACGTCCCCGTGTACCGCTTGCCCGATCTCGTCATCACCGTGCAGTATTCGCCGTCAAGCGTGGGCAGTTGCGGGCCGCCCACCTTGGTAAAGGAAAGTTGCCCGTCGGGCAGAATGCCGCGTATCATCGCGCCCAGCGTGTCCGCGTGGGCAGACAGCCCAAGTTTTTTACTGCTGTCCTTGCCTTTTACCGAAAGCACCATGCAGCCCTTTGCGGTCAGGCGGAACGCGGCGCCGAGTTCTTTGGCGTAACCTTCCACAACTTTGGCAATCTCGCGGTAATAACCGCTGGGGGAGGGGCAGCGCAGGAGTTCCGTCACCACGGAAAAGTAATAATCTTTGTATTCTTCAACGTTTATCATCCTTTTTTCCTCACTGTTTGCTTACAGACTATTATACAACAATCCGCACCCGCTGTCAAACAAACGGCGGGCCGCGCCCCATGAACATCGGTTTGTCAGTTGTGCGGAATCTGTGCCGCGCAAGGGAAAGGGGGCTTTGCGCCCCGCAATGGCAGGGAACTTTGCGCCGCCAGAAGAATGGAGATCTTGCTCTTTGCTCGTGCCCGCGTTCGCATTTGGAGCGAAAACGGCGGATTGTGTTGACAATAAACTCGGTTGGGTTTATAATATTGTCATGCAAAAGACGGTTTTCGACAAAGAATTTTTTTCGGTTAAGGACACGCTGCTGTGCGGGCAGGTGTTCAGGTATTTCCCTACGGGCAGCGGTTACACCGTCGTTTCTGCGGACAAGGCGTGTTACGCCGAGGATACGGAAGAGGGCGCGGCCGTCTCCACCGACTTCCCCGAATATTTCGCCCGCTACTTCGACACCCAAAGGGACTACGCGGGCGGCTATAAAAAGGCGGCGGAATTCGGCAACGCCTTTCTCGCACGCGCCGCCGAAAGCGGCAAGGGAATAAGGATTCTCCGTCAGGACGCCGAGGAAACGCTCTTTTCCTTTATCATCTCTCAAAACAACAACATCGCCCGCATAAAGGGCATAATAGAAAGGCTGTGCGCGGCGCTCGGAGAGGAGAAAAAGTTTGGCGATTTCACCTACCGCACTTTCCCGAAAGCCGCCGATATCGCACAAAAAACGCCCGATTTCTACAAAACGCTGGGGCTTGGTTACAGGGCGGAATACCTCCCCGCGGTGGCGGACGCCATAGTCCACGGCTTCGACCTCGCCGCGGCCGCTTCGCTTGAAACCGACGATCTCAAGCGCGAACTCATGACCCTCAAAGGCGTCGGTCCCAAGGTTGCCGACTGCGTTATCCTGTTCGGGTTCGGGCGGGGCGACAGTTTCCCCGTGGACACGTGGATGGAAAAGATCTATCGTGAAGATTTCTGCGGGCCGCTTCATGACAGGCGCGAGATCTCCCGCTATTTCGTCTCCGAGTTCGGCGAATATTCGGGCGTCTTTCAGCAGTACATGTTCCACTTAAAGCGCAACGGCTGAACGGCCTGCCGCCTCATTTTCCCGTTCCGTCCATGCTTTACGGCCGCCCACAGTCCGCAGGCCAAAGCGCACCGTTCGGACGGGGCATTTTGCAATTAGTCCCCTGAATCTCACAAAAAAGGCGCATTTTTCTAAAATGCGCCTTTCGCGTGCCGATCGGGTGAAATTTTACATAAAACCCCCCGATAACGTGAGATATCGGGGTTTTTTTGAGGTTTTTGTCAGTTGAGACGGGCCTTGAGGTCGTTGAGTTTTTCTCTGAGTTCGGCGGGCAGCCTGTCTCCGAACTGGGAGTAGAATTCCTCTATGCCTTTGACTTCTTCCTTCCAATTCGCGGGGTCCACGGTGAGCAGTTCTTTCACGGTGTCAACGGTTACGCCGTCGAGGCCTTCAATGTCAATATCCTCGGCGTTGGGCACGTAGCCGATGGGCGTTTCCTTTGCCGAAACCTTATCCTCGCAGCGGTCGAGTATCCATTTGAGAACGCGCAGGTTGTCGCCGAAACCGGGCCATATAAAGTTGCCGTTGTCGTCGGTGCGGAACCAGTTGACGTTGAATATCTTGGGCTTTTTGGCAATCTTTCCGCCCATCTCTATCCAGTGGGCAAAGTAGTCCGCCATGTTATAACCGACAAAGGGGCGCATGGCCATGGGGTCGCGGCGGACAACGCCGACGGCGCCTGTGGCAGCGGCGGTCGTTTCGCTCGCCATGATGGAACCGACAAACACGCCGCTGTTCCAGTCCCTCGCCTCGTACACCAGCGGTGCGGTCTTTGCCCTTCTTCCGCCGAATATTATAGCGGACAGGGGAACGCCGTCGGGCGCTTCAAACTCAGAGGAGATGCAGGGGCAGTTGACGGCGGGTGCGGTAAAGCGGCTGTTGGGGTGCGCGCCCTTTTCGCCGCAGGCGGCCGTCCAGCGGTTGCCCTTCCAGTCAAGGGCGTTTTCGGGAGGATTCTTATCCATTCCTTCCCACCAGACGGTGTTGTTATCAAGGTTGTGCACCACGTTTGTGAATATGGAATTCTTCTTTGTGGAAAGCAGGGCGTTGGGGTTGGACTTCATGTTCGTGCCGGGCGCCACGCCGAAGAATCCGTTTTCGGGGTTGATTGCCCAAAGCCTGCCGTCCTCGCCAACTCTTATCCAGGCGATGTCGTCGCCCACGCACCACACTTTATAACCTTTCTTTCTGTAAAGTTCGGGGGGAATGAGCATGGCAAGGTTGGTCTTGCCGCACGCCGACGGGAATGCCGCCGCAACGTACTTTATCTCACCCTTGGGATTCTGAACGCCGAGGATGAGCATGTGCTCCGCCATCCAGCCCTCGTTCTTGCCAAGATATGAGGCGATTCTCAGGGCAAAGCATTTTTTGCCAAGCAGAACGTTTCCGCCGTAACCCGAGTTGACCGACCAAATCGTGTTGTCCTCGGGGAAGTGGAGGATGTACCGCTTGTCGGCGTCAAGGTCTGCCTTGGAATGCAGCCCGCGCACAAAGTCGTTGCTGTTGCCAAGCGCTTCCAGAACCTTGTTGCCTATCCTCGTCATTATGTTCATCGAAACGACTACATATATAGAATCGGTTATCTCAATGCCTATCTTGCTGAACTTGGAACCGACGGCGCCCATGGAATAGGGGATGACGTACATAGTTCTGCCCTTCATGCTGCCGTCGAATATGGCGCCCACCTTTTCGTAAGCTTCCTTGGGGTCCATCCAGTTGTTTATGGGGCCTGCGTCATCTTTGTTCTTGCAGCAGATAAACGTTCTGTCCTCAACGCGGGCAACGTCGTTTACCGCCGAACGGTGAAGGTAGCACCCGGGGAGAAGTTCTTCGTTGAGTTTGATGAGTTCGCCCGTGGCAAGCGCGTCGCGGCGAAGCCCTTCCAGCTGCTCTTCTTCTCCTGTAATCCAAACGATGTTGCGCGGCTTGCAAAGCGCTGCGCTCTCGTCTACAAACTTTTTGACATTTTCGTTTACTATCATTGGTTTACCTCCTATAAGAATGATAATATGATGTGTTTGTTTTTTTGTCGTGTTTTCAATTAGCCGCCTTTTTCTCACAAAAACGGCTTTTTTGCCTCGCTGCCCGTCTGTGGAATGCGGCTGTTTTTGTGCCAACATACGTCGAAAAGCGGTTTTTTATGTCCCGCCGTGCGCCCGTGAAGCGGTTTTTATGTTCGGTTTTCTCAATTAGCCGCCTTTTTCTCGCAAAAACGGCCACTTTTTCTTCGTTGTCCGCCTGTGGAATGCGGCTGTTTTTTGTACTGCACGTCGCTCCGAAGTTTTACAAACCCAAGCCGAGTTTTTGCGCGGCACCAAGCCAATGTTTTCCGCAGACACGAGCCGAAGTCTCGCGCATATCCGCCCCGAAGTTCTTGCCAAACCCAAGTGAGGTTTTTGCAACCCACATTTAGGTTTTCGCCAAGGTCTCCCCGAGGATTTTCCGGCGTATCCAAGCCGAGGTTTTGCGGCATTTTCACGGCGGAAAAGCATATTCCCCGCAAAGCCGCAAACTCTGCTATATTATAGTTTATCACAAAAAAGGCAAATTGTAAACAGTTTTGCCCAAAGTTTTGCCTTCCTTTTCGCCGCCGCGCGCAAAATATAATCATTGCCACGCGCAAATATAATCGCTGCAACGCGCAAATATAATTGACGGACGTATAACCTCAAATATAATTGACAAAATCATGTATATATTATATAATATCTATTTGTAGTAAATAAGGCTGCGAGAGCAAGCCGTAAGAAGGTTTAATATGAACGAACAGGTTATTCTTACAAGACAGGGCTACGAAGATCTCGAAAAGAAACTTGACGAACTCAAATTTGTCAAACGTCCCGAGATAGTCGAGCGCATCAAGGAAGCGAGGGCGCAGGGCGACCTTTCCGAAAATGCCGAGTACGAGGCTGCGAGAAACGAGCATTCCCTCATCGAAGGCGAAATTGCCGAGATAGAGGCAAAACTCAAAAACGCCAAGATAATAGACGACGCCGCCCCGGGGGACGAAGTGATAACGGGCAGCAAGGTTACCGTCAGTTACATCGGCCTCAACCGTACGGACAAGTACGAGATAGTCGGCACGACCGAGAGCGGCACGCACGACGGAGAGTATTACAGAATAAGCAACGAAAGCCCCGTGGGCAAGGCCGTGCTCTATTCCAAGGTCGGCGACGTTGTGGAAATCCACGCTCCCGGCGGAGTTAAAAAAGCCAAGATAATTTCTATAGACTGAGTATGGAACAGAACAATACCGTCCGGGTCGGTGAAGAAAAAGAACTCGGAGAACAGATGAAGATCAGGAGGGAAAAACTCGCCGCGCTCAAGGCCGCGGGGGCCGACCCTTACCAAAAGGTAAAGTTTCCGAGGACGCACACGTCCCGCCGCGTCACGGAAAATTTCGACGCGCTCGAGGGCACGCAGGTCGCCGTTGCGGGCAGGATGACCATCCGCCGCATAATGGGCAAGGCAAGTTTCTTCAAACTGCTTGACGGAGACGGCCTCATTCAGGTCTACATCAGGCGCGACGACGTGGGAGAAGAAGCCTACGCCGCCTTCAAAACCTGCGATATAGGGGACATTTTCGGCGTAACGGGCAAAGTGTTCAAGACGCAGACGGGCGAAGTTTCCGTCCATGCCGAAAGTATAGAACTGCTGTCCAAGTCGCTCCTTCCCCTACCCGAAAAGTTCCACGGTCTCACCAATCAGGACCTCAGGTACCGCCAGCGCTACGTCGATCTCATAGTCAATCCCGAAGTCAAGGAGACGTTTGTCAAGCGCAGCAGGATACTCCGCGAGATACGCAATTACCTCGACGCGCGGGGTTATCTCGAAGTGGACACGCCCGTCCTTCACACCCTTGAAATAGGTGCGGCGGCACGCCCCTTCAAAACAAGACACAACACCCTCGACATAGACATGTACCTGCGCATAGAGACCGAACTTTACCTAAAGAGGCTCATCGTAGGAGGCTTTGACAAGGTGTACGAAGTGGGCAGGATATTCCGCAACGAAGGGATGGACGCCTTCCACAACCCCGAGTTCACTTCCATAGAGATGTATCAGGCGTACAGCGATTACAAGGATATGATGGACCTCATAGAGGATATGTACCGCACGGTCGCCGTAAACGTAACGGGTTCGGGCAAGGTAACCTATCAGGGAGACGAGATAGACTTTGCCTCTCCGTGGGCGCGTCTTTCCATGAAAGAAGCCGTCAAAAAGTACGCGGGCGCCGATTACGACGAATGGAAGTCGGACGAAGAGGCGCGGGCAGCCGCCGCAAAACTCAACTGCGAGGTTCCCGAAGGAAACGCCGCCACCCGCGGGCACGTGCTCATCGCACTGTTCGACGCGTTTGTGGAGGACAAACTCCTTCAGCCCACCATAATCTACGATTATCCCGTGGAAAATTCGCCGCTTGCCAAGCGCAAGGCCTCCGACCCCGCCTTTACCGAACGTTTCGAATACTTCATCTGCCGCCACGAGATGGGCAACGCCTTTTCCGAACTCAACGACCCCATCGACCAGAAGGAGAGGTTCGTCAAACAGGTAGAAGCCAAGCGCGCGCAGGGCGCAAACGCCGAGGTGGACGAGGATTTCGTAACCGCTCTCGAGTACGGAATGCCCCCGACGGGCGGTCTCGGGCTTGGGCTGGACAGGCTGGTAATGCTGCTCACCGACAGCCCGACCATACGCGACGTGCTTCTGTTCCCCACCATGAAGCCCGTCAGAAAGACCGAAAATGGACAATAAGATAACAAAGCAACGGCTCAAATCGCTGCTTTCGTACGATTTGGCCAAAATAATCATAATCATAGTCGCCGCCATACTCCTGTGGTCCCTGCTTTTCACCATGCTCGGCGACGCGCCGTCCGCAGGCCAGAAACTGCAGGTGTACAGTTACGGCGTAACCCTGCTCAACAACGAGATAGACGACCTGCTCACGGGTTCTTCCAGCGATTACCAGTCCTACGAAATTGCCGAGGCCACCTATTACGAATTTACCGAAAGTTACGCCACGGCCCAGCAGTTTGCGGCGTGGTCGGGCGCAGGGGAGATGGACGTGATATTCGCCTCCGACGTGCGGGAGATAACCGAGGACGAGGATGGCAACGAGACCGAAGGGGACAGTATCTTCACGAGGTACGCCCTCAACTTTTACGATTACCAAACCCTTGCCGAAAACGCTCTGGAGTATGCCGGGACCCACGGCTGCCCGTCGGACGGCTCGGTTGAAGAGGGCAAGATCAAGGCCTGTTTTGAAAAGCGCAAGGCAAGGTCCAATTCTTACCGCTACGGCCTCGTCAGCGTGGAACAGGAGAGGGACAGAATAGAAAAAGTCCGCCAAAACGCGCAAAAACTCGCATTTTTGCTGGATAGCCACCCCGAAGCGTTCGTCAGCGTCGGCGAGGAAGGAGAGGAGAGACTCGTCGGTTTTGACGTTTCCAAACTCGACGAATGGAACCGCTTGCTCGTCCCTAACACCGAGGACGACGGCAACGAGGGTATCTGCGCCGTGCTCGCCGTGTTTTCCAACAAGCGCACGGACGAGGACCTCTTTTACGAGAGCCTCGCTTTCTTCATCCGCGTGGTCGAAAATTATTCCACCCTTTTAAGCGGGTACGCCGCATGACGGCGGACACCCGAAAGACCGCGGGCCGCAAGGCAGAAAACCCCGCTGCGGTTTCCGACACGGATGAAACCGAAAAAATCAACAAAAAGTCCAAAGAAGATATATTTCAATTTGGAAATATCATAATGAAAATGCCCGCCTTGCTCGGCTGTATAAACGGTTACGCCGCGGGCGGGGCAGTCAGGTTTCACATGCCCGGGCACAAGGGCGGCGCCGACTTTGCCAAAATTTTCGGCGGCGCGGCGGCGGACATAACCGAACTGTCTTTTTCCGACTGTCTGCATTCCCCAAGCGGCGTCATAAAACAGGCGGAGGAGAATGTTGCTTCCGCACTCGGCGCGGGCCGCTCGTTCATCGTTACCGACGGGTCAACGGCCGCCCTGCACGCCATGATTTACGCCCTCAGGGGAAGGGGCAAAAAACTCGCAATCCCCCGTATTTCGCACAAAAGCGTGTATAACGGGCTGCTGCTGGCGGGGCTGGAACCCGTGTTTATCCCCGTTGAGGACGACGACGGCCTGCCCGTGCAAAAGACGGCCGCGCTCGACGAAATACTATCGGCAAAGGACGTTGCGGGCGCGCTCGTCGTCTCGCCCGATTATTACGGAAACGTGCCCGATCTGGCGGCGGCAAAGGCGGCGTGCGACAGGCACGGCAAGCCCCTGCTCGTTGACGGCGCGCACGGCGGACACCTACATTTTGCCCGGCCGCAGGCCTATGCGGGGAATTACGCCTCCGTTTGGGTGGACGGCGTTCACAAGACCCTGCCCAGCCTCACGCAGGCGGCAATCGTCAACGTAAACGACGTAAATCTCACAAGAAGCGTGGAGGAAGCGCTTGGCGTGTTCCTCACCACCAGCCCGTCTTACCCCATTATGGCGTCTGCGGAATTCGGCGTTCTGTACGGCCGTGGGGCGGGCAAGCCTGCGTTCGACCGCCTGCACGTCCAATTATCGTCGGTTGCGGAAAAAGCGGAAGAACTCGGCTACGTTTTCCGCAAGGTGGATGACCCCGCCAAACTCGTGCTCGACGCGGCGCGTTCGGGGATCGAAGCCGACGCGTTCACGCGGTTTGCCGAGGCCGAAAATTTGTACTTTGAAATGAACGACGGCCGGTTTTTGGTGTTTATGGCCTCGCCCATGAACGGCGACGGGGACTTTGAACGTCTTTCAAAAATCCTCTCCGATTACCGCGCCGCACACGCAAAAGTGCCCTTTATCGCACAAAAACCGCGGTTTTGGGGCGGAGGCGGCCGCCGCGTCATGGACTATGCGCAGGCCGTAAACGCGCCGTGGGAGAGGGTATCCATTGAAAACGCCGCGGGCAGAATCGCCGCCGCGGACATGGGAATTTTTCCGCCGTGCTTTCCGCTCGTAACGGCGGGCGAAATTATAGGAAGGGAGGAGGCCGCCGCGCTTGCCCGTGCCGAAAACACGTTCGGCACAGAGGGCGGAGTAAAGGCCGTAAAGGAGCAAGATGAGTAAATTCATAACGTTTGAGGGTTGCGAGGGCGCGGGCAAATCCGCGCAGATACGTTACCTTGCCGAATACCTCGACCAAAAAGGTATAAAATATATTACGACGAGAGAACCGGGCGGCACGCCCGAGGCCGAAAAAATCCGTTCTCTCATCCTCGACCCGCACGCCGAAATGAGCGGCGAATGCGAGGTCATGCTGTACGCGGCCGCCCGTGCCGACCACCTTAAAAACAAGATAATTCCTGCCCTTGAAAGCGGAATAAATGTCATTTGCGACCGTTATATTGACTCCTCTTACGCTTATCAGGCGTACGCGAGAGGGCTTGGATTCGAAACGGTGCAGAAGGCCAACTTCCTCGCCGAGGCGCGCATGCCCGACGTAACGGTCTTTCTCGACCTTCCGCCCGAGCAGGCGTTCGTGCGCAAGGGCGGCGCGGACAAGGACGACCGCATGGAGATGGAGGGGCTTGCCTTCCACCGCAGGGTTTACGAGGGTTATCTTGCGCTCTGCGACAGGTTTCCCCAAAGAATCGTCCGCATAGAATGCTCGGGAGAGCGGGAAAAGACGCGTTCGCTCGTTCTCGCCGCTCTCACAGACAGAGGAATAATATGAACCTTGCAGAAGCCTTTTTCGTTAAAACCACGGCTTACAGGACGGTAAAGCGGGACATGAAAAGCGGCGCGCTCAACCACGCCTACCTGCTCGTCTGCCACGATGCAGCTCTTTTAAGGGACTACGCCAAGGCCGTTGCCAAGCTGATTTTGTGTGAAAAAGGCGGCTTATGCTGTGAATGCAGGGTTTGCAGACTCATCGACTCGGAGAGTTTCGGCGACCTTGACGTCTACCCGCCCGCGGGCGAAAAGATAACCGCGGACGGCATTACGCGCATAGTTTCCGAAAAGTGTTACATAAAGCCTTTGGAGACGGACAAGCGCGTGTTTGCGATAGTCGGGGCGGACTCCGCCAACGACGCGGCGCAGAACAAACTGCTAAAAACCCTTGAAGAACCACCCGAAAACGTGCACATAATACTCGCCGCCGCTTCCGAATACGGCGTACTGCCTACCGTCAGGAGCCGTTCGGTGCGCCTCACCGTGCCCGACTTTTCATCGGAAGAACAGATGAGTGTTATGGCGGACTTCTTCCCCGACGCAACGAGGCTGGCGGCCGCCGTCGCCCTGTCGGACGGAAAGCCCGGCAAAGCCGCCGCGATATACGCCGAAAACGCCGCCCAAAAGTACACCGCAGAGTGTTACGACATACTCACCAACATGAAAAAAAGCCCCGATATCGCGCAATATTCGGCCATTTTGCAAAAGAAGACGAGGGAGGAGTTCGCCGAATTTCTCGTTGCCATGAAGACCGTCTGCAGGGACGTTCTCATGTATCAGGAGGGCAAGGGGGAACTTGCGTTCACGAGCGATCGGGCAGAATTTGCCTCGGTTGCCGCGCGGTACAACGAGGGTGCGCTGCTCGCATTTTCGGCCGCGCTCGATCGGGCGATAGCCGCGTTTGACGGTTACGCCAATCAGACTATGCTTGCGGACAGGCTACTGTTCGCGCTGCTGGAGGAAAATTATTTATGGCAAAAGTTGTAGGAATCAAATTTACGGGGACGTCCAAGGTCTACTTCTTCGACCCCGGTCAGGAAGAATTCAAGGCGGGCAGCGGCGTGATTGTGGAAACGGCCCGCGGCGTCGAATACGGCGTGGTGGCAAAAGAGGTTATGGACGTTGCCGACGACCGCATTGTCCAGCCCCTCAAACCCATACTGAGAAAGGCCACCCCCAAGGACGAGGAAACCGTCCGCCACAACGCCGAAAAGCGGGAACCCGCCATGAAGGTCGCGCAGGAAAAGATAGACAAGCACGGATTGAAGATGAAACTCGTCGACTGCGAATTTACATTTGACGACAGCAAGGTCGTGTTCTACTTTTCGGCGGCGGGCAGGATTGACTTCCGCGAACTCGTCCGCGACCTCGCTTCCACCTTCCGCATAAGGATAGAACTCCGCCAGATAGGCATACGCGACGAAACGAGAATGCTTGGCGGCTTTGGCCCTTGCGGCAGGGAATGCTGCTGCGCCTCGTGTTTGCCCGACACCAAAAAAGTTTCCATAAAGATGGCTAAAACGCAGGGTTTGTCGCTTAACCCGGGCAAGATAAGCGGGCTTTGCGGCAGGCTGATGTGCTGTCTCGAATACGAAAATTATTATTATTCCGAGGCGTACAAGAAGATGCCCAAGGTCGGCAGCGAAGTTACCACGCCCGATGGCCCCGCCACAGTCGTTGCCAACGACATGCTCCGCATGAACGTCCGCGTCAAGATAGACAACAAGGGAGACATCTCCTACAAGGATTTCCCCGTTGACAAACTCAAATTCAAAAAGAACAAGAAGGACGAGGAACCCGACGACGCCGTTACCGACGAGATGAAGGAGATTCTCGACTGATTTTGTGATTGTCGTTAAGTTTTAACCGTTTTACCACACACTGCCGAATACGGCCGTCGGTTTACCTACCGACGGCTTTATCATATTATTATTTTACCCGTCGTCGGCTATCCCATTGTCGTTTGGCTCGGCTTCCCGCTCCATTATTTTATATGTCATCGGTTGTCTTACATCGGGTTGTTTCAGCCGCGGCGGCCCGATGAAAACAAAAGGGTCAAGGGACAGAAAAGTCCCCGTTTTCGTGCGAAAACGGGGACTTTTGACTTTTTTGGTGTTCTGTTCGGTTGCCGCAAGGCATTCGGTAAAGACGTCTGTAAATATGCCTTAAACGGTACCCGCGGCCGTCCCGAGTTTTTCCGCCATGACGCTATACATCGCGGGAGCCTCAGGCCTAATCCGAAAGCGGCTTATTTGAAATACTGATGTTTCCAGTAGCCCGTGTTGATGCGGAGGGCGCGTGCCGCCTCGCGCGTGTCGGCGAGTATGGAAGAATGGAGCACTCTGCCCGCTCCGCCCGCGTTGATGGCAAACCAGTCGGACGTCGTGCCCATGGTTGCCGAAACGAGGCCGGTGCAGCCTTCAAAGGCGTGCGCGCCGATGAACACAACGGTTTCGGGGATAACAATCTCGGTGAGGGCGGTCATTCCCTTAAAGGCGTTGTAACCAATCGTTCTGGTACCGGGTTTTACCTCTACCCGTCCGTTTATCTTGTCGGCGTCGGCGGCAATCAGGTGGTTGTCTATGTACAGAATGCCGTCCTGCCAATTTGCCTTGTTGTCAAAGTAAGAACCCTTGAAGGCGTCCTCGCCTATTTCCCTTATGGAATCGGGCAGGTTGATAGTGGACAGTTGCGTGCAGCCTTCAAAGGCGTGTGCGCCTATGTAGGTTACGGTATCGGGAATGTGCACGCTCGTTATCGCCGTGTTGCGGAAGGTACCCGCGGGTATGGCCGTAACGCCGTGGGGGATGTCAATGGCTCCTTCTGCACCCGCAATGTGCAGGGCAGAGGCAAAGTGCATGGGGCTTGCAAGGTCGTTTTTGAAGGTTATGTTCAGCCACTGGGCGAGCGTACCCTTGAATTCCACCGTCTCAAGCGACGTGCAGCCCGCAAAGGCGTTGCTGTCAAAGTAGGTGAGAGAGGAAGGAATCTCCACTTCGGTAAGACCCTTTGCGTCCGCAAACGCGCCCGTGCCTACCGACAGGGTTCCGTCGACGATTGCGTATCTGCCCGTAATGCTTTCTCTTACCTTTATGAGGTGAGAGCCGAGGTAGAGGCCGTCGTCCTCCCAGTTCTCGTCGTTTTCGGTAAAGCCGCACCCGTCAAAGGCGTAACTGCCTATCTCCACGCGGTGTTCGGGCAGGTTGATGTCGTTGAGTTGCCTGCAGTTGTTAAAGGCGTATTCGCCTATGGAAACCAGCGTGTCGGGCAGGGTGAACGCCGACAGTTTGTACGCGAGTTGGAAGGCGGCGGGGCCTATCTTTTCAAGAGTGGATTCGCCGTCGAACTCCACCGTTTCAAGGTTGACGCAATAGTAGAAAGCGTACTGGGCTATTTCGGTAACGGTAGAGGGGATGGTAACCTTGGTTATGTGGGAGTTGTTCATGAAGGCGTAACTGTACAGCCCCTTGACCTCAAAACCTTCGTAGTGGCTGGCTATGGTTATGTTCTTGGCGGAGCCTATCTTGGAATCGTCTTTAACGACATAATAGGGTCCGTGCAGTTCGTAAACGAGGCCGTCGCGCCCGCATTCTTCGCAGAAGTTGGTGTCGCCGTAAGTGTGCGCTTCTTCAACTATGTTGTGCGTAGCGTCGCGCTTGCACACGCGGGAGTGCGTGTCTCCGTCGCCCGTCCATTCTTCCCAGTCGTGGCCGAGGGCGGGTTCGCCTTCTTCGGTAACGGTGTACCCGCAGTCGTCGCAGGTCTTGTGTATGTATTGGGGAGTGAGGCATGTGGCGTTGTCGGTTTCTATGGAGTAATTGCAGGGTTCATCACCGCTCAAAGTGCCGCAAATCTCACAGGAACGGCTGTGCGTGCCGTTTCCGTTGTCCGTGTAAGGACCCCAGGTGTGGCCGAGCGGGCGGCCCTCAACGCCCTTTTCGTGATAGCAGTATTTGCAGGCGTAAGTGTCCGTTCCGCCCTGAACGCAGGTGTCCTCAAGGTCGGTTACGAGTATCATCTCGCAAGGCTCTTCCTGCTTGTGTTCGTGGTTGTGGCGGCAGTAGCGGACGTGAACGTCGCTCTCTTCGGTGCCTATGTATTCGTATTCGCCCCAGTCGTGGCCGGTGGCGTCAACGTGCCCGTCGGTGTAAGAATTGCCGCAGTCGCCGCAGGTATGTTTGGTAAACCCGTCGTCGTCGCAGGTGGGGGAAGTTACAACCGAGTCGAAGGTGCATTCAACCTCTTCTTCGTGTCCTTCGCCTACCGAGCAGGTGCGCTTGTGCGTCCGCTCGCCCGAAGGCGTCCACGCGCTCCACTGATGCTCGAGGGGCTGGGTAACGTCCATGCCCTTTTCGCCGTGGCACTCCTCGCAAGCGTAAACGGTGTATCCGCCCGCCATGCAGGTGGCCTCAACCGTGCGCACGGGGGAGAAGGTGCATTCTTCCCTCTCGGTGTGTTCGGGGTCTCTCTTGCACACTCTCGTGTGGTGGCCGGTCTCGGCGTCAAACTCGTACTCGTCCCAGTCGTGGCCGAGAGCGTCGGTGTACTCGTCGTGGAAGGTGTTTCCGCACCCCGTGCAGGTGTGAATGTGGTAGCCTCTCGTCTCGCAGCCGGGCAGCACGGTTTCGGTCGAATACTCGCATTGCTCCTCAAGCGTGTGAGAAGGGTCGTTTTCGCACACACTAATGTGCGTGTCGTTGCCGTAATACAGGGGCTTGCCGTACTTGTGGCCGAGGGGCTGTATCTCGTGTCTGCCCTCGATGACCGTTCCGCATACCGAACAGGTCGTGCCTGCGGCAATGCCGGGTTCGGTGCAGGTGGCGGCAACTTCAACTTCGTCCACGGGCGTGTGGCCGAGGGCTTCGGTCTCCCTCGTCTCGAAGTGGCCGCATCCGCAGTTGCGCCTCTCGGTGCCCGGTTCGGTGCAGGTTGCGGGCGTTGCCGTAAACCACTCGCCGTAGATGTGTTCGTGCCCGCTGGTCTCGCACGAGGCGAACGCCGCAGTCAGGCAGATGGCCGCGAGGGCGGCAAGGATAAACGTCAGGGTCTTTTTCATAGATTGTCTCCCGTTGTTATTTAAGCGGAAACGGCGTTTTTCGTGTGGTTCCGCGCTTATGTACCGATTATATTATGTAAAGGGCCTCCGTGTCAAGCCCATTATGATAAAATTCGGGGAAATATATGAAATTTTCAAGGATTTCAGGAGAAAAATGCGCCCGCCCCGCCATTTTGCCCCTTCCCGCCCGCTTTGCGGCCGTCCGAAACCCATTGAATGCGGTCTGTGCCCCGCCCTCGGCTCTGTTAAGACGGCTTGGGGCTTGCTCTCGGTTGTAATCGGGTCTTGCCATTCGGCATTTTCGGGACGGCTTTGTGGCTTGGCGGGCGGAGGGGAGGAAGGCGGTTTTGCCGTTTTTGGTTTTCGGCTCGGGCGGCGGTCGGGAGAGGTGGACGCCGCCAAAAAGCCGCCTTTTTCTCACAAAAACGGCAGTTTAGCCGTTGGGGGCAAAAATGCCCAAAACCATCAAAAACCTGCGAAAAAGGCGGCTAATTGCGGTTTTAAGTCCGAAACCCGCCCGTCCCGTTCCCAAAACCCGCCCCATTTTTATCCCGAAACGGGACAAAAACGGCGGATAATGTGCGATTTACGGGGTTTTTGACTTTATGCCGGTTGCCAACAGGATACGGCTTGCATGGGAATACACCCGCCCCAAAAAGTAAACGACGGTCCGCACGGGCAGGCGACGGCGGAAATACATCCGCCACAAAACGCAAACGGCGGCTTGCACGGATAGTGTGCGCGCCACCACCCAACAGTCGTGCACCGCCGCCCAACGCCGCAACCGCAACGTTACCACGCAGCCCGCACCGCACAACGTCCCAAGCAACCGCAACCGCAACGACCCCAACCGCGGGCGCCCCGCATTCGCGGTAAATGTGAGAGTATGCACAAATTTTTGCATAATCTCATGTTTATTCACCCGCCAATCGGCGGCGAGAGGTGGCAAAAATTAACAATTATCAAAAAAATTCCTTTTTAGGTCTGCAATTTGCAAAAATCGGGCAACATTGCGCCTAAAAAATGAGTGTGAGAAAAAAGATGAATAATCTTTCGTTTTGGGGAGAAAATCGCTTGACACCGCCCTGTCATTATGCTATTATATATAATACGCGAGCGCGATTCATGCTCGCCAAAGCAAGGAGAACAATGAACAAATTCCGCAAAATCGCTCTCATAATTCTCATCTCGGTGGCAGCCGCGTCGCTCATGCTTCTCGCCTCGTGCGGAGAGTCCGCCTCCGAGCCGAGGGGGGTAAAAATCACATTCGAGTTGGAAGGCGGCACTTTCAGGAACAACCGCCCCGGCACCCCGATAGAGCACTACTACGTATTTCCCGAGGGCGTTCCGCACCTCATCAGGCGGCCCGACGAGATAAAGCAGGGAGTAGAACCCGTCACCAAGCAGGGCTGCGTGCTCGAAGGGTGGTTCAGGACGAGAACGCAGGCCACCGGCGCGGACGGCAATCCCGCAACCGACGCAGACGGCAACCCCGTTTACGAGTATTCCGACGAGTGGAACTTCGAAACGGACGTTGTGGAGGGGAACGAACTGACGCTTTACGCCAAGTGGAACAACGCCTACACCAACTCCTTCGCCCTGTACTACTTCTCCTCGGGCAGCGAGGTGCAGGCACGGACGGTAACCGTAACCGAGGACAATCCCGAGTTCTCGCACTGGAAGGAGAGGTTCGACCGCGTACGTATGACCGGCTACACCGCCATGAAGCACAAGGACCCCGCAACGGGCAATTCGGCAATCACCTACTACATTCCCGTTGAGTTTGCCACTTGGGACTACACGGACGCAGACGTCAGGTACATTCCCGACGAGACCGACCCCAACCGCGTGGAATGCGTGGAGATGCCCGCCGATTACGTCCATCCCGTAGGGGTGGAAGGCTATCAGCCGACGGGCGATCTCGAAGTCAAGATTTACGTTGACGTGCTGCCGGGAGACTGGATGTTCGTTTCCAACAAGGGCGAATTCGGCACGACGCTCAACGCCAACATCTACCTGCTCGACGACGTGGACCTCGGCAATGCCGAAATCGGCGCCCCCACGGAATACCGCTACCGCTTCATCGGCAACGGAAAGACGGTTTCCAACTTCACGGTCAGGGTAAATTCGGGCATGAACAACCTCGTCGAAATCGGCGAGTTCGGCTCCAACAACCTGGCGGTCAGCCTGTTCGGCAGGCTGATGCAGGGGACGGAAGTGAGGGACGTAACCTTTGACAACGTAACTTTCCTTCTGGAAACCACAAACTCCATGATAAGCAACATCGTCGTGGCTCCGCTCGCGCTCGACGCGGCGGGAGTGTCCGAGACGGATAAACCCACCCTCGGCGGCGTAACCGTAAACGGCAAGGTTCAGGTCAACAGGCTCCCCAACGGCTTTGACAAGGACAACAGGTTTGCCGACTACTCGGCGCAGGGCATATACGACGGAGAACTCATCGAAAGCCAAGACTGCACTTGCAACGTTACCGTGGAGTTCGGAGAGGGCGTCTGACCGCAAGGCCGCGGGCGCAAGCCTTGACCAAACCGACCAAACCACTGAAACAGACCCGACAATTCCGTGCGGAGAAAAATCCCCGCACGAGGGCATAAAGGGAAAAATGACGAAAAATCAAGAAAAGAAAAAAATTTTACAAGGAGATAACGCTATGAAAACGAAACTTGCCAAGCTGATTTCCGTTTTACTTTCGGCAGCACTCGCAACGGGCATCTTCGCATCCTGCGGAGGCGACAAGGGCGGCAACTCGACGAACAACTCCGGTTCCGGTTCGGGTTCCTCCAAGCATTTCGACCCGGAAAACGACCCCCTGCTTCTTTCCACGCAGGAACTCGACAGGGTGTTCAACCCCTTCTTCTCCACCTCCGCAACGGACGGTAACATTGCGGGCATGACCCAGATAGGCATGCTCGGCAACAACGAGAAGGGAGAGGTTACTTACGGCGACGATGAAACCGTCGTTACCAAGGACCTTGAGATAACCGACAACGGCGGCGTTAAGGACGCCGGCTTGCAGACCACCTACAAGTTCGTCCTCAAAAACGACGTCAGGTTCTCGGACGGTTCCTACCTCACCATGAGAGACGTGCTCTTCAACCTCTACGTCTACCTCGACCCCGCTTACACGGGTTCTTCCACCATCTACTCCACCGACATAGTCGGCCTCGGCGCTTACCGTACGGACAGCGCGGACGAGAATGAGCAGGACGCGTTCATGAGCCGTTTCAACACCAACGCAAGCGCCCGTATCAACTCTCTCGTTGCGGCAACGACCGAAATCAACAGGACCACGGGTCTTTCCAAGCAGGAATTTGAAGAACAGCTCAAGACTTATCAGAAGAGCAATCCCCACATTCTCGAGGACTACGAGAAAGCGGGCGAACTCTTCCTGCAGGAACTCAACGACGACTTTACCGCCAACATGGACACCTATGAGGACGTTACCTTCAGAGATGAGGACAAAAACGTAATCAAGGGTCTTTTGACGAGCGATATCGAAGCGTTCATGTACGCCGAAGGCTACATCGAATGGAGCAAAAAGGACAAGAAGATAACCAAAAACTACAGCGGCGTAAACAGCAGGGATGACGCTATTTCCTACGTTTACGACGACAAGTTCCCCTCCAAACTCGACGAGATAATCCAGTACTGGGCCACCGCCGACAAACTCTATTCCTTCATCGCCAACGCCGAGATGGAAGCGTTCTTTGCGGGCAAAGACAAGACTTACACCAACATAAGCGGCATAACCTTTGCCAATAAAGACACCCCCGTTACCGTAAACGGCAAAACTTACACCAAGGCCGAATACGAATACGACGAGAATACGGGCAAGGCCAAAGGGCGCACATCCGACGACGACCATTACGAAGTTCTGTCGATAACAATAAATAATATAGACCCCAAGGCCATCTGGAACTTCGGCTTCGGCGTGGCTCCCATGTGGTACTATTCCGACGCCGAACACGCAACCGCCTTCGATTACGAAAGCCACTTCGGCGTAGAATTCGGTTCGCAGTCCTTTATGGAAAACACCGTAAACAGCAGCGACAAGGTGGGCGTGCCCTTCGGCGCAGGCCCCTACGCGGCAAGCAAGGCTTCGGGCGGCATAATAGGCGATTCCGCCAACACGCAGATTCGCGCGGGCGATTTCTACGATAAAGGCGTCGTTTATTACGAACGCAATCCTTACTACCTCGGCGGCGCGCCCATAATCAAAAAACTCCGCTATCAGGTAGTTCCCAACGCGCAACTGCTCAACTCTCTCTACAACGAATCGATAGACTACATCGAACCCAACGCCAAGCCCGAAACCGAAGAGGAACTCAAGGGCAGAAGCGGAATAGAATCCAAGTCGGTGCGTACCAACGGTTACGGCTACATCGGCATAAACGCGGGCAAAGTTCCTTCCGTTTACGTCCGCCGCGCCATAATGTACAGCATCAACACCATGGACTGCGTAAACTACTACAAGACTTCGGCTTCCGCCATCTACCGCTCCATGTCGCTTGAAAGCTGGGCCTACCCGCGCGACGGTGCGGGCAACCCCAATGCCACCGCTTACTATCCGTACATCGGCGGTCCCGTCCCCGCTAACCTCAACGTGGTTGATCCCGATTACAAAGATTTCGTTACTTCCAAGGGCAAGAAGGCGGGCGATTATCTGACCGAAGCCCAGCAGAAGGAATTCATCGACCTTCTCATCAAGACCAAAGGCGGTTACAGCCTCAACGCCAACGGCGTTTACCAGAAGGGTAACGACGTGCTCGACTACGACTTTATAGTCGTCGGCGACGAGCAGGACCACCCCGCATGGCAGGCCTTCCTGCACGCGCAGGAAAAACTCAACGACTGGGGCTTTGACATCAACGTGGACACCGATACCAACGGCCTTAAAAAGCTCTCCACGGGCGATCTTACCGTGTGGGCTGCGGCGTGGGGTTCCACCATCGACCCGGATATGTATCAGGTTTACCACAAAGATTCCACCGCTTCCTCCGTTCTCAACTGGGGTTACAAGCAGATAATCCGCAACAGCGGCAACAAGTACGATTACGAAACCCGCATCATCGGCGAACTTTCCGAACTCATCGACGAAGCGCGCGAATACAACGACAGCACCATCGGCGGCATGCGCGCCCAGATCTATTCGGACGCTCTCGACCTCGTAATGGAACTTGCGGTTGAACTGCCCACCTACCAGAGGAACGACCTGTTCGCTTACAACTCCAACAAGATAGACAAGAGTTCGTTGACGCCCGACAGCAAGCTCACCGCTTACAAGGGTCTGCTCAGCGACGTCCATCTCGTAAAACTCAGATAACTTTCGGTAAGTGCCCTAAGTCATGTTCAAGTACATTGTAAAAAGACTGCTGATATCGATATTCATTCTGCTCGGCGTGTCTGTAATAATCTATACGCTGGTCAGGATGATGCCGATGGACTACGTCGACCAAAAGTTCGCCTCCCAGCTGCAGAACGGTTCTATAAGCCGTGAGGACGTCAACCGCTTCAAGAAACTCTACGGCCTCGACATGCCGTTTGCCACACTGACCGTAACGGTCGGCGGCGACGTGTACACGAGGAGCGTGGAGCCTACCGACGGCGAGGAGCGCACCTTTACCGACTTTTACTACGGCGATTACAACACCGACGGCCTTGCCGACGACAAGATAGGCGAGGACAGAAAAGGTTACAGCCTCAAACTCGAAGAAGGCGGAGACGGCTCGGACGCTTCCGCCCCTTCGGAAGGGGAAACCGTGATAATCCGCGGTATCTACAGCAAATTTGATATAGGCACCAGACTCGTCGAAAAGAAGGACGACGACGGCAACACGGTCTATGAGGACGACGGAACAACCCCCGTCATGGTCTACAGCGAAACGGGCTGGGATAAACCCGTGGAGACGGGTAGTTTCTACTACGATTCCGCAGCCGGCGCTCTCGTGTTCACCCCGCAAGGCTCGTCGGACATCAGCGCGCCCGTCTCTTACAGAGAGGCGACGTTCTGGGAAAAGGCGGGCGCCATACTGCGCGGCTATTTCAGCTGGCTGGGCAATCTGGCAAAAGGCGACCTCGGCATATCCTTCAAGTACACACGTCCCGTGGCGGAAGTCATCGGCGAAAACATGTGGATATCCTTTGCCATAGCCATAATCGCCACCGTGCTGGAATTTCTCATCGCCATACCTCTCGGCATAACCAGCGCAACGCACCAGTATTCGGTCAGGGACTACGTGGTTACCATCTTCACCATGCTCGGCCTGTCGCTGCCCACGTACTTCTTTGCGGCAATCGCAATAAAGATATTCTCCATGGACCTCGGGCTGCTGCCCAACTTCGGCCTGATATCGGCGTCCAAAAACTACGCCTCGGACTTTGCGGGGCAGATGGAAAAGCTGGGCGACATTGCCGTCCACCTCATCCTGCCCATATTCGTCAGCGTAATACTGTCGGTCGGCGGTCTCATGCGTTACACGAGAACCAACACCCTCGAGGTGCTCAACGCAGACTACATTCGCACGGCAAGGGCAAAGGGACTTTCGGAAAAGAAAGTCATTTACAAACACGCGTTCCGCAACACCTTGATACCTCTCGCAACCCTGCTCGCGGGCATACTGCCCGGGCTGTTCGGCGGAATGATGATTACGGAAACCGTATTCGGTATAGACGGTATCGGGCGGCTCGCCTATCAGGCATTGATAGCGGGCGACGTGCCGTTCATAATGGGATACAACATGTTCCTCGCTGTACTCACGGTCATAGGTACCCTGTTCAGCGACCTCATGTACTCGATTGTTGACCCGAGGGTCAAACTCGGCTGACGGAAGGTAAGATATGGAAGATAAGAAATTGAACACACAACAAGAAAACGATCTTACCCCCGCGCAAGCCGTGAACCCGTCGGAAGCCGTTACCGAGGGCATAGAGGGCACCGTGAACGCCGAAACAACCCCTGTGCAGCCTTCCGTCAACGCGGCGGAACCCGCAGAGGGTGCCGCTCAAACGAGTGCCGCAGACGGCGCCGCGGAGGACGCCCCCGCCGAGCGCAAACTCGGCGAGGAAGAGGTAACTTACAAGGAAATAAGCCCGTTAAGGCTCGTTTTACGCAGGTTTTTCCGTTCGCGCCTGTCCATAGTCGGCATAATAATGATAGTCGCGCTGTTCGTGTTCTCGTTCCTGGGACCGATAATTTACGGCCACCGCGTCGTCGTGTCGTCGGCGGTCACCGACGGAATGAGCGTGGAGATAATACAGGCAAACGGCGCAAACGAGATAAACTTTGCCGTCAGCCGCACGGCGGAAAGCGGAGACCAGCGTTTCACGTTCACGCCCGCGTCGGCGCTCAGCGCGACGTCCATGACCTTCAGCGGCGACAACAACGTCAGCGTTTACGTCAACGGCGGCAGCGACAGATACGTTTCGGGCGGTCCTCTTGACGGAATAACCGAAATCGCGCTCGTACTCAGCGACGGCGCGGCCGCGGGAGACATA
The DNA here is from genome assembly GCA_947627065.1 of uncultured Clostridia bacterium. GTDB lineage: Bacteria > Bacillota > Clostridia > Christensenellales > Borkfalkiaceae > RGIG3732. Next base: position 113,070 of record CANQUN010000001.1, read on the forward strand.
ACGGTGCAGTCCATACTCTCGGGTGAAACCGAACTTCTCGCAAGCGACGCAAGCGAGGACGCTCTGCTGTGGAACGCCCTTTCCAACGGAACGGTCATACCCATGACGAGCATGGCGTGGACGGAACGGTGGGGTGAACTCGGCATAGACAGGGGCGCCTTCCCGACCGACATGCACGACTCTTACACCTACCTCGTAAAAGAGGACGGCACGCCTACCACAAACGAGGACGAGGCCGTTGCCGAAGTGCAGGTCAGCGAAGTTCTCGTTTACGAGTCCAGCATCAACCTGCACGCCGCACCCAGCCTCGAGCATTTCCTCGGAACGGACAACTTCGGTTACGACGTGTTCACAAGGCTGATGTACGGCGGCAGAATCTCGCTGATGATCGGCTTCATCGTGGTTATTCTCGAAACTTTAATCGGCATAATCATAGGCGGCATCTCGGGTTATTTCGGCGGCTGGATAGACCAGATATTCATGCGTATAGTCGATATATTCAACTGTATACCGACCATGCCGATCCTTCTCATAGCGTCGGCCGTTCTCGACAGCTGGGATCTCGAGGCCGACCAACAGATATACGTCCTCATGGCGTTCATAACGCTGTTCAGCTGGAGCGGAACGGCAAGGATAGTCAGGGGGCAGATACTCATGCTGAGAGAGCAGGAATACTTCACCGCGACGGAGGTCATGGGCATTCCCGTCTGGCGGCGGATATTCAAGCACCTCATACCAAACGTAATGCCGCAACTCATCGTCTCGATGACGCTCGGCCTCGGCAGCGTTATATTATACGAATCGACGCTCAGCTGGCTGGGTCTCGGCGTCAAATTGCCAAAAGCCGCGCTCGGCACGATGATTGCTACTTCCAACGACCCGATCGTTTTGCAATATTACCCCAACATGTGGCTGCCCGCGGGTCTTCTCATCTCGGTGGCGGTTCTCGGCTTCAACTTTATAGGCGACGGTCTGCGCGACGCGATGGACCCCAAGGCGAGGAAGTAGTATGAAGGAAAAGAACAAAGGCAATTACATCTCCTTGCGGGAAAGCCGCAAGATAATAAAGGAAAACGTCCGCCAGATGAAGTATTACGAGTCGCTCAAGCGTCGCAAGCTTGACATCTCGGAATACACCGTCCCCATGAAAAATCCCGACAACATCGTCGAGATAGAGGATCTGGAAACCTGCTTTTTCACCGATACGGGCACGGTAAAATCCGTGCACGGCGTGTCGTTTGACGTACCCAAAAACAAGGTCGTCGGCGTGGTGGGGGAAAGCGGCTGCGGCAAGAGCGTAACCTCTCTTTCCATCATGCAACTCGTGCAGGCCCCGCAGGGGCAGGTTGTAGGCGGGCAGATACGCTTCAATTCCTCCGAACTCGGCTACGACGACAAGGGCAGGAAACTTGCCTACGACATAGTCCGTACGCCCACGCAGGAGATGTACAACATACGCGGCAAGGACATTTCCATGATTTTTCAGGACCCCATGACCAGCCTCAACCCCGTGTTCACCATCGGGTACCAGCTGGACGAGGTTTCCTTCCTCCACCGCCCCAACCTCAGCAAGGCGGAAATCAAGGAATACAGCATAGAAATGCTCAAAAAAGTGGGCATATCCATGCCCGAACACACCTACAAGTGCTACCCGCACGAACTTTCGGGCGGTATGCGCCAGAGGGTGATGATAGCAATGGCGCTTGCGGGCGATCCCAAACTCATAATAGCCGACGAGCCGACCACGGCTCTCGACGTTACCATTCAGGCACAGATACTCGAGCTTTTGAGAGAACTCCAGCGCACGCAGGGCTGCTCTATAATGCTCATAACCCACGATCTCGGCGTAATAGCCGAAATGGCGGACGAAGTAGTGATTATGTACGCGGGCAGAGTAATAGAAAAGGGGACGGTGCACGAGATATTCCACAACCCGCTCCACCCGTACAACATCGGTCTGCAAAAGAGCAAACCGCTCATCACCTCCTCCGTTTCCGAACCGCTCTATTCCATACCCGGGCAGGTCCCCAACCCGATAAACCTTCCCGACCACTGTTACTTTATGAACAGGTGCAACAGGTGCATGGAAAGATGCGCGGGGGCTTATCCCGAGATGCGTCAGGTTTCACCCACCCACAGCGTCGCCTGCCACCTCTACGCCGATGTTGCGGCGGAAAACAAACCCCAAAGCGCAAGCGGCGGCAGCAAGAAGAAAAAGACGCCGTTCGCAAAAAATCGGGTCAAATATATAGAGGAAAGGCGCATTGAACAGCGAGGTGCCAAATGAACAACGAACAACCCCTTCTCGAGGTACGCGGGCTTAAAAAATATTTCGTCATAGACAAGACGGTGTTCGGCCGCCCGACCAAGTACCTCAAGGCCGTGGACAACATATCCTTCACCCTTCCGCGCGGCAAAACGCTGGGCGTGGTGGGGGAGAGCGGCTGCGGAAAGACAACGCTCGGCCGCACCATAATCAGGCTTTACGACACCGACGGGGGCGAGATCATCTTCGAGGGTACGGACATATCCAAAATCAAGAGAAAGAAGATGATAAAGTACCGCACGGACATACAGTTTGTCTTTCAGGATCCTTATTCCAGCCTTCCGCCCCGCATGACGGTCGGCGCCATAATATCCGAGGCCGTGCGCGTGCACAAGATCGTTCCCAAGCACGAGATTCACGAATACGTGCTCGACATCATGAAGAAGTGCGGGCTTCAGCCCCAGTATTACGACCGTTACCCGCACGAGTTCTCGGGCGGACAGCGCCAGCGTATCTGCATAGCGCGCGCGCTTGCCGTCAAGCCCAAACTCGTCATCTGCGACGAACCCGTCTCCGCTCTCGACGTTTCCATTCAGGCGCAGATAATCAACCTCCTCAAAGAACTGCAGGACACCATGGGGCTGACCTACGTGTTCATATCCCACGACCTGTCGGTAGTCAAGTACATCACCAACCAGATAATGGTCATGTACCTCGGCAACTCCATGGAATTCGGCGACACGGCGCAGATTTTCGAAAATCCGCTCCACCCTTACACCAAGGCCCTGTTCTCAGCAGTCCCCGTGCCCGACCCCGACATGAAGATGAACAGGATTATCCTCGAAGGAGACATTCCGTCTCCCGCAAATCCGCCCAAGGGCTGCAAATTCCACACCCGTTGCTCGGAATGTATGAGCGCGTGCAAACTCAAGGAGCCTGACTACATAGAGGCGTCTCCCAACCATTTTGTCAAATGCCACCTCTACAACAAGGAGGTTATGGACAACATGGCGGAGTACGACGCGATGTACGAGGAAGAAGTGAGGAATGAACAGGCAAACGCCCAAAAGAAAAAGAAATGAGTATGTTGACGACGGGCACACCGTGTACAACATGGACCTTGTCGTAGGACATAAAAAGCAGGAGAAAGAAGGCGCCCGCCTCACCAAAAATGAGCGGAAAGCCGCGATAAAGGCCGCTTTTGCCTATTATCTGCCCATACTGTTTATGGTGATATTCTGCTTTATCGCCGTGGGGTTTCTGCTCCGCGCATGGCTTATAAAATAATTTTTAGAGGTTATAGACAATGCTTAAAAGATTCATCTGCATACTGCTTATCGGCATATTGGGCCTTGCAGGCATGATGAGTGTTGCCTGTTCGGGCGGCACGGGTTCGGAAAGCAAGTCTCCCTCGGCTCAGACCGAAGAGGAAGGCGACTTTTCGCAGGAACTCCAGATCATCAAGTCCGACATCAAGCCCACGCAGGAACAAATGCTTTCCCGCATCAAGGCCGAATATCTTTTAGAGAACAACGGCTACAGGGACGACGATGAAGTCGTGGCGATAATCACCCTCAACGGGGACGCCGTCATCGACGAATATCTCGGAAACGACAAACTCGCTTCCGCCATGTCCCTTGCCGAATACGCCGCTTCCTCGGCAGGCACGGTTCGCACCAAGGTCATCGACAACGCGCAGACTTCGCTCGTTTCCTCGCTCAAAAACCTCGGTCTCATAAACGGCGTAAACTACCGTTATTCCACCGTGCTCAACGCCGTTTCGGTTACCACCACATTCGGCAACTTCAAAAAACTGTCGTCGGCTCCGGGCGTAAGCAAGGTTTCGCTTGCGGACACCTACAACCGCCCCCAGAGCGGCACAGTGGAAGGCGCGGCCGTTGAAAACAACGTTGACGTGTACGACACGGGTATCTTCAACTCGAGCAGCGTGAGCTACACGGGTAAGGGGACGGCCGTCGCCATACTCGACTCGGGCTTCGACTGCAGCCACGAAGTGTTCCAACGCCAGCCCGACACCGACGATCTTCTCCTCACGAGAACCGAAATTTCCGCCGCCCTTCCTTCGACCAACGCCATCAAGACGACGGCCGACCTCAAGATAAGCGACGTTTATTACAGCGACAAGATTCCTTTCGTCTACGACTATGCGGACAAGGATAAGGACGTGTTTCCCTACGATTCCGAACACGGCACCCACGTTGCGGGCATAATCGGCGGCAAGTCCGACGTTATTACGGGCGTTGCCATAGACACCCAACTCGTCCTCATGAAGGTGTTCTCCGACCACGATCAGGGCGCACAGACCGACGATATACTCGCCGCTCTGGAAGATGCGATTCTCCTTCAGGTAGACTGCATAAACATGTCCCTCGGCGCCGTCTGCGGCTTTGCGAGAGAAGAGGACGGCAGTTACATAAACACCGTCTACGACAAGATCAACGAGAGCGGCGTCAGCCTTCTCACCGCTGCGGGCAACGAGTACAGTTCGGGCTACGGCGGAGAACAGGGCAACACCAACTTCGTCACCAACCCCGACTCGGGCGTCGTCGGTTCGCCGTCCACTTACGCGGCACCGCTCGCCGTCGCTTCCATCAGCGGCGAAAAGAGCCACTACCTCGTCGCCAACGGTTCGGACGTCATTTTCTTCAACGAATCCAGCATGATCAACGGCAAGCCCAACGACTTCTTTGAAGAACTTGGCATAACCAAGGGCGTTACCAAGGAGTACGAGTACGTTACCGTTCCCGGTTACGGCTCGCCCATAAACTACAGAGGACTTAACATAGAGGGTAAGATAGCCCTCGTCCGCCGCGGCAGCACCACCTTTGAAGAAAAGGCTATTTACGCCAAGAACGCCGGCGCCGCCGCCTGCATAATCTACAACAATATCGACGGCGACATTCTCATGTCCCTCGGTAAATCCGACCACATACCCACCGTATCCATCTCCATGGAGGACGGCAACGCCCTCGCGGCCGCGGGCACCGGCACGATAGTCATCAGCGGCGATAACGAGGCAGGCCCCTTCATGTCCGACTTCTCCAGCTGGGGACCTCTGCCCGATCTGCAGATGAAGCCCGAAATAACCGCCCACGGCGGCAACATCAAGTCGTCCACCCCGGGCGGCAAGTACGACGAACTGAGCGGTACTTCCATGGCTACCCCCAACCTGTGCGGTATCGTGGTGCTCATCCGCCAGTTCCTCAAAGAACAGCCGAGATACAGCGATTACACATGGAAGCAGATCTCCGTTCTTGCCAACCAGATGCTCATGTCCACCGCTACCATAATACTCAACGAAGAGGGAATGCCTTATTCGCCGCGTAAACAGGGTGCGGGGCTTGCAAGCCTTTACAACGTCGTCAATACGGACGCGTACATCACCGTCCCCGGTAAGGACAGATCCAAGATAGAACTCTACGACGATCCCACGAGAGAAGGCTCCTACGAGATGAAATTCGAGGTAGTCAACGTTACCGATTCGCCCGTAACTTACGACCTCTCGCTCGTCGGCATGACCGAAACGGTCTCCACGGCGGACGACAAGCACGTTGCGGAAACCGACCAGCTGCTCGGCAACGACTTCACGGCTACCGTGACGGGCGCGGGCACTTACAGCGACGGTAAGATAACCGTGGACGGCAACGGAACCCTTTCCGTCAAACTCGTCTACAACCTCAGCGCAGAGGACAAAAACCTTATTGACAGCCTCTTCCCGTACGGTATGTACGTCGAAGGTTTCGTCAAACTCCTGCCCGAAAAGGAAGGCGGCATAGACCTCAACGTTCCCTTCCTCGCCTTCTACGGCGACTGGACGCAGGCTCCTCTGTTCGACAAGACCTTCTACGAAGTGGAGTCCGAAGCGCACAACGGTGCAATAGACGAAGAGGATAAGCTCAAGGCCGATTACTACGCAACCACGCCTATGGGCAAGTACTTCTACAACTATATAATCCCGCTCGGTTCCTACCTGTACGACCTCGACGAGATGGCTTTCGACGCCATACCCGCAACCGAGGAGCACATTGCAATTTCCAACTCCCTGGGCACCATAGACGGCATAACCGCCGTTTACGCGGGGCTTTTGCGCAACGCCAAGGAGATGCTCTACACCATAACCGACAAGGTTACGGGAGAAACCGTTTACGAGAATCTCATCTACAATGCGAGAAAGGCATTCTCGCAGGGTGGCTCGCCCATACCTAACTACGAGTTCCTGTATATAGACGCTTACGAGTTGGGTCTCACCAACAACAGGCAGTACGAGTTTGCAATGACCGCCAAACTCGACTACGGCGACGGCGGCGTTGCCAACAACGTCAGGAATTCCTTCAAGTTCGACTTCAACTTCGATATAGAAGCGCCCATCCTCAGGAACGTTACCTTTGAAAAGATATACGATTCCACCCAGCGTAAGGACCGTTTCTACATCAACATGACGGTTTACGACAACCAGTACGTCATGTCGGTTACGCCCATAGCCTTCGTCTCATCCAGCTCCTACACCACCATAACCGACACCCCGATCCCCGTTTACAGTGAGAAGAATTCGGACAACACCGTCCGCTTTGAGATAACCGATTATCTCGAAAATCTTCCTTACGACCAGCTCATCAACAGCGCGCTCGGCTTCCTCGTGGACGACTACGCGCTCAACAGCAACCTCTATCTCTGCCAGCTCCCCGGCACCAACCCCGGCCAGAGCGGTCTGTTCAGCTTTACCAGCAACGGCAAAGTGGGCGGCGGCAGAATAACTTCGCTCGACATCAACGTGGGCGACGTCGTTGACCTCACCGACTACCTCGCCACCACCGACGCTACTCTCGATGCGGACAAAGATTACCTCAAATACCTCGTCTGGGAATCCAACAACACGAGATTCGTGGAAATTCACGAGGGCGTGGCCGTGGGTAAAAACCCGGGCAGCGCGGTGATAACCGTCTACGAAGGGTATTACGGCAAGCAGACCTCAATCATAGTCAGGGTCCGCGCGGCGGGAGAAGGCCAGACCGACGTTGACGCCGCAACCCTGCGTTCTGTAAGGTTCACTTATTTCGACACGCAGTTCGCCTTTGCGCGGGCGGCGCAGACCAGCGAGATTGGCACCACGGGCACGAGGAACTACATCACATCCTTCCCGGGCGGCGTCAGCTTCTATCCCGGCGAGAGCATAAAACTCAATTACGACGTGGAACCGTGGTACGTTGCGGGCAAGTACAACTTCACCTACAGTTCGTCCAATCCCGACGTTGCCGAGGTAACGCAGGACGGCGTGGTGCGCGGCCTTAAAGAGGGCTTTACCACCATAATGCTCACGGTAGAAGGTTCGTACCTGATGGCGAGACTCAACGTCAGCATAAAGAACGAGTTCGTCATCGAAAACAGAACGCTCATAGCCTACAAGGGCCTCGGCGGAAGGGTGGAAATCCCCGACGACGAAGGTATACTCTACATCGGCGACTACGCGTTCTGCCTCTACACCACCGATAACACCATAGAGATAACCGACGACGATTACGACAAGAACAAACTGCCCGACGGCAACACCACCGTAACCGACGTCATCATTCCCGAAGGCGTTGAACAGATACAGAAATACGCTTTCTACAACTGTATAAACCTGCGTACCGTTCAGGTGCCCGAGTCCTGCCGCTTCATTCAGGAACACGCCTTTGACAACTGCTACAACCTGCAGAAGATCAACCTTGAAAACATCGAGGCAATCGGCGAAAACACCTTCTACGGCTGCGTAAGGCTCGACAACATAGACCTCACGTCCTGCTACGCCATAGCCAATTCGGGCTTTGAAGGCTGCATGTCCCTCACTTCGGTTGACCTGTCGGGTCTCCGCAACGCAGGCCAGAGCGCCTTCCGCGGCTGCTCGTCCCTCACGGACGTAACATTCACCAAGGACACCAAACTTGCCCCGCACATGTTCGAGGGCGCAGGCCTCACAGAGGTTAACATTCTCACCGACATGTTCGTGCCCGATTACGCGTTTGCGGGTTGTGAAAACCTGACGAGCGTAACCATAAAGGAGAACATAGTCTCGATAGGGGAGGGCGCGTTTGCACAGTGCCCCGTGCTCCAAACGGTGGACATTCAGGGCAGTGTGGACTCCATAGGCATGGCCGCCTTCTGGATGTGCGACTCGCTCGAAACCGTAACCCTGCCAAACTGCAACTTCACCGTTGGCGAAAGCGCGTTTGAAGATTGCCCCGCGCTCACCACGCTCGTGTTCGGCGCAAACACCCACATAGACGGCGTTTACGGCAACGTGTTCGTCGGCTGCCCGATAACCACGTTTGACGTTTCGGATTCCGACGTTTATACCGTATCCGATGACGGCAAGTACCTCGTGGAAGGCGCCAAACTCGTCTTTGCGGCCATCGGCTCCCTCTCGGGAGACATAACCGTTGAGGGTTATGACGAAATAGGCGTTTCCGCCTTTGCGGGCGCTCCCGTCGAAAGCGTAACCATAACGGGCGACAACGTCAAGATCGGCGATTACGCCTTTGCGGACTGCGAGACCCTCGCGTCGGTAACTCTCCCCGAATCGGGCGTTACCATCGGCGTCAGGGCGTTCAACGCCTGCCCGTCCCTCACTTCGGTAGAAAACCTTGAAAACGTTGAGGAAATAGGCGATTACGCCTTCTCGCGCACGGGTCTTACCGACGTTACCATAGCGGCTAACGCAACGCTCGGCGAAGGTGCGTTCTTCAACAGCCCGCTGCAGACGCTCACCCTCGGTGCAAACGTCGTTGCAGGCATGGGCGCATTCCAGCGCTGCACCGACCTCACCACCGTCAACATGCCCGAAGAGGGCGGCGTTTCCTTCGGTGAAAGCTGCTTCTCCTACGACGTGTCGCTTACTACCATCGACCTTTCCAAGACCGACGGCATAATCGCTGCCGAAGCATTCTTTACCACGGGTCTCGTCAGCGTTGACCTCGGCGGCGTTACCGAAATCGGCAACGCGGCGTTCGCCGACTGCGACTTCCTCACCAACGTCAACAATACCGACTCGCTCGTCTCCATAGGCGCGCTCGCGTTCGCGGCGTATTCCGAGACGGCTGCGGGTCCGCAGTTCACGACCTTCCACTTCCCCGAAACGCTCGTTTCCATCGGCAATTACGCCTTCAACAGTTGCGCGCGTCTCGGCAGCGTAACTCTGCCCGAATCGCTCGAGAGCCTCGGCATGGGCGCGTTCGAGTTCTGCACGGCCCTCACGACCGTACACCTGCCCGAATCGCTCGAAACCGTTCCGACCGAAGCCTTTGCAGGCGACGTTATGCTCGGTGAAGTAAACCTTGAAAACGTAAAACACATCGGCGACTTCGCCTTCACCTCGGCTCAGGCTCTCGCCTCCATAGACCTCACCTCTTGCGAGGACGTGGGTTACGGTGCTTTTGCCGACACCTCGGTTGGCGGCGACATAGTTGCAAACAACCTCGTGTTCGTTGACGACCTCGCCTTCCAGATGACCGCGTTCACAAGTTTCGCGGCTCCCAAACTCGCTTATATAGGCGAACAGGCCTTCCACGGCAACGGCTTGCTCAGAGAGTTCACCTTCTCGGACGACATCGCCCACGTCGGCGTCCTCGCCTTCGGTGAATGCGCGCGTCTTGCAAGTTACAGTTTCGGCGCGGACAAGAGCACCGACGGCAAGATAAACGACTACGCCTTCCTCGTTGACGGCGTGCTGTACACGGTTGCCGAAAACGGACGCAACGTGCTCAACTCCGTACCGGGCGGCCTGCGCACCGACACGCTCGAAGTGGTGGAGGGGACTTACAGAATAGAACTCTACGCAGGCAACTTCAACTCCTCGATAGCCCACATCATCCTGCCCGACTCGCTCGAATATATAGGCGATTACGCCTTCTACGCGTACAGCGCGCTCAGGTCCGTCGAATTCAGATCGGCCAAGGCGCCCGTACTCGAAAGCCACTACAACAATCAGGTAGCCGTGCCCGAAACGGCCCCCGGTTACAAACTCGTCCACGCATATCCCGGGCTGTTCGGCCTCGAACTGTGCTACTTCAACTTCGTTGACATGATGGGCGCAAGGAACCCCATAACCATGATCCTGCCCGCCAACGAGGAACTGTCGGGTTACGACGCCCTCGCTTACGAAACCTACTTCGGCACCGTCGCCTCGGCACAGAGGAGCAAGTTCGTCGCCAAGGAACTCAACTTCCGCACCTTCCTCGAAAATTACGAGAAGATAGCGGCCATAGAGATACTCTCCATGGATGACGAAAGCATAGTGGACGCCGCCATGACCGCCTACAACGCCATGACGCAGGATCCCACCGACTTCGGTTACACCGAGGAAGAGTGGAACGCCATGGTCGCCACCGTAACGCAGGCCAAGGCAGACATTCTCCGCCTCAAAGTCGCCAACGCGTCCAAGGCCGTCCGCGACGTTCAGGCCATGATAGACGCCCTGCCCGATTATTACGACGGTTCTGCCGAACATGACAGGCTGATAGACGAGACCGAAGCGGCCATCGCCTCCCTCAAGAGGGACGACAGGAGCCTGCTCATTCAGGATAAGTACGAACAGTTCCGCTCCACGCGCGACCTGCTTGCCAACGTGGCGGCCGTTCAGGAACTCATAGACAAACTGCCCGACTATTACGACGGCTCGGATATCCAGCGCGCCATGTATGAAGAAGTAACTTCCGCAATCAACGACCTCGGCGTTTACGCAGACAGGCTCGACATTGCAAAGTACGAAAAGTTTGCCGAATCCTACCTCAGTTTCAAGCCTTCCACGCACAAACTCTTCTCGTGCGGCGGCTCCATTGAGGACAGCGCGTCCACCCTGCTCATGGTGATAGTGGCGGCCGTGTCCTTCGGCGTCGCTTCGGCGATATTCATGAAGCAGCGCCAGAACAACAAGTAAAGTTTAATTCCGCTCCTGCCCGCGCCCATTTCGGGCGCGGGGAGAGCCGAACCTTCGGCCTCGGCAAACCTTCGGCCTTTGGCGGGGGAGAGGGGAGCGGCGTTCCGCCCGTTCTTTGCATCACGTTTTTTATTGGGCGGCAAATATCTTTATAAATTCGGACAAAATGGCACATCTTTCAAGAACCGCGGCCAAATATCCGCAGGTTCGCAAGGGTAATCGGGGGATACCCTATTTTCGCCTACGACGAAAGGGATACTCCCCGTATCCGCATAGAATAAAAGAGGATAAAGGAGAATAAATGAAAAAATTTCTTGCACTTTTAATCACCGCCGCCCTCGTTTTCGCGGCGATCTCCTGCACCGGTGGCAACTCGGGAAACTCGGGCAACGGCGGAGAAAAAGAGCCGCTTGAGGCTCCTTCTGCGGTTGCCATAACGGACGACGGCCTCATCATCTGGAACGAGGTTGAAAACGCCACCTCTTACGTCGTGGTTATAAACGGCGCCGAGGCGGATGAGGTAAACGTACCCATGTACCGCGTTGATTCGCTCGTTTACGACTTCACTTACGCCGTTTACGCCAAGGCGGAAGGGTACGAAAACAGCCCCCTTTCGGAAACCAAGACCTTCAAAGGCTTGGGTGAACCGGGCGTTTCGGTTACGGGACCCGACACCGTCAAGGGCGGCTTTACGGGCACGTTTACGGCCGCTGTCGCCGGCACCAAGGACACCGCCGTCGTCTGGTCCATCGTCTCGGGCGACGAATTTGCAACCGTCTCGCCTGACGGCGTTGTTACCGCAAAGACCGTTGAGGACGACGTTACGGTTACCGTCCGCGCCGCTCTCGCGTCGGACAGCAGCGTCTACGGCGAACGCACCTTTACCATCCTCTCCCGCAAACAGCTCACCCAGCAGATGCTCGACGAACTCGGCGGGTACGACACCCTCGAATTTGTCGGCTGGCTTGACATAGACCTCTACACCCTCGGGGGAGAATCCACCTTCTACAGGTCGGAAACCGTAACCACGGGCGCCGCATTCAACGCGGAATACTGGTACGCAACCTATCAGGACGCCGCGGGCATTCCGAGGGATCTGTACTACAAGAACGTTGACGGCATTGCCAATCAGGTCATCCTCAGTTACATGAACACCGAGGAATACATTCCTTACACCGACGATGAAAACCGCCTTGTAACGTGGGAAGAAGCGGGCTATTACAACAATTACACGGGACTCACCCTTGCCGACTTCACCTTCAACGAGGACACGTGGCAGTACGAATATTCGGGTTCCGACCCGACGTTTATGGAAAGGGCGGTCTCCTGCGCCATGCCTTACAGTTTCGCCCCCGTAACCTTCGGCCTCGTGCTTTCCAAGAGCGGGATTGACGGCATAACCGCCGCTTCCGACGTGGACTACTCCGTCCAGAGCGGTTACGCGGCCTACCAGCGCCTCACCATGTCCATAAACAAGGGGGACGAGGTAGTCATACCCGACTTTCCCACTTACAACTTCCTGCAGGGGCAGGAGCCTTTGAGAGACGCCATAGAAAACATGCGCTCGCTCTCGAGTTACACCGTTACTTTCAGCAACATCATGAACTCCATATCCGGCAACAGTTACTCCGGGTATAAGGAATACGTTACCGAAGACGTGTGCCACTTTGAAGAAGTGGTGTTCGACGGCGACTTCAACTACACCCCCACGGGCTACACCTACGGCTATAAAAAGACGGGGGACAACGGCTACAACTCCTACTTCTACGACGAAGAGAGCGCGAAATACGAGGCGTCCCGCCACTTCACGGGCGACTTTGCCGAGGCCAAGGCTTCCTTCGCGTTCGCTCCCGAATACTTCCTCACCCGCTACGAGGACCCCGACACGGGCGAATATACCTACTACGCGGCTGAGGACATGACGGGCTTTGTCTCCACCCTGTACAAGGGCGTCGGCAACGACATCGCGCTCTACGGCCTGTTCTCTTACGCCACCGCCCTCAACGGCACGAGTTATCCCGCCAACGTAACCGTCAGCCCCGAAGGATACATCACCTCGGCTTCCTTCTACTACACGCTCAGCGTGATGCAGGGTGTAATCCTCCTCGAGTTCGGCGATTTCAACACCGCAACCCTCCCCGAGGGGACGGACGTTACCTTTGAAACCCGCGAGGATCCCACCGAATGGTCGCAACTGACCACCGTGTACCGCGGCGACGACGAAACCGAAGTTTCCGTAAGTTCCGTTCTCGACGAATACCTCGGAGGAAAGGAACTGCCCTTCTTCGGCAGCGTCCTTGGCGACACCTTCGGCTTTGGCATCTATCCTTACCTTTACAACATGAGGAACAACGGCAGGGCCAAATACGCGCTGCTGCTGTATTACGACGTGCCGCTCGACGACGACTACACCATAAACAGTTCGCTGCGTAAGGTGAGAGAACTGCTTGTGGAAGCGGGCTTTACCCTCAACCAATACGGAGAATACGAAAAAGACGGTCTGTGCGTGCTGCCTTACGACAGCGACCTCGACTTCAACATTTACGTATTCCTCGCATAAAATAAAAAAAATTTTTTAAGGAGATATCACCATGAAAAAATCCAGACTTATTTCGTGCTTACTCGCGCTCGTCGTATGCCTGGCTTGCGCATTTGCCGGTTGCGGCGGCAACGGCCCCGCGTCCTCGGACGATTCGGGCAGCACGAGCGGCGGCGGCAGCGTCCCCACGCCCGACACCGTGGAAATCGCCATTTCCAACCCCGGCAGAGACACGCTCTCGTGGGGCGACGAAGTGCAACTTGAGGTTGTTGTGGTAACCAGCCCCGCAAGCCTCAGCAAAAAGTACACGTGGCAGTACAGCGTGCAGGACGTTGTGAGCGTTGACGAAAACGACGTTCTCCACGTTGTCAAAAACGTCGTTTCCGACGTCGTGGTTACGGTTACCGCCGTTTCCGAGGCAGACAACCTCAAGCAGGCCCACGTTACCTTTACCGTAAAACCGCTGCTCAGCGACGGCAACTTCCACGAACTCAACGCCGACGTTATAGAGGAAGTTTCCAACCCCAACATAACCTTCAGCGGCAGGGTAGTGGACGTTTACAAGAACTACTCCGACTCCCACCTCAACGCCTCCACCGCTTACGACATGACCGTCAAGATGAACGAGGGTAAGTGGTACGGCACGTGGAACGCCGTTTCCGACGAGTACAAGGCCAACGTCATCACCGACTATTACGTCAAGGGCGACGAGTACAACGG
>CANQUN010000002.1 GCA_947627065.1 uncultured Clostridia bacterium
CCACACGTTCAACCGCATTTACGTCGACCGCCACAACACCGTCAGCGAAAAGGTAGAAACCGACTACATGAGCGACCCGCTCATCTGGGAAGACAGACACCTGTGGAACCACCTCGGCTCCCTCGCTGTGGACATCTCGCCCAACAAGTACTCTTACGACGCCGACACCGGCCGTTACAGATACCTCATCGACGAGGAAGATTACGAAGAAGGCGGAGACCTCTACTTCATGACCTACCTCGCATGCTCGCTCACGCCCATGCTGTCGGATACCCTCATGAGTTTCTCGTTCACCATAACCGACGGCCACATCGACAAGATTTACGCCCAGACCGAAGTTCTGCAGTACGGCGATTCCGAAAACCCGACCGCCGAGAGTTACACTACCGTAGAACTCACCGTTTCGGACATCGGCTCCACCGTGATAACCGACCCCGAAGTCTTTGAGGCTCCCGCCAACGCGCAGTACCTCGAAACCGCCCTCAACAACATGAAGACGGCAAGAAACTACACCTATCAGGCCACCCAGAACGAGACCTACACCGCCATGCCCGACGAAGGCGAATATGAATACGAGGCGGCAACGGGCGCTTCTTCTGGTGCGGTAACCGTCAAGTACAACAACAGCACGTCCCCCTCGGGTACGGCGGGAGAACGCGGCTACGTTACCGAAAATGCCATAATCATAGCGTCCACGGGTATGTACACCGTGTCCGACGGCAATCCCTATCACACCGAATACAGCGGCTACAAGCAACTTACCGACAACACTTACGACGCGTTCAAAAACGTTGCCAAGGACGGCGTTTACCACTTTGAAGGCACCAGACAGTACCACGGCAACATCTTTGACAAGATGCCCGAGTTCGACTTCTCTGCCAACATCTTCAAGTTTGCGGGTTCCAACACCGACGGAACGGGCAAGACGACCTACAGATTCGTCCTGCGCGACACCTCGATAACCAAGGAAATCGCCATGCAGATGTCCGCGCATTCCTATGCGGACAACGCGTCCGTAACCACAACCACCACCCTCAGCATAAGCGTTGACGACTCCGGCCACATCGTTTCCACTTCTTTCCCGTACAACGTTTACGACGCCTACGTCGGCACCATAAACACCTCTTACTCGGCTTACTGCACCACCGAAATCGACGCCGACGCCTTTGACGATTACGTGCCCAGAGTGGTGAGGGGAGAATGGTCGCAGTACGTTACTCAGGATTACGACCCCAACCACAATTACGATCAGGACGATAACGCCGACACCATGGAAGCCTTCAAGTACCTCTACGGTGAAGAAGTTGCCAACCTGCCCACGCCCGCCCTGCTCATAGAAGTGTTCGGCGACAACCTCTTCGGACCTTGGTTCGACTATGAAGAGAGGACGAGACCCGACGGTACCACCAAGTATTACAGAGACCACATGGACATCAACACTTCTACCGACCAGTACGACGAGAACGGCAAGATAACCAACTACGGCGAGATAAAGGAAGCCCTCATCGAAAAGTTCACCGCAATAGGTTACACTTATTCCGAAGCAAATTCGGGTCAGGCCCACGGCGATTACTACCTCTGCTTTGTCAACGGCAACATAACCATAGTGTTTGAAAACAACCGCACCAAGAACTTCTTCATTTCCTTCTACAGGACGGGAGAATGGGTTCTTTCCTGAAAAGTCCGAGGTGAAAAATGAAACGCATAGCGAGAATCTTGTGTATTCTGTGCGTGATTGCGGCGGTCGCGTTCTCCGCGTTCGCCTGCGGCGGCCCCGGTAACAACAGCGGCAACAGCGGCAATTCGTCCGCAGGGGAGACGGTCGTCGTCTCCGCCTCGGGCGGGACCGTTACCGTAAAGGACAGAGAAATCGGCACCTACGATTACACAACACTCTTTACCATAACCGAAAACGGCAGCCCCGTTGCGGTAAAGGCGGAATACGTGGACGCTTCCAAGGTGGTTGCCATCCCCGGTATTTACGTCGTAACCTGCACCTACAAGGGCAAGTCGGCGGACGCCGCGGTTAAGGTAGAAGCCACGGACTATTCGCTCGACCTTGCGGTCGAACAAGTCTCCGTAAAACTCTCCGAGGTTGCGGGTTACGACTTCAAGGCGCTCTTTTCGGCAACGCTCGACGGTGAGCCCGCCGAAATAACCGACGACATGGTCGTTTCCACCGTCAAAAACGAGGTGGGCGACTATACCTACACAGTCAACTTTTACGGCCTTAGCAAAACGCTCACCGTGCACGTCGTACCCAACAGGTCGGTGGAAATCGTCCTTTCCTACACCGTGTACGAACTGCCCGTTTCCGAAATAGACGGCTTTGACGCAAAGACGCTGTTCTCCCTTTACATCGACGGGCAGGCCGCTAAAATAGACGACTCCATGATAGACTCGTCCGCCCTTGCCGCCGCCACCGTCGGCGACACGGTGGAGGTTACCCTCAATTATTCGGACGGAGAGGTTACGGCCGTAAAATCGGCTTCCGTAACCGTTGTTGCCGAGATAGAGGTGGTAATCACCGCCCGCAACGTGGTAACCTACCCCAACGGGGACGTCATCGACCTCACGTCGCTCTTTACCATAAAGAGGGGAGAGGAGGACATTCCCGTAACCATCGACATGATAGAGGGCAGCATCGACTACTCGTCGGAAGGCGAAAACCGCATAACCCTCACTTACGGCGGCAAGACCGCCACCGCGGTGGTAGAAGTCAAGCGCGGCGTCATCATCGGTTACGCCAAGGGCGACACCGTTACCGTGAGAAAGGGTGCGGACAAATCGGTCTACCCGTTTGCGGACGACTTTGTCATAATAATCAACGGCACACGTTTCCGCAGGATTCCGGACAGTTGCTTTGACCTCTCGGCCGTCAATTTCGATGAGGCGGGCACCTTTACGGTAACCCTCACCATCAAGTACAACGACCAGGGCCTCGGCCTTTCGGGCGCGAAGTTTGAAGAAGTTTCCGAAACCATAACCTACGTCGTTACCGAAACGACGTATTCGGTAAACGTTATCAACCCGCTGGTAATCCTCCCCGCAGGCACTTCTTCTTACAACCCGCTCGGCAACCTGTCCGTCGTCATAAACGGCTACACGCAGACGCTGACCACCAACCCCGCCCACGTGGACACCATAACCTGCTACGCGCAGGTACAGGGCAGCATCGACTTTTCGGTGAGCGAAGTTCAGCAAATCTCCGTCGCCGTTTACGTAAACGGCCCCGAGGCCGAACCCGTTACCGTTTCCTTTGAAGTGGCTGTTGACAGCGCGATTACCGTCTCCGCGCACGACGCGGCCGTCTTTGCGGGAGACACCGTTTACGCACGCAACCTGTTCACGATAACCGCGGGCAGCCGCGAGGTGCAGGTTACCGACGAAATGGTCAGCGGCAAGGTGGACACCTTCACCCCGGGCGTTTACAGAATAACCGCCGATTACATGGGATACAAGGCGGTTGCCACCGTCATAGTCTATCCCGCCGAGATGAAGGGCACTTACAAGACGGGGCTTACCACCATACCTACCTACACTTCGGACGACGACGATGACGAAAGCGGCTGGTATACCGAAGGGGGAGACGACTATTACGACGACTCCTACGGGGCAGACCTTCCCGCAACCATTGCGGAAACCATGGACCCCGTATCGCCCCTCGGCGACCTCGTGATAGAAGAAGGCTCCATCACCTTCAACGACAATACCGCGACCGAAGCAATCGGCATCGACGAAAACAGCATGCTGCTCCGCACGGGGGTGTCGGGCAGGGAATACACCCTGACTTACGACAACGGCGTCGTCGTTCTCGTACCCGACAACGGCATAAAACTCTCCTTCAGCGATTACGCCCGTCCGCTCATCTACTTCAAGAGCGACATGTGGACGATAGAGCAGCACTTTACGGTCAACTATTCCGACCACTACGTCCTCTCGGACGCTTTAGTCGGATATTCCATGGACAACTTCCTCATCCGTTCCTCTACGGGCGAGCGCAAGTGGTACACGCTGTACGTGCGTCTTGCCACCAAAACCTCGGCGGACACCGTTTACAACGTGAGGTGGGGAGAATCCACCATGGACAACTTCAACCCCGCCGTCGGCTCCGTCTGCACCCTCAATTTTGAAGATACGGCTTACGAATTTACGGTAACCGCCACGGGTGTAGGCAAGGTCAACCGCTACGAGAATCACGAATACGCAAACATGGAATTTTCGGGCACGGTTGACGGAAAGGAGGCCAAACTCGTCGTCAATTCCTCCGAGTGGTTCCAGCTCTACATCGAAAACAAACTTGTGCTGCAACTCACGGGCAACGACGTTTCGCAACTTAAAAACGGCGGCAAACTGTCGGGCAACAGGGTGTTCCTGTACGCCCACGAGACAGACTCCGATTACGGCGAATACTCCTACATGTTCGACCTTGACGTAGAGGGCAAAACCTTCACGCTCGAACAGCGCGACCCCTATTACGGCAGGTACATGAGGGACAACACCTACATCTTCCTCGACGGTTACGGCACGGGCCACTTCAACACCAACATCGGCTCGCACGTTACCACTTGCTTCCGTTACACGGCCGTGAACGGCGAACTGAGGATAACCTTTGTGGATACCGACCCGGGCTACGCTTACGGCGACGGTGCGGTGTTCTACATCTCGCCTCTTCTCAACGTGCTCACCGTCAAGCAGTCTTACAACGACACGCTGGCGGGCGCGGACTTCCGCAACGAGATAATAACCGACGGCGCCATCGTTGACGTCAACGCCGACATAATAGCCTCGGAAAGCACCACCTCGGGCCGTCAGGCTCTGCTGGACGCCATTACGGTAACCACCAAGGACGGAACCTTTACGGGCACCTACGCTACGGCTTACGTCAACACAGACACGGTGGACTTCACCCACAACGGCTTCTGCCAGTTTACCATAAACGTGTCCGTCGGCGGCAGGCAGGTAGCCAACTACTACGCCGTGCAGATAATAACGCCCGACAGTTCGGTCAGCGGATACGTCGGCTCCTACACGGGCGTCATGAACAAGTCTCTCGGGCTCACCGTAGACAAGTTCGGCCGTGCGTTCATCTCGGTTGACGGCACGGTGTACGGCGGCCTCGTAACGGTAAACGAGGACGGCGGCTTTTCCGTCAAGGCCTACACCGAGGGCGGCGAATTCATCTCCGCCAAGGCGGCGGTCATCGCAAGCGGCGTGTTTGCCGTAACGTGCGACGGCGCGCTCCGCAGTTCCGATTACTTTGCGTCATCCTCCGTCTCGGCAGACGCCGCGGGTACGGAAGGCTTTGTCATCAGACGGTTTATATCGGGAGATGTTACCGTCTACACCGTCTCTTCGGGAGACAGAATGCTCGGCGACGTCGTTACCGTAACCCTTGCGGGAGACGTTTACGAGATACACATGAAAGACGGTTCCGTCCGCCGCGCCCGCATAGTATGGGGCAGCGCGTCCACGGGCGTAACCTTTGAACAATAACCCAATTTTAAGGAGATAAACTATGAAAAAAGGCAGATTGTTGACCTTTTTGGCGCTCGCACTGTGTGCGGCCGTGTCTCTGTTCCTCTACGGATGCGGAGACATTCTCACCGAACACGTGCATGAGTACACCGAGTGGGTCATAACAACCACCCCCACCCAGGAAACGGGCGGCGAAGCCACGCACAAATGCCCGGCTTGCCTCAACGAGGAAACGGTGGAAATACCCGCCCTGTCGGATTCGGACGTCTGGTCCGTCAAGTCCGAACAGCCGGCCACTCACGATGCCGACGGCACGAGAGTATACACTTCCGAATACGGCGATGTAGAAATCGTTCTGCCCCTCGTACCCGACCACGTTTACGGCGAATGGACGATAACCGACGAGCCTACCGAAGACGCAAGCGGCTCCGCCGAGCGTGAATGCTCCGTCTGCGGCGACGTGGAAACGGCAACCGTTCCCACCCTGTCCGACGGTTCGGTCTGGACCGTGGAAGAAGTTCCCGCCGACCACCACAACGCAGGCAGCAAGACCTACACTTCCGAATACGGCCAAGTTGTAGTAGAACTGCCCGTCGTTCCCCACAGTTACGGCGCGTGGACTATAACCGACGAGCCTACCGAGGACGAAACGGGCACCGCTTACCGCGAATGCGAATGCGGCGACAGAGAGGATGCGGAAGTTCCCGCCCTGTCCGACGCCGACACGTGGACTATGGAAGAAGTTCCCGCCGACCATCACAATACAGGCAGCAGGACTTACACTTCCGAATACGGCGAGGTTGTAGTAGAACTGCCCGTCGTTCCCCACAACTACGGCGCGTGGGTCATGACCGACGAGCCTACCGAGGACGAAACGGGCGCCGCTTACCGTGAATGCGAATGCGGCGACAGAGAGGATGCGGAAGTTCCCGCCCTGTCCGACGCCGAAACGTGGACTGTGGACGAAGTTCCCGCCGACTACAACACCGCAGGCCACAAGACCTACACTTCCGAATACGGCGAGATTACCACCGCCACCCCCAAACTCGTTGCGCCTTACGACAACAAGACTTATTACAGTTTTGCCGTTCAGGCCAACGATTCCGGATACAGAAACAGGTCGCTCCGCATCGGCGACTCGTGGACGGGCCAGTTCATCGTCCTCGATGAAAACGGCGTGGGTATCGGCTACGGCATGCCCTTCAACAACAAGGACAAACACACTTTTGCCATAATCGACCCCGCCACGGGCGAAGCGCAGCTCACCACCATTGACCTCGCGGGCGACCAACTCAAAGACGAGGACGGCACCCCGCTGGTAGACGCTTTTGACAGGCCGCTGTACGACCTCAACAACACCAGCGGTTCGCCCACCGTGCGCCGCGTTTACGTTGACTTTGAAACGGGCTTTATGGTTCTTGCCAACAACGGCAACGACCTCAGTTACGTTCACGTTCTCACGCCTTACGGCAAGTACGACAGAGAAAGTCCCGCACTCGCTTCGGCTTGGGGTAACGACCTCGAATACGCCATTGCCATAACCTACCCCTACGGCGACGGCCTGACCGAAAGCATATTCATCACCGACGGCAGGGCTTACTTCGGCGTAACCTTCGAGGATATCGACGGACAGCCCGTAGCGGCCGACAAATGCTACAACAACTCTTACGTTTACGTCAAGAAGAACGGCGTAACCCTGTTCGCTTACGGCTACGGCGAAGGAGCCATGCATAAGTTGGACGGCAACGAGGGCACCTACACTCTCGGAGAGGACACCCTCACCGTTTCGGGTTACGGCACTCTCGAATACAAGGGCAACTCCGGTACTTACACGGTAGAGGGCGACATAATTGCCGCCACCGTTACCGAGGACGGCAAGGAAGTTTATTACGAATTCACCCTTGAAGGCGACACCTACACCGTTGACAAACCCATGGTGGAAATCACCTTCAACCTCGGCGGCCACGGCGCGCTTGCCGACGACGTGGTTACCGTAAACAAAAACGCCGCTTACGACCTGCCCGTGCCCGACGAAGACCCCGCTTTCATCTTCCGCGGCTGGTTCCTTGACGAGTCGTTCGACACGCCTGTGGACGAAGTGTTCCGCCCGTCGGGCAGCGTTACGCTCTACGCCAAATGGCTGGCCAAGGTAACCATAATCGTACACGTTGCCGAAGGCGACACGCGCACCCTCTACCTTGCCGACGGCGAAATGCTCTCCGTCGTGCTCGAAGGCCTCATCGAAAAGGCCGTAGACGAGGACAAGGGCGTTTACTTCGTCGGTTGGTATTCCGACGAGGGCTACGAAACCGAAGTTCCCGACAACGCGCAGGTTTCCACCGAGGACGACGGCTTTGAAATTTACGCCAAGTGGGAGGCTCTGCCCGACTATTACGGCGATTACGTCGGTTGGAATTTGGACGGCGCAAGTAATACGAGTAGTTCGAAGTACACAGCGTCCATAGACATTTACGGCAACATAACTTCCGGCAGGTACAACATTGACGGAGCCAAAGTCAGCCACTACGACCCCGCTACGGGAATCATAACCGCTAACAAAGGTAGCTCTCAGCCGTATCTTTACCTTGACCCCGAATACGACATTATGGCAACCGCTTATAACACCAACAGATATCTCGGCAGCGACATAATATTCATGGCCAAATACGAGATGGATCCTGTTAAGAATATCGGCATAAGGGTAGCCAGCAAGAACCCGAGCAGTGGTACTTCTCAGGGCTATTACGTAAGAATCGTCCTCGCCAAGGATAAGGAGGGCAACGACCTTCTCGTGTTCATCTACGACGATGAGATTCACGGCGGCGTTACCATTCAAGACGCCCTTGGCAAAACCCTTGAGTTCGATGCCATCCAGAACTCCAAGACCCTCATCGTAAAACTCGGAGACAAGATTCTGTTCTCCGTCAGCGCGGTTGACGCCACCCTTAAGGGCAGCGACACCGTTCCGCTTGACAGTTGGTACGGCACCTACACGGGCGAAGGCGGCAACGCCGTTGTCGACGGTGCGGGTTCCATCAAATTCTACTTTGAAGGCGCCGAGGTAGACGGCACTTACACCGTTGCCGAGGACGCGGGGTACACCTTTGACGTTTACAGCGACGACGGTTATTATGAAGTAACCCTCGACAAGGACGGCATGACCTACACCGTCAACAAACCCATGGTTGAAATTTCCTTCAACCTCGGCGGCGTTGATGTCGAATACCCGTCGTCCACAACCGTAAACAAGAACGTTGAGATCACCGTTGCCGCTCCCGAAGAGGCGGGCCACGTGTTCCGCGGCTGGTTCACCGATCCCGAATTTGCCGAGAACTCCGCCCTTGCCACCGATGAGGAAGGCAACTACCTGTTCACCCCCACGGAAACCGCCACTCTCTACGCCAAATGGCTGGTAAAGGTTACCATAACCTTCACTATGAACGACGGAACGGACAACGCCGAAACCCTCGTCTACGGCGAAGGCGAAACGGCGACCTTCGACGACCCGAGATACAAGGGCTTTGAGTTCAAGGGCTGGTTTACCGACAAGGACGTCTGGGCAGAAGAATGGGGCACTCACGACGGAGAAACCCGTTCCACCTCGGGCGTGCTTAACGAAAGCGTAACCGTTTACGCCAAGTGGGTAGAAGCGCCCGTTTACGCCAACCTCTACCACGGCGCTATCATAAGCGGCGACGAGGATAGGACGGACGGTAAAACGTCTGTTGACGTGAGAGAGTTCGTGGTAGACATCGCCGCCGACGGCGCGGCTTATTCCGTATATTCCATTTCCCCGTTCAGGGGCGAATTCAGGATTGAAGGGTATGACGAAGCCACCGGCAAGATGAACATGATATTCACTTACAACAATAGTGATTCCGAATACATTGCCGTTATCGACAAAGTAACGGGTATCATCGTCATGAACGGCTTCAGCAAGACCAATTTGTCCGGCAACGACGGCTATAACTTCACTTACAGTTACTACCTGCTCTCGCCATTCGGCGACGAAATAAAGAGCAGTGAGATAGCCTCCACCTATTGGAACAACGGCACCACCGTCGTCCTGACCTACACGCCCGCCGTTGGCGGTTCCTACAACATACTCCTCCACAAGGGAGAAGTTTATTTCGGCGTAACCTTCAAGGATGGCCTCACCGACGATGCGGGCGACGTTCCCGCGGAAAGCGCGAACAGGGCCGAACGTATCTACGTCTTTGACAGAGAGGGCAACGAAATATTCCGCAGCGGCTTTGACAGCGACAGCAACACCATGGTTGACCTCGACGGTTACGAAGGTTCTTACACCTTCGCCTCGGGCAGCAAGGACTTCGGCGAGATAGAACTCAACGGCGTCAGCACCTTGACCGTCAAGGCCCAAGAGGGTACGAGCGGCGTATATGCGCCCGTCAAGGGTAAAGAGTGGTCCATCGACGTTTACATCGAAGGCGATTATTACCGCTTTACTCTCGACACCGAGGCCCGCACCTACACCAACGTCAAGCCGATGGTAGACATAACCTTCTCCAGCGAGGTTACCGCCGTTGACTCCGCAAACGTCAACGTCAACATTCCTTACGAACTGCCCGCGCCCGACGACACCGAAACCAAGGTGTTCCGCGGCTGGTACACCGACCCCGACTGCCAGACCGCCGTTACCCTCGATGAGGACGGACTCTACGTCCCGACCGAAGACGTTACTCTGTACGCCAAGTGGCTCGACAAGGTAACCGTAACCGTGGTTTACGGCAACACCCTGCCCGATGGAAAGATCGAACTCGGCAAGGGAGAGGCGGCCCACCCGGAAAAACCCGTTTATACCGAAGGTAAGATTTTCGAGGCGTGGTACACCACGTCCGACTATCAGGCGGGCACCGAATGGACCGACGGCACCGCTGTCGAAAGCGACATAACCATCTACTGCAAGTGGCAGGAGGCCGCTCCCGTTTACGGAGAATGGGTAGGCGCAAACTATTACGGTACAGGTAACAGCAATTGCTCGATTCTCTCCAGAGAAAGCACGCTGACGTTTGACGCGCAGGGCAACTGCAGCGGCAAAAAGACAGGAGTGTTCACCGATTATGACCCCGAAACGGGTAAATTCAAGGTTGGCAGCACCGCCGGGGCATTGGATGCAAAGAACGGAGTACTGTATGTAAACTACGATTCGGTTGGCGAACCTGACGACGACATCTACATTTTCGTCAAAAAGACCATGATTTCCTCGTTCAACGCGATGGAGACATCGTCTGCTTCCAACCTACTTGGCGGTTTGACTAAACTTGCCGACATAACCCTCGACGACGGTTCTTCCTTCAAGGTGCTCTACCACGACGGCAGAATTTACGGCAACGTGTCCATCGAAGGCACCAACGTTGAAGGCAGGACCGAAGCGATCACCTGCGGCAACGTTCACTCCGTAGCCCAGACGCTCACCGTCAAGGACAGCGACGGCAACGTAATTGTTGAGTTTGAACGTGTAAGCGGCACCCTCGCCGTCAAAACGTCCGACTGACAATTGCCCGTCCGACATCGGTACTTGAATCGGTAAGGCTAACTGACATCGGTACCTGACATCGGTTCGTCTGTTTGACATCGGTACGACTGTATGTCCAACTGACATCTCGGGCAGGCGGCGGCCGCAACGTCGGCCCCGCCTCGCCTGACGAATATGCCATAACGGCAGTCTCATGTTGCTTGGCGCTTCGCGCCGCAACAACTGTTGCCTCATGTCGCTTGGTGCCTTGCACCGCAACAACGGCAGTCCATGTTGCTTGCGCCTCGCGCCGCAACGTCGGCACCGCCTGACGACATCACACAAAAAGCCCGTTTTTCTCACGAAAAACGGGCTTTTCACATATCTTCCCGCCGCAGGCCTTACCTCGCCCTAAACGGTCTTTTCACATCTTCTCGCCGCAGGTTTTACCTCGCCCTAAACGCTCTTTCCACCTTGCCGCCAAACAGGTTTTTATATTTCTTTTTCCACATCGTTGCATGCGGGTTTTCAGTTTTTCACTTCGCTGTAAAAGGCCGTATACACGTCCTCTTGATGGTTTTACTCGTTTCTCCGTCCGCCTTGCGTCCCTGCACCGCAAAGGCGGTTTTACGCCTCAACCCTCAAAACCCCCCTGAATCTCACAAAAACGAGGGTGTCCGACCCCAAAACGAACAACTCGACATAAAAAGAGGGGACTTGTCCATTTCGCAAACAAACAAAAAGGAAGAGGAAAATCACCTCAATCTTCAATCAACCCAAATAAAAAAAGGGGCGGCATGTAACCAACCCCAATAAAAAATGGCGACGCGCAATCACCCCAAACAAACAACGGGAAGGGAATCACCCCAATCCGCAAACGCCCTCAACACACAACAAACCCCCTAAAACACACAAAAACGAGGGGATTACGATACACAATCAACCCAAAAAACGAGGGGATAACGATATACAACCAATCCAAATATAAAACGTGGAATTACGATACAATCAACCCCAACAAATAAAAAAGAGGGGAACGGAAATCCGTTCCCCGAACATCGCTCGGCTTATTTTGCCGCCTTGGCCGTCTTGGTCTCCTTGGCGGGTTTGGTCTCCTTTGCAGGCTTGGTTTCGGCCGTCTTGGTCTCCTTAACCTCTTTGGCTTCTTTTGGCTCCTTTGCCGTTTTAGCCTTAGTCTCCTTGGGCTTGGCCTCTTGCGCCTCAGGCTTATCCGCAACGGGCGCGGCCTCGGCCGTCTTTGTCGTCTTGGCGGCTTTTACCGTCTTGGCGGGTTTGGCTTCCTCGGCGGGCTTGGCCTCTTGCGCCTCAGGCTTATCCGCAACGGGCGCGGCTTCGGTTGTCTTTGTCGTCTTGGCGGCTTTTACCGTCTTGGCGGGTTTGACTTCCTCGGCGGGCTTGGCCTCTTCGGCCTTCACGGCCTCTTTAACCTCGGCCTCCTTGGCCTGCTCGGCCTTTGGTTCCTTTGGCTCTCTGGAAGCCTTGGGCGGCTTGGCTTCCTTGGCCTCTTTGGCCTGCTTTTCTTTCTTTTCCTTGTAGTCGATGAGCGCGCGCGCCAGCTGGTCTCCGCACGAAGTGTCCGACTGGCACCTTATGCCCTTGAGCGTGGCGATGACCTCGTCTATGGGCTTGCCGTTGACGAGGCGGGAAATGGCCTGCAGGTTGCCGCTGCAGCCGCCAATGAATTTGACGTTAAGCAGTCTGTTATCTTCCGTCACGTCAAAGAGTATCTGACGCGAACACGTTCCTTTAGTGATGTAGGTATTCATTTTTTACTCCTGTTCAACCAGATTTTCGTAGATGAGCGCGTAGAAATCCGCGGCCTTGTTTTCCCAGCTGCGGTAAATCTCCTTGGCGATGTTTCTGCCGGGAACGACGAGCTTCATTTCCAAAAGCGGCTGGGCCGGTTCTATTATCTTGAGGTGAACGGTAAACGTCCCGTCCTTATTCATGAAATAATCGGCAAAGCACTCCTGCCGCTTGCGGAACAACTTGCGGTTGTTTTTGACAAACAGCGCAATTTCTTCTCTCGTGCTGGTTGGAATCTTGACAAAATAGTTTGCAAGGCACATCCGTCCTTCCGTGGTTATGTTGTAAAGAACTTCACCCGTGTTGTTGATTGTGTAAATCAGGCCTCTGTCGTTCAGGCTGGCAATTATCCCCTTGAGGTCCATATAATTTATCCAGCTGTTTGCCGACGTGCACATATCGAAGAGAGTCTCTTCAGACATCGCCATTTCCATTTTGTCAAAGACGAAAAGAAGTATTAACTTGTTGACTTCCGCATCGCCCTTGACTTGCTGCATTTTTCTCCTCCCGAAAATTTTATACCTGGAAAGGTTTAAGTTCTTCCAACAGCCTTCCGCAATCGTCCGAATGTATCTCTACGTTTATCGGCTTTGACAGGTCGAGGCTGAATATACCGAGTATGGACTTTGCGTCCACAACGTACCTGTCGCACCTGAGGTCGATGTCGAATGCGTATTTCTGAACTATGCTGACAAACTCTTTTACAGAACTTGCCATCTGCAGTGAAATTTGAATTGATTTCATGGTCGTCCTCCTTTAAGACAGCGTTTTTATTTGGCTTATATTATACTCTAAACGGGTGTTAAAAAGCAAGCGTTTGGCGGAATATTTTCCGCGATTTATTTTTTGAACGGCGCGGCGCGCCCCGCCGCGGGTTTTGCTCTGTTGATTTACCCGTGTCCAGTTCGTCCGCCCGCCGGTTTTGCCCTATCGTGCACGTCTCGTTTGCCCGTGGGTTTTTACCTCGCGGCTTTGAGCCGCGTGCCTTGTTGCCGTTGTTCCCCGTCGGCGCCCCTGCCCTGCGGCTTTGGAAAACGGCCGCCCCACGGGTTTCGACCTTCGGCTTTGAAAAAGCCGCTGTCCCACGGTTGCACGGTTTCAAAACGGCCGCAGGCCTTGCCTGTGCTACTTCAAAAAACAATCGCCGTTTTCCCCAAAGCGCAAAAACGTTTGCAAATTATTTCAAAGACCCGACAAAACGTTTGTAAATTATCCGCAAATATGGTAATATATTATCAAGAAAACCAAAGGAGAGGATAGAGGATTATGAAGACGAGCCAACAATCCCTTGACAGATTCCTCGCCGCTATGGATGAAGCCATAAACACCGACTACCTGTTCTTCCGCAGCAGGGTTCCCGCCGTGATAGACGAGATAACCACGTCTCACCTGCTTTTCGATCTGACCAACTTCTGCTGCAAGGCCGACGACAAGGAAAGCCTGTACGCCAGATATCTGAGAAAGAATCCCTTTGTCGCGCCTCCGCGCAGGCAGTTCATAGCCCTCGGCTTCTACCTGTTTTCGGACATACTCAACAACACGGACACTCTGTCGGACATTATCATGAGTTGCTTCCCGGGGTACATGGTAGTGGACAATTACAAAAATTTCATCTCCGGTTTCGTCGTTCCTTACCGCGACGCCGTCAGGGACGTGGCCGAATATCTCATCTTTGCCAAGAAGGCAAAGGAGAACCGAGAGTCGTCTTATTCCAAGGACAACGTTGACGAAAAGTACCTGATGGGCCTTACGGACTTTCTCACCGACGACACCAACATTCTGCAAAACGCCATAAATTCCATCACCGAAAACGAGGGGTGGGAAAACGACAAAAGGCTCCGCACAACGGTCAAAATCCTGCGGGACGCCATGGCCGCCGCCAAGAGTTTTGCGGTCTCGGCAACCAAGGGTGAAATCGAACGCTTCAACTCGCTGTACATAGCCTACAAGTACAGCATGACCGCGGCAAGCCGTTCCAAGGCCAAAGTCTCGGGCCACGTTGCCGATGTGGAAGAACTGCTCATCGACCACGGAATAATCGTGGCGGACTAACTCAATCACAAACGGCCGCTTCGGCGGCCGTTTTTCTGTGCCCCGACGTCTTGAAAAAGCCGTTTTTGTGAGAAAAAGGGCACTTCTTGCCTTTGGCGGGGTTTTTGTCGTAAGAGAGGAAGCGGCCGATTCGCCGCCCCCGCAATGCGTTTTTACCTCTTGCGGGGTATTTTTGCACTCAAACACCTTGAAAATGCCTTTTTTTGTGAGAAAAAGGGCACTTTTTGCCATCGACGGGCACTATGGACAAAAGAAAGGAATAGCCGCGCCCCCGCAAATAAAAAGAGAACGCCCGCGCCGAAAGCCAATAACCATCCACCCGCGTAGCGGGTGGTTTTGCATTTTCGGGCATAGCCCTAATCTTTACAGGCGGCGCACAAGTGCGCTTTGTGTTGACCTGCCAGTCATGCATTTGTTACTTGCTACCCGTAAACGGGTCTCTCGGGTCAAAGATACTTATTTGATCCGCTTCTTTATCTTGTTTCAGTTGGTTTGCAATGTACTCTTTTATTGCGGCTGTGTTCTTCCCTACCGTGTCTACGTAGTACCCTTTGCACCAAAACTCGCGGTTGCGGTATGCATATTTCATGTTCCCCCATTTTTGAAATATCATCAGGCTACTCTTCCCTTTCAGATATCCCATGAACCCCGCAACGCTCATTTTGGGCGGGATGCTCACCAGCATGTGGATGTGGTCGAGACATATCTCTCCTTCAACCAACTCTACGCCTTTCCATTGGCACAGCGTCCTCAATATCTCCCGTATTTCCAAACGCTTCCCTTCGTAAAATACTTTCCTTCGGTATTTCGGCGCAAACACTATGTGATACTTGCAATTCCATTTTGTATGTGCTAAACTATTTGTGGTATTATTTTGCTCCGGCATTTTAATATCCTCCGATTGGTGTGAATTTTTCAGACTGGCAGGTCTTATTCAATTCTACACCAATCGGAGTACTTTTGTCTACCTCATCGGCTTTAGCCTCTTTTGAACCACGCGACTATCGCGTGGTTTTCTTGTTAATACAAAAAAGGGAACGGCCAAGCCGTTCCCCGAAAGATGAAAACCGATTATTTCCCGCAGCCGCAGTAACCGGGCTTTCCCGTGTAGCAGAACCAGATAAGGAGCATGGGGACGAGCCAGTCGCACCCGGTCAGCTTATCTATGATTCCGTCGAGCATTCCCCCACAACTGCACAGGATGAGCAGTATGATGAGTATCCACAGCCAGCTGTTGTTGTCGCTTCCGCAACTCATGAAGTTGTTCATGTTGTTCCTCCTTCTGTATTTTGGCTTTAGCCGCGGAAAGGTGAGGCGGAAGGTATGTAAGTCGGCGGGATTTCTCCGTCCCACCCTTTCCATTTCATTGTACTCATCTCGCCCGCCTTTTGTGCCGCAAACGGCAAATTGCACGTTAAAATCCGTCATCGCCGCCACAACTTGCAAAGATTACCGCATAAACCGCCCCGCAACCGTTTGCCTCACGTACAATCCAAACCCGCACATGCCCACCTCAACCACCCCGCAATCCAGCCCGCACAGCCGAAAAACATTACATAAAGCGGTGGGAAATATTTACGCAATACGAAAAAACGTTACGCAATGTATGAAATATTGCCGCCCGAGCGGCAAAATCCTTGCATTCCTTAAAATTTTGTGCTAAAATTAACGCGGTCGGTACCTTCGGGACCGAACCGAATAAATTTCCAATTTCATAGGTTTCGTTCATTCGACAGATATCCTTTGGAATTTGATTGGAGTGAAAAATGGAACAAAAACACATCGGACAGTCCTTCGGCAAGGCCACCCGCCTTGCCATTCTCGCAATGCTTCTGGCGCTCGTTATTGTGCTGCAACTCACGTCGTCGGTCATTCACATCGGGCCCGCAGTCCTCAACTTCTCGCTCGTGCCCATCGTCATCGGCTCGATAATCCTCGGACCCGTGTACGGCGGAATCCTTGGTTACGCCTCGGGCATCGTGGTGATCATGGCGGGCGTAACGGGGGCGGAAGCGTTCACCAATATCCTGCTCGGTTCGGGCGCGGTAAACGCCCTGATAACGGTGGCAACCTGCCTTATCAAGGGAATAGCGTCGGGCGTCGTCCCCGCTTTTGTCTACCGTGCGCTGGCGGGTAAAAACAAGCACGTAGCGGCGGTGGTTGCCTCTGCGTCCGCTCCCGTGGTTAACACGGGCGTCTTCCTACTGGGCGTGTTTGCCATGTACAAACTCATGTCGGAGATGGCCGCGGGCAACGGACAGAGTGCCATGTACTTCATATTTGCAGTCCTCGTGGGGACCAATTTCTTTGTGGAATTTGCCATAAACATCGTGCTTTCCCCCGTGATATACACGGTTTCCGAGGTTGTGGCGCGCCGCAGGTACCGTTAAGGAGTAAACATGCTTCTCGTAATAGATATAGGCAACACCAACATAAAATACGGCGTTTACGACAAGGAACAACTCAAGGCCAGCTTCCGCGTTACCTCCGCCAAAAAGAAGACGGCGGACGAATACGGCGCCGTGCTCATGAGCCTGCTGTCGCAGTCGGGCATAACCGCCGCCGACATAGACGGGGTAATCCTGTCGTCGGTCATTCCCGCCCTCAATTTCACCGTCTGCCACATGTGCGAATACTTCTTTAACATCAAGCCGCTCGTGGTCGGCCCGGGCGTGCGCACGGGGCTTAACGTCCGTGCGGACAACGCCAAAGAAGTGGGTGCGGACAGAATAGCCAACAGCGTGGGCGCTTACGTCAAGTACGGCGGCCCGTGCATAGTCATCGACTTCGGCACCGCCACCGTGTTCAACGTCATAGACGAAGGCGGCGCTCTCGTCGGCGGTTGCATAGCCCCGGGCATAAAAGGTTCGCTCGAATCCCTCGTCGGGGGCACGGCCAAACTACCCGACGTAGAACTCGAGTTTCCCGGCAAGGTAGTCTGCACGGACACGGTTACCAACATGCAGGCGGGCCTGCTGTACGGGTTTGCGGGTCTTGTCGAATACATCGTCAAAAAGATAAAGGATGAAACGGGCCGCCCGGACGCCAAGGTCATAGCCACGGGCGGTCTCGGCGAATTTATATCGAGAGAGGCTTCTTCCATAGACATCGTGGACAGAAAACTCACCCTCGAAGGGCTGAGGTACATCTACAACCTCAACAGGAGAAAATAATGTTGGATTATCCGTTTACAACAGAATATCTGCCGCCCGTGCGCGTTGTCGCCGCGGAGGGGAAAACGGAAGGGATAGAGGAACTTCTTAAGGAAAAACCCCTTCAGATAGGCCTTGCGGAAAGGGGGCTTTTTACGGTAAGCGGCAAAGCCTCGATTATCCTCGACTTCGGCAAGGAATACTCGGGAGGAGTCAGGATTCTCACCCACATCACAAAAACGCCGTCCGTTTCCGTGAGACTGCGCTTTGGCGAATCGGTGGCCGAAACGTGCGCGGAACTCGGCGAGCGCGGCGCCTGCAACGACCATTCCAACCGTGATTTTGTGGTGAATCTTTCCTGTTATTCGGACATGACGTTCGGGCAGACGGGCTTCAGATTCTTGCGTATCGATTTTGAAAAAGACGCCTATATCACGATAAAAAGCGTACTTTGCGCTTACACGCACAGGATTTTCCCCGCTGCCGAAAGGTTCGTTACTTCGGATGCGGAAATCCAAAATATTTACGCCACCGCCAAGCGCACCATAGAACTTTGCTGCCAGACCTACGTGTGGGACGGCATAAAGCGCGACCGCCTTGTCTGGATAGGGGACATGCACCCCGAAATGCTCGCCCTCACCTCCCTTTACGGAAGGATGAAGATAATAGAGGACTCGCTCGACTTTTCGGTCTCGGGCTTTCCGGTGGGAGAGTGGATGAACAACATGCCCATGTACTCGGCGTGGCTGCTCATCATCATGGCCGATTACTGCGAAATAACGGGCGCCGACGATTACGTCGCCCGCCACCGCGCTTACATAGAAGGACTGCTCGAACAGATCGACGGCTGCATAAAGGACGACGGAACGCTGGACTTTCCGTCCTACTTCGTCGACTGGCCCACCCACGAACAGCCCGACGAACTTGCGGGCTGCCGCGCAATTCTCAAAATAATGGCAAGAAAGATGACGGGGCTTTGCGAAAAGATTGGCATAAGTGGCCTTTATCCCATAAAAATGCTCAAAAAACTCTCCCTCGTGCCCATCGAGGTAAAGCATGCAAAGCAGGTCGTCGCCCTCAAATTCTTTGCCGAAGGCGGCCTTGGCAGAGAGGACAGAGAACTGCTCGTCAAAGGCGGCGCGGCGGGAATGTCCACCTTCATGGGCTACTACATTCTCAAAGCGATTGCCGAAACGACGTCCGTGGAAACCGCCGTTTCCGTCATGAAGGAATATTACGGCGCCATGCTCAAAAAGGGCGCCACCACCTTCTTTGAAGATTTCGACATGGCGTGGGCGGAAAACTCCTCCGACATCGACCGCCTGCCCAAAGAAGGGGAGAGGGACATCCACGGCGATTTCGGCAAATACTGCTACGTCGGGTTCCGCCACAGTTTCTGCCACGGCTGGAGCGCGGGCGTCCTCCGCTTCCTGTACGACTACTGCAACGAGGCGTAAAATTTTTTCCAAGCCGCGGCAAACGTTTGACAGGATGCCGCGCCGTCTGCTATAATTTCAATATGGATGTGAAAAAACACGAATACGGTATGATAAGGCGATAACGGGAAAACGCTCCACGTGTCGCCTTTTTTACATTCCGCACCCCGCCCGTTTCCCGCCAAAACCTGCGGAAAAGGCCGTTTTTGCGATTTGCGCCGATTCGCAAAACCTGCGAAAAAGGGCACTAATTCAACCCCGCAACTTTGCATTTTTGCCCGAAAACCTGAGAAATAGGGCACTTTTCGATATATTCCGCCCGTCGGGCGTCAAGCGGCGGCCTTTCGGCGGCCGTACAAGGAGACTTATGAAGAACATTTCGGAAATTTTCGCAAGTCGGGTATTCACCGACGACGTCATGCAAAAGATGCTTGCGCCCGAAACGTACGAGGCGTTCAAGCGTACCGTCAGGGACAATCTTCCCCTTGCGCCCGAGGTCGCAAACGAGATAGCCAAGGCCATGATGACGTGGGCCATTTCCAAGGGCGCCACCCACTACACCCACTGGTTCCAGCCAATGACGGGCATAACCGCCGAAAAGCACGACAGTTTCATCTCCAAAAAACGCAACGGCAAGATAATAACCGACTTCAAGGGTAAGGAACTCATCAAGGGCGAACCCGACGCGTCGAGTTTCCCGAGCGGCGGCATCCGCGCCACCTTTGAGGCGAGGGGCTACACCGATTGGGACCCCACGTCCTACGCCTTCGTCAAGGACGACACCCTCTACATACCCACGGCGTTCTGTTCCTACACGGGCGAAGCGCTCGACAAGAAAACCCCGCTCCTGCGTTCCATGGAAGCGCTCGACCGCCACGCCCGCAGGCTGCTCAGGCTGTTCGGCAAAAACGTCGGCAAGGTAACCGCCACCGTGGGCAGCGAGCAGGAGTATTTTTTG
This sequence comes from uncultured Clostridia bacterium, assembly GCA_947627065.1. Lineage (GTDB taxonomy): Bacteria > Bacillota > Clostridia > Christensenellales > Borkfalkiaceae > RGIG3732. Next base: position 20,380 of record CANQUN010000002.1, read on the forward strand.
ATTGACAAAAAAATCGCGGCAGCCCGCCCCGACCTCACGTACACGGGCAGGACGCTGTTCGGCGCAAAGCCGCCCAAGGGGCAGGAGCTGGACGACCAGTATTTTGCCACCATAAAGCCGCGCGTGCTCGCCTTCATGCAGGAACTCGACGAACAGCTGTGGGAACTCGGCGTTCTTTCCAAAACCCGCCACAACGAGGTTGCGCCCTCCCAGCACGAACTTGCGCCCATTTACGAAAGCGCAAACGTCGCCACCGACCACAACCAGCTGACAATGGAACTTATGAAAAAACTTGCCGACAAGCACGGCATGGTTTGCCTGCTGCATGAAAAACCCTTTGCGGGCGTAAACGGCAGCGGCAAGCACAACAACTGGTCGCTCTCGACAGACGAGGGGGAAAACCTGCTTGACCCCGGCGACACGCCCATGGAAAACACACAGTTCCTCCTTTTCCTCGCCGCCGTCATCCGTGCGGTCGACGATTATCAGGATCTTCTGCGCGTGTCCGTGGCAAGCGCGGGCAACGATCACCGTCTCGGTGCAAACGAAGCGCCGCCCGCCATCGTCTCCATGTACGTCGGCGACGAACTCGGCAGGGTTATCGACGCCATAGACGCGGGCACTTCCTACCGCGGCAAGGGCAGAAAGGAAATGGCGTTCGGCAGCATGGTCCTGCCCAAGTTCAAGCAGGACAATTCGGACAGGAACAGAACGTCCCCCTTTGCTTTTACGGGCAACAAGTTCGAGTTCCGCATGCCGGGTTCGTCCTTCTCCGTCGCAGGCCCCAACATCATTCTCAACACCGCCGTGGCCGAAGCGCTCGACGACTTTGCCACCACCCTCGAAAAGGCCGACGATCTCGGCAAGGAAGTCCGCAACATCGTATTCAAAACCATAAAAGCGCACAAGCGCATAATCTTCAACGGCAACGGTTACAGCGACGAATGGGTGAAGGAAGCAGAGGCGAGAGGGCTGAAGAACCTGCGCTCCACGCCCGAGGCCATTCCCTGCCTCGTTGCCGACAAAAATGTCCGTTTATTTGAGAAATACGGGGTTTATACCCGCCACGAACTCGAAGCGCGCCACGACATCTTCCTCGAAAATTATTGCAAGACCGTGCGTATCGAAGCCCTCACCGCCAAGGAAATCGCCACCCGCAAGATATTCCACGCCGTCAACAGGTGCGTTGCCGACATGTGCGAAAACATCGCATCCAAACACAACGTCCTGCCCGCCGTCGACACCACTATAGAAGAGGACGTCGCCGCACGCCTGTCCGCCCTCAACTCCACCATGATGGCCGCCGTAAGCGAACTTGACGCCGCTACCCTTGCCGCCGACAAGATTTCCGACCCCCGTGAACAGGCCCTCTTTTACGCCGACACCGTTCTTCCCGCAATGGACAAGGTCCGCGCCGCCGCCGACGAAATGGAAACCCTCTGCGGCTCCTCCTACTGGCCGCTGCCCACCTACGGCGAACTCCTCTTCAGCGTAAAATAACCCACGTTTTTGTGAGAAAAAGGGCACTTGTTGTGCGCGGTTCGAGGTTTTTGCCCGTCTCAACGGGCGGCGGGTTTCGTTTTCTTTGAGAAAATCTGATATTTTCGTGTCTTTCCCCGCCGTATCCAAAAACGTCTCTCTCCTCCCGATGTGTCGTTTTTGTGAGAAATAGGCCACTTCTTGCGTTTTTACCCGTTAAAGGAGCAATAGCGACGCAAGCGGAGCGGCAGCATAAACAAAGCACAACGAAGAAACTAATACACCAAAGCGGCGGAGCCATCGGCTCCGCCGCTTTGCCTGCGCTGTGCGCTTTTGCCTTGCAAAAATCGTTACACCACGTTTTATTAAATTTATATAATAATTTGTTATAGATTTATTCTATGACGGATGTACTGATTTTGTCCCGTGTTATAGTTGATTTTTGAAAATGCTTTGTGATACAATAGAAAAACAAAACGAAAGGTTACGGTTTATTTCAGTAAATCATAATATTGCAGTTTGCGGCATTGTCCCGAAATTTTGCGGCCGAAAAGTAAAGCCAAACCGTCCTTTTGTTAAACGACGGCCGCAGCGCATAACAGCAACGCAAGAAAACGACGCAAATAAAAAGGAGTAATATGGATTTTATCGAATTTCTCAACTCAAAGGACGTTGCGGAGTACCTTCGCAAGATAAATTACAAATTTACGCCCGAAGAGGCGCTTTACGTGATACACGAAAGCAGAACGTGCACGCTTGCCCAAAAGCGGGAGGCGTACACGCAGTTGCTTGCGCAGTTTCCCGATTATAAATTGATGGAACGCGGCTTTGGCGCATTCAAGAACCACACGCTTGCAAGTTTTCTCGATACCTACTTCAAAAAGCAGGACGCGCTCATCGACGAATGCAAACGTGCGGGCGACGCCGCATATTCTTTCTGCACCTACACCTCCGCCGAGGGGTGGATCCGTGATGACGGCAGCCTGTTCCGTACCTTCGGCGAATGCCTGCTTGCCGCGGGGGACGACGAAGAAGTTGAAAAAATCGAAATCGTCAAGAAATACCTGTCCTCGGACCGCTTTGTTTCTTTGACGCTCCGCCGCGACGGCACCATCCTTGACGTCGGATCTTCCGAGCGGGACGACGAGGTGATGGACGCCTTTGAAATGCTGTACGTTGAAATTCCAACGCCTTTCCGCTTCGGCGACATAGTAAAGCCCGTGAGGGAAAAGGTGTGGGATTCCGAATTTCACGAGCAGTACGAGGACGTTTGCGTGCTGACCTACCTTCCGCAGTGGGATGAAAAAGCCGCCGCCGATTGCGACCCGCGGGAAACGCGGATGAGCGCTGAAAACTATGCCGAGGCCGTAAGGCAACGGGAGAGGCGGCTTAAAGAGGGAGACGAAACGGACATGCTGTACGCGGGATATTCCGTAACGGAGCACGGTTTTGTCTGCGACCACAGCGTGTGGGGCACTTATCTCGACCTTGAATATTTCCGCGAGGAACCTGCGGGGCGATGCAGGATTCTGACGGCAATTTCCCTTTATCTCAAAAAGAAAATGAACCTTGAAACGCTGTTTGCCGCAGTGCGCGCCATCGAGGCGGAGGAGACCAAGCGCGAACTTTGGGAGTGTTCCCTCCAAGGCTATGAGGAATACATGAAGCAAATAAAGATTGAAGAGGAAAAACCATGACCGACTTCACCCGTTTTCTCAATTCCAAGAGCATTGCCGAACACCTTCGCAAGATAGATTATCGGTTTGAGCCCGAAGAAGCGGCCTTTGTCGTGCACGAGGCGCGGAATGTCCCGCTTTCCGAAAAGCACGAGGCTTACGGAGAGATTATCGCAAACTATCCCGACGCCGTTCTCAAAAAGCGGAACGGCGACTTTGAAACGCAGCCGTTGGCGGAATTTTTAACCAAGTTCATGATGTTGGAAAACGAATACGTTGCCGAGTGCAAAACGCCTTCGCCAAACGCCGCCTACGTCTATTCGGTTTACACCGAGGATATGGACGGCAACCTGTTCTGGTTTGACGAGGACGATGTTATTTACGGAACTTACGAAGAATGTTTCCTTGCGGCAAGCGGAGAACAGGCGGCAAAGATACGCGTCGCAAAGCGGTATTTCGGCGGGCGGGAGTACGTTGAACTGTATCTTTTGCCCGACGGAACGGTGCTTTCCGTTGACGTCGGCGGCAAGAGGGACGGAATCACCGACGGGTTCGATTGGTTTTGGATAAGCTTGCCCACGCCCTTCCGCCGCGGCGACATTCTGCGCTCCGTTCACGAAAGGAAGGGAGACGCGTCGCCTGACTTTGTCGTTCTGGAAAAGATGATTCATTGGAGCGGGAAGGAACTTGCGGACAACGGGTTTGTTGACAGCAAGGGCAAACCCGACAGAGACAGAAAGAGAAACGAGTTGGACTTTGCCGCATGGGAGCGCGCCAACCTTCGCCACAAAGAGAGCGGCGACAGCAGCGACATGAACTTTGACGGTTTTGAAATAGACTCCGACGGAAACGTGGTCTGGGACGTGTACATGACCTATCTCGATTACGAACTGTGCCTCGACCTTCCCAAGGATAAAAAAGCGCTCGTTGCCCTCTCCGCCTTCATGAAGGGGGAGATTGCGGAGGATTTGCTCCTAAACGCCTATCGGCACCACACGCTGCGTGCGGCGCTCGCCAAGGCGGAGGAGATTCTCCCTCTCTACACGGACGCAGGGCTTGAAACAGCGGGAATAACCGCACGTGGCGGACGCGACGAAGAAAAACGAGAGTTAAAAGATGAAACGTGAATTTACAGCGCCCGATGCGGGATTCTGCGCACGGGTTTAACGCCCATCGGAGGCGAAACATGGAAGAATATAAAATAGTCGAAGATTCGCTGAAAAAATATACCGGGCAAGCGGCGGATGTAATTGTTCCCGACGGGATCAAAACGATAAGGACGGCGGCATTTGGCGGGAACACTCGCTTAAAGAGCGTGATTCTTCCGCCGTCGGTCATAAAAATAGACCACGACGCATTCTCGGACTGCAAATCTTTGGAACGGGTGGTTTTATCCGAAAACCTGGCCGAGATTGGATGGTGTGTGTTCCGGGATTGCAAATCTTTGAAAGAGATAATCTTTCCGCCGTCGCTCAAAAAAACGGGCCGAGGCGTGTTCAATGGTTGCAAATCTTTGGAGCGGGTGGTACTATCCGAAAACCTGGATAAAATCGAAATCGAAACGTTCAACGGTTGCACATCCTTGAAAGAGATAAACATTCCGCCTTCGGCCCGAACGATAGGAGCCTGTGCGTTCAATGGCTGTAAATCGTTGAAACGGGTGGTTCTGCCCGAAAACCTGACCGAGATTGAATGGCGGGCATTTGAAGGCTGCAAGTCTTTGGAAGAGATCAACGTTCCGCTTTCGGTAAAAATTGCCGCTAACGCATTCGTTGGATGCAAAAGCCTTAAAAAAGAAAACGGATTCGTGTTTGTCGGTTCGCTTCTTGTCGCTTACAGGGGTAAAGCTACTCAAGTCGCCGTGCCTTCCTTCGCTACGGCAATTGGCGCGAATGCGTTTGAAAAATGCAGGATTCGGGCCGTTTCCATTCCGTGTTCGGTCACGGAAATCGGTAAATGCGCGTTCAAGGACTGCACATCGCTCAAGGAGATAATCCTTCCTTCTTCCGTCGAAAAAATCGGCGATGATATGTTCAGCGGATGTTCTTCTTTGGAGCGGGCCGTATTGCCCGATTCGATTAAAACATATCGTATAGACGACGGCCTGTTTCGAAACTGCGCCGCCCTCACGAGTGTTACGCTGCCCAAATCCGTTATCACCTGTTCCCACAGCGCGTTTGCAGGGTGCAATCGGCTCGGCCTTGTCATTTCCGACGAAACGCCGTTTTATGACGGTATCCCGGATAGGTCCAATCCTCCTTACTTCAAAACGCTGCTTACTTACGGTAACGTCCCGGCGGATATCGTGATACCCGATACGGTCAAGGTAATCGGAGAGGGGGCGTTTGCGGGCAATGAGGAGCTGAAAACGGTCGTCGTACCGCCGTCGGTTTTCGCGATAAAGAAGAATGCGTTCTGCCGCTGCAGTTCGCTTGAGCGGGTAGTCCTTCCCGAAGGGTTGACAGAGATGGGAGAAAGCGCGTTTGACTCGTGCGAGGCGCTCAAGGAAATCACGATCCCGTCTACGGTCAGCCGTCTTAACGAATGCGCGTTTGCGGGCTGCAAATCGCTGGAACGGGTCGTCCTTTCCGAAGGCTTGGAATATATAGACGACAACGCCTTCAACTGTTGCATAGCCCTTGAGGAAATCACGATTCCCGCCTCTGTCGGTCGGCTCGCATCCGACGCGTTTGCGAATTGTCGGTTCAAAAAGATCACCTTGCTCGGTTCCGCCCCAAAGGGAGTGAAAGCGCTGGCAGGTTTTGCAATCGAAGCGCCCAATGCCTGCCTGTCGGAGTTCGCTACGTGTCGGGAGGAGTTTCTCGTCGGGTTTCTGCGGCTTTTGAAAAGAGGGGAACTGTCCGACGAAATAATCGCAAAAAATCATAAATGTATCAGACTGAACGCACGGAAACTGTGCGAGACCGACAACCGCGAACTGCTCGGATACATGTTGCAAAACAAACTCATTCCCTTAAAAGACGTGGATGAACTGATCCGAAAATTCAGCGGCAGAAAGGACACCGAGCGGGTGGCCGCGCTTATAGAATACAGGGAGACGCAGTTTACCGAAGAGGAGAAGGACAAGTTGTTCCAAAAGCAATTCGATTTCAGAGAGCCGACGGATTTTGAAAAGTTGAGGAGCGTGTGGCGGTTTTCAAAGACAAAGCAAGGTACGTATCGGATCTCCGGTTATAAGGGTGAGGACGAGAACGTCGTCGTGCCCGCGACAATCAGGGGGATACAAGTTACGGAAATCGGAAACGGAAACGATTGCTTTTTCAGTAAAGAACTCCGCGAAACGGCAAAGAGCGTAATTTTGCCCGACGGGATAGAGACGATAAATAGGTTTGCATTCCGCGGATGTCAATCCTTGAAATGCGTAGTTTTGCCCGATGGATTGAAAAGGGTGGCATACGGTGCGTTTATGCGTTGTGATTCTTTGGAAGAAATCATCCTGCCCGAAGGGCTTGAGAGAATCTGTTCCCAGGCTTTCCGCGAGTGCGGAAACCTCAAAAAAGTCGTGATTCCCGCTTCGGTTACGTGTATTCTCATGGGGGTATTTTCATGTTGCCCGGATATCACCGTTTACTGCAGGAGTAAACAGAAGCGGTTGGGCTGGTTCGCCGACTGGGATGATTCCGGATATTTCCGGAGACCAAAAGTCAACGTCGTTTGGGGCTACGAGGGCGAATAGAGGGGACGTATGGATCAAAACGAATTACAAAACAAAAAGGAAAAATTGGCGGCGGACATACTGAATATCGCCCGCAGCACGCTGCTCGTGAACATGCGGTTTCTCAGCGCGGCCACGATGAGGCTGGGGCTTGAACCCTACCGCGGGACCATAGCGACCGATGCGAAAACGCTCCGTTTCAACCCCGATTACATAATTTCCCTCTACAAAGAGGGAAAGGAAGAAACGGTCAGGGCGTATCTTCATATGATTCTGCATTGTCTGTTCCTGCATCCTTTTTCCAAGGCCGAACCGAGACTGTGGAATCTCGCCTGCGACATCGCCGTGGAGGCCGTAATCGGCGAATGGGGACTGCCTTGCACGATGGTCAAGGCCGACCGAAGGCGCAGGGAATGCGCGGAAGAAATAAAGAAAAAAGCGGGTTTTTTGACCGCGGAAAAGATTTATTCCTATTTAAGGCGCGAAGAATTACCCAAAACGACGCTCGTGGAGTTGGAAGAACTTTTTGCAACGGACGACCATTCGGGGTGGCAGAACACAACTTACCCGTCAACCTCCGCCTTGTCGCCAAAATCGGGGCAGTCCGAAAAACAATCCGAGGAAGAAAAGCCGCAGACCGACAAAACGGACGCCGACGGCGAAAATCCCGACGAAGAGGCCGACGGCTCCAAGATAGACGGCAAAAAATCCGACGAAGAGGCCGACGGCTCCAAGATAGACGGCAAAAAATCAGCCAAAGAGGCCGACAGCAAGGAATGCGATTGTACGGACGGCTTACCGCAATCCGCCCCCAATGGCTCCCCGAATCCCGAAGCCGACGGCTTGCCGCAACCTGTCCACGGCGGTTCCCGAAATGCCAAAGAAGCAGACACTTCCGCCCATGAGTACAGGCCAGTAGAGCGGGAGTGGAAGGAACTTGCCGAACGCCTTCAGACGGACATGGAAACGTTCTCCGCAGAGTGGGGCGACCGGTCGGGCAGCATGATGACGGCGCTCAGAGAGATCACCCGTGAAAAATACAATTACGAGGAATTTTTGAAGAAATTTGCCGTCAGGACCGAGGCGATGAAGGTAAACGACGACGAGTTCGACTATATTTTTTACACGTTAGGGCTGAATATGTACGGCAATTTGCCGCTCGTCGAACCGCTCGAATACAAAGAAGCCAAGCGCATCAGAGATTTTGTCATTGCAATAGACACCTCAGGCTCGGTACAAGGAGAAAAAGTACAGGCGTTCGTACGCAAGACGTACAACATTCTCAAGCAGCAGGACACCTTCGGCCAAAAAGTCAACATCCACATTGTCCAATGCGACGCCGAAATCACAAACGTTTGCAAGATTTCGAGTCTCAAAGACCTTGAAGCCTACTTCGGCAGCATGAAGTTGTACGGGGCAGGCGGCACCGATTTCCGCCCCGTTTTCGAATATGTGGACAGAATGGTGCGGGAAAAGGAATTTACCAATCTCAAGGGGCTTATATATTTCACCGACGGATACGGCACCTTCCCCCAAAACAAACCCCAATACAGTACGGCATTCGTGTTTGTAGACGACAATTACAACAATTACAACGTGCCTCCGTGGGCGATAAAACTCGTTTTAGAGGCGGAAGATTTACAATAAAAAAGAGGAAATTAACATTATGAATATCAAAGAAGCAAAGGGACAAATCAAAAACACGATCACGGCCTACCTTACCAAGGACGAACTCGGCAGGTATTGCATTCCGCCCGAAAAGCAGCGTCCCGTCTTTCTCATCGGCGCCCCGGGTATCGGCAAGACGGCCATCATGAAGCAGATTGCCGAAGAGATCGGCGTGGGACTTCTGTCCTATTCCATGACCCATCACACCCGCCAGAGCGTGTTGGGGCTGCCGTTCATCGAACACAAGACTTACGACGGCAAGGAATACAGCGTTTCGGAGTACACCATGAGCGAAATCATCGCTTCCGTGTACGATCTGATGGAAGAATCGGGCGTGAAGGAGGGCATTTTGTTCATAGATGAAATAAACTGCGTTTCGGAAACGCTCGCGCCCATCATGCTGCAGTTTTTGCAGTACAAGGTGTTTGGCAAGCACAGAGTTCCCGACGGCTGGATAGTCGTTGCCGCGGGCAACCCGCCCGAATACAACGATTCCGTGCGTGAGTTCGACATCGTTACGTGGGACAGGTTAAAGCGCATAGACGTCGAACCCGACTTTGACGTGTGGAAAGAGTTCGCCTACAAAACGCACGTCCACTCCGCCATCGTAACCTATCTCGGAATCAAACGCAGCAACTTCTTCAACATCTCAACCACGTTGGACGGCAAACGTTTCGTAACCGCAAGAGGGTGGGACGACCTCGGCAGGATAATCGAACTTTATGAGAAAAACGGGCTTTCCGTAGACGTAAGGCTCGTCTCGCAGTATCTGCAGGACAAGAAGATTGCCATTGACTTTGCCAATTATTACGACCTGTACTACAAGTACAAAAAGGATTACCGCATAGACGACATTCTCAAAGGAAGTGTCTCGGAGGACGTATGCGCCACGGCGCGCGCCGCGGGCTTTGATGAAAAATATTCGCTAATAGGCCTCTTGCTCGACGCCAACAATTCAAACATCCGCGAGGTTATGTTCGATGAAAAGGTGCTTGCCGCCAAGATAGAAGTGCTGCGCAGTTTCATGACCATGACGGACGCCGATTCGTCGGGCAATGCGCTTGTCAAAGCGGTTGACGACATGGAAAAACGGACAAAACACCTCAAAGCCTCGGGTGCTCTCTCTTTGGAGAAAGAAAAAGTCTCCATGGTTACCGCCGCCGCTCTCTACGCGCTCAGCGGAAAAATACAAATGCAAACGGACCGCAAAGAAGCCGCGAGGCTCATTAAAAAGGAACTTGACGACGAAGCCGCCAAACTCAAAAAACAGGCAAAAGCCGCCTCGGCAGCCCTTTCCAATGCCATAAAATTCTGCGATAAAGCGTTCAGCGAACAGGAACTTTCCATATTCATAGTCGAACTGACCGCCAACAGTACCTGTGCCGAGTTTCTGGGAAAATACGGCTGTCCCGAATATTTTGCGCACAACAAGAGCCTCTTGATATACGAGCGCGGGCTGGACATCATTGCCGAAATCGAACGTCTCTCCGCCGAGGATTAACCCACAAACTTTTTTGAAGAACCTGCGCTTTCGCCGTTTGCTACTTCTGCAGGTTTTCCTCCCGCCCCGCAAATTCCGCCGCTTAAAATCAAACGTGAATTATACGGCAAACAAACGGCAGTTTTCCGCAACAGGCATTTTTCGGTTTCTCCGCTCCGCCAAGGTTTTGCTGCCTTTACGCAGGGTGTATGCCAAAATACCTCGTTTTCGTGAGAAAAAGGGCACTTGTTGTGCGTGGTTCGCGCTCTTGTCCGTCTCAACGGGCGGCGGGTTTCGTTTTCTTTGAGAAAATCTGATATTTTCGTGTTTCTCTCCTCCGTCTCCAAAAACGTCTCTCTCCTCTCGATGTGCCGTTTTTGTGAGAAATAGGCCACTTCTTGCGTTTTTACCCGTTAAAGGAGCAATAGCGACGCAAGCAGAGCGGCAGCATAAACAAAGCACAGCAAAACGCCCAAACATACACAAGATAGACAAACGCAAGGCAATCATACACAGCAATCAAATATATGCAAGGTAGTCAAACGCAAGGTAATCATACACGTAACGACCAAACATACACAAAGCAGACGCGTGCAACAAAGAAGCCATATCAAACATACACCAAAGCGGCGGAGCCATCGGCTCCGCCGCTTTGCCTGCGCTGTGCGCTTTCATTCGACGATAAATTATCTACCGCTTTGTCTGCGCTGCGCACTTTTATTCGATGATATACAATCTACCGCACCTTAACGTTAAGCGCACTTATTCCATGTAAAACTATTAACCACATTCTTACGTTATGCACATTATTCTGTGGCAATCATTTTACCGCATTCTTGTGTTATTCGCGTTGTATTGCGGCGGGATATCCGGTTTTGTCTTGCGTTGAATTTAAGTCTTAGGTTAAGCGTTGCGCCGTGCTTCTTGCCGAATATCCGCCGCGTCCACGCGTTAAGCGCGTTTTTCTGTGTTAAGCGATCTTGATTATATTCATCAGTGTGTCGTTGTAGGTGGGGCCTTCGCCGAGCGTGAGTTGCAGCGTAATGCCGCCCGTGCTTTGGACGACGGCGGTTTTGGACATAGAGTACGTTGCCGCCGTCTCGCCAGTCTGTCCCTGCGCGAGCGTCCCTTCCTGAGCGGTTCCGCCCACGGTAAGTTGCATGCTGGGCACGGCCGTGCCGTCCGAAACGTAGTTTGTCCCGTAGGTTACAAGGTAAGTCCCCGTGCCGAGCGTTACGGTGCCCGTGGTTTGGTCGTAAGTTATCTCCGTTTCACCGGTCGGCAGGGGAGTGTATTCGGTGAATATCGCCGTGGGGCCTGTCAGACCCGTTCCCTGCAGGGTGGCCGCGCTCAGTTGCGCCGTCCCCGCCGGGCCTTGCGGACCTGCCGGACCTTGAGGACCTTGCGGACCCGTTGCACCCGTTAAACCAACCGGTCCCTGAGGACCTGCGGGACCTTGGGGACCTTGCGGTCCTGTTGCACCCGTCAAACCAACCGGACCTTGCGGACCTGCGGGACCCTGAGGGCCTTGCGGACCCGTTGCGCCCGTCAAACCAATAGGCCCTTGCGGACCTGCGGGACCCATCGGACCCGTCGCACCTGTAAGACCCGTAGGTCCCTGCGGACCCTGCGGGCCTGTGGGACCCTGAAGCCCCATGGGGCCTTGCGGGCCTCTCGGGCCTGTTCCGCCGGTAACGGAAACGGTTATTTCCTCTCCGCACCTGCGGCAATTTTCGAAAAAGCTGTTATTACAAGCCATTTTAACCTCCGTAAAATCGTGAAGGCGTTGCCTTCTCTACATTATACGTCCCGCCGCCGCGTTGTGTGCGCCGCGGACAAAAATTGCCAATTCCGCGTTGTCTGCCGCCGTCCGTGTGCGGAAATCGGATGATTATGGGTAAGGTAATCGAAACCGCAACCGCCTCCGCACCCTGTCTGTACACCGTGCCCAAAGCCCCGAAACAGGCCTTTCCGAAAGCTCGCCAAAGTAGCGTTAAAACCGAAAAGTGGCCTATTTCTCACAAAATCACATTATTCGGCAGATGAGACAGGCGAAGATCGCCGAGGCGAGCGTTGCGACGAGGGACACGGCGACGGGCAGGGCCAGCCGCTTGTTCTTGCAGCCCGCAAAGTAGACGGCGGAGATATAGAACACCGTTTCCGACGAGCCGAAAATGACCGAAGCGCACCTTGAAACGTAACTGTCGGCACCGTATTCGGCGTACACGTCGCTCAGCACGGCTAAACTTCCGCTCCCCGAAAAGGGCTTTATGAGAATGAGCGGCCCGAGTTCGGGCGGAACGCCCACAAACTTCCACACGGGCGCGAGCAGGGCGTTGAGTTTATCGTTGAGACCGCTTGCCGAAAACAGTTCGCTCATCATGAAGATCGCGGCGAGATAGGGAAAGAGCGACAGGGCGAGCGGAACGGCTCCTTTTGCCCCTTCCACAAACGCGTCGTAGGTCTTTACCCCCCTAAATCGCGCAAAAACGAAGAGTGCGAGTATCAGCGCGGGTATGATAAAGGCGGAAACATTCATCTTACTTTGTGCTTTCCCGCAAAGATTCTCACACCCGCAACGCCGATTGCCGTGGAGATGAGGGTGGAGATGAGAGAGGGCAGAATTATTCGGCCGGGGTTGGCGCTGCCCGCCCCCGAGAGCAGGGAGATGACCGTTGTCGGCAGCAGCTGAATGCTGGTTGCGGCAATCACAAACAGCATGTTCATGGCGTAAACGTTGCCCTCGGCGTCCAACTCGCGTGCCGCGGCCACGCCCATCGGGGTGGCGACGCCGCCCATTCCCAGGAGGTTGGCGGAGATGTTCACGGTGAGATCCGCGGCCGCTTTTTCGCTCACTCTGCCGAACAGCCATCGGATAGGTTTTTTGAGATAATGTGCGATTCGGGCGGTTAATCCGCTTTTTTCGGCAAGGCCGAGGATGCCGAGCCACACGGCGTAAACGGCCGTCATGGTAACGGTCAGTTCCACCGCTTTCTCTCCTCCAGCGACGAGCGAGTCCATTACGGCGGAGGGAGATGAGAACATGGCCGCCGCAACGGCCGCCGACACGAGCACAAAGAAGATTCCGTTCATACTTTTAAGATATGCCCGCCGCTCTCCCAAATTGCCCAAACCTTTTGCGGGAGCATAAACCCACCGCCGCCGCCCGACCAAAGCAAACAGACGGTCAACCGCCAGCCCAATGCAACCGCGCCGACACCAACCGCAAGTCCGCCGCCACTGTCTTCCAGCCCGCAAATCCGCAAACGTATCGTCCGCAAAACTCCGCGGCCGCTTTTATCCACGGAAAAGTATTTTACCCGTCTTAATATAATTTACTTTTTACAAAGGTTATGGTATAATAAATCTATATGCCCTGAAACGAAGGAGAAGTTTATGGCAGAGAAAAAGGGAACCTATTTCATAACCACGCCCATCTATTACACGAGCGGCAAGTGGCACATCGGCCACGCGTACACCACGGTGGTGTGCGACGCCATATCCCGTTACCGCAGGATGCTCGGCTACGACGTGTTCTTTCTGACGGGTACGGACGAGCACGGCCAGAAGGTGCAGGAAAAGGCGCGCGAGGCGGGCGTTTCACCCAAAAAATTCGTGGACCCGCTCGTAGACGATCTCAAATCGGTGTGGAAAACGCTTGACGTAAAGTACGACAAGTTCATAAGGACCACCGACGATTACCACGTGAAGTCCGTGCAGAAGATCTTCCGCACCCTCTACGAAAAGGGCAAGATTTACAAATCGGTGTACGAGGGGCGCTACTGCACCCCGTGCGAAGCGTTCTGGACGGTTTCGCAACTTAAAGACGGCCGCTGCCCCGATTGCGGCAGAGAGGTTACCGTGCAGAAGGAAGAAGGCTACTTCTTCCGCCTTTCCGAATATGCGGACAGAATCCTCAAACTGTACGAGGATAACCCGACCTTCCTTCAGCCCAAGAGCAGGATGAACGAGATGATAAACAACTTCATCAAACCGGGGCTGCAGGATCTGTGCGTTTCGAGAACTTCGGTCGATTGGGGCATTCCCGTGGACTTTGACCCCAAGCATACGATATACGTGTGGGTAGACGCGCTGTTCAACTACATAACCGCCCTCGGTTACGGTTCGGACGACACGTCCCTGTTTGAAAAATATTGGCCTGCAAGCCTGCACCTTACCGCAAAGGAAATCGTCCGCTTTCACGCCATCGTGTGGCCCGCGCTGCTCATGGCGCTCGATCTGCCGCTGCCCAAGCAGGTTTACGGGCACGGCTGGCTGCTCATAGGCGGAGACAAACTTTCCAAGAGCAAGTCGGACAAGATTTCCACAGAACTCACCGACCCCAAGGAACTTGTGGAAAGGTACGGTTCGGACGCCATAAGGTACTTCCTTTTGAGGGAAATCCCCTTTGGCAGCGACGGCGTTTACACCAACGACAGTCTGCTTAAACGCATAAACGGAGACCTTGCCAACGATCTCGGCAACCTCGTTTCGAGAACGACCGCCATGATCGGCAAGTATTTCGGCGGAATACTCCCGCCCGCGGGTGCGGAGGAAGGGACGGACGCCGAACTCAAGGCCGTAGCCTCGGCTCTTCCCGCCAAAGTGCTCGCCGCCATGGACGCGCTCAACGCGCCCGACGCCTTGGAGGAAATCTTCACCCTCATCCGCCGTGCCAACAAGTATATAGACGAAACCATGCCGTGGGCGCTCGCCAAAGAAGAGGCTGACAAGCCCCGCCTCGGCACGGTCATGTACAATCTGGCGGAATCCATCCGCATTTCCGCCGTCATGCTCAAACCCTTCCTCACCGTGGGTGCGGACAAGATACTCGCCTGCCTCGGCGTCGACCCCTCAGAAGTAACCGACTTTTCAACCGTGGGCTTCGGCCACCTTGCAGCGGGCGCAAAGATCACCGTGTGCCCGCCGCTATTCCCGCGGATAGACGTCGCCAAGGAACTTGACGCTCTTGCCGCCATAGCCGCCGCCAAAAAGACCGAAAAGGCCGAAAAGTCCCCCGAATCGCACAAAAACGCCACTTCCGACGCTCCCGTAGAGGAGATAAGCGCGGAAGATTTTGCCCGCGTTCGGCTCGTTACGGGCAAGGTTGAAGCGTGCGAAAAGGTGGAGAATGCCGACAAACTTCTCAAACTTTCGGTGAGAACGGGAGAGAGACTGCGCACGGTGGTCAGCGGCATAGCCCGTTACTATTCGCCCGACGAACTCGTGGGCAAAACCGTCGTTGTCGTCGCCAATCTCAAGCCGTGCAAACTGCGCGGAATCCTTTCGGAAGGCATGATTCTCTGTGCCGAAAACAAAGAGGGCAAACTGAGCATAGTTACCACGCTTGCCGACGTCGGAGACGGAGCGACCGTCCGCTGATGTTTGCAGACACCCACGCCCACCTCACCGATGAAAAGTTGTTCTGCCGTATCGACGAGGTGATAAACGACGCCGCGGCGGCGGACGTCGGCCTCATAATAAACGTCGGCTACGACCTTGCAAGCAGCCGGGAAAGCGCCCGAATCGCACAAAAACACCCAAATGTCTACTTTGCGGCGGGTCTGCACCCGACCGACGGAGAGTTCCCCACCCAAGACAATCTCGGCGTTATAAAAAGCCTGCTCACGCACGAAAAATGCGTGGCGGTGGGGGAGATAGGGCTGGACTACCACTACGGTGAGAACCGCGTGCGGCAGATGGAAAGTTTCACAACGCAACTCGCCGTGGCCGCCGAATACGGCCTGCCCGTTTCCGTCCACGCGCGCGACTGCACAGAGGATATGCTGTCCGTCGTCGCCGAGTGGCACAGCCGCCTGCCCGCCGTCGTGCTGCACTGCTATTCCATGAGCGCAGAAGCCGCCCAAACCTTCACGAAATACGGCTGTTACTTCGCCTTCGGCGGGGCGATAACCTTCAAGAACAACAAGCAGGCGGAACGTGTCGCCGCAGTGATTCCAACGGACAGACTGCTTACCGAAACCGACTGCCCCTACATGGCGCCCGTGCCCAAAAGAGGGGAAGTAAATGAACCCAAATACGTGCGCTACCCCGCCGAAAAACTCGCCGTTCTATATGGAATAGAATTCGGTAAAATGCAGGAAATATTGATAAATAACACATTAAAAGTGTTTAATAGGATTAAATTATGACTAACACCTACGTCTATGCGATAGGCGATACGCTGTATATCAACCTTACCAACGAGTGCTCCAACGTCTGCGAATTCTGTGTGCGCGCCATGCGGGACGACTACGAAGGTTACGACCTCTGGCTGGAAAAGGAACCCACCGCGGAGGAGGTGCTCGCCGCCATACCGCAGGGCGATTTCGCTCAGGTTGTGTTCTGCGGCTACGGCGAACCGACCTGCCGTTTCGACGTGCTGAAGCGGGTTGCCACCGCCCTCAAGGGCAGGTACCGTCTGCGCCTCAACACCAACGGGCAGGGCAGCCTCATAAACGGGCGCGACATAACGGGCGAGGTGGCTCTGCTGTTCGACGAGGTCAACGTTTCGATGAACGCGTCGGACGCCGTCAAGTACGACGACATCTGCCACTCCCGCTTCGGTAAAGCCGCGTTCGGCGCCATGCTCGAATTTGGCAAATCCTGTGCGAAAAAGGGGGTTAAAACCCATTTTTCGGTAGTGGATTGCATTGGGGAGGAAGAGGTGGAGGCCTGCCGCGTCCTCGCCTTTCAAAGCCGCGTCCTGTTTAAGGTACGCAAATTTATAACCTGAAAAACATCAATATAAAGCAAAAACCGCACCGCTTCCCAAACGGGGCAAAAATGCCCGCCTAAAAACGGGCGGACGCAAGCAGAGAAACTCACCAAAACGGGCGAGCACAAGCAAAAACCAAAACACCCGCTTGCCACAGAACACAACCCAAAAAGCAATTCAAAGCGCAACAAAAACAACCCAAAATATAACCTGAAACGCAAAAAGCGTTCGGGGCCGTATAATGAACACGACCCCGAGCCATCATTTGTGTTTGCGGTGTTTCCGCAAGTAAAGAATAACCTTTACGGTAGCAGTATGTGCCGTAAAACGCGTATTATACATGGTTTTGAAGGAACTTTTGAACCGCAACGGCTTCCGCTTTGACAAGCGTTACGGGCAGAATTTCATATCGGACGGCAACCTGCTTTCGTCCATTGTCTCCCTCGCCGACATAGACGGGGAGAACGTTGTGGAGATAGGCGTGGGCGCCGCCACCCTAACGCTCGCCGCCGCCGCACGGGCAAGACGCGTCGTGGGCTTTGAGATAGACGGGCGGTTGCGCCCCGTGATAGAGGAAATGCTCTCATCCACGGACAACACGGAGATAATTTACGCCGACTTCATGTCCGTGCCCGCGGCCGAACTCGACCGCAAACTCGGCGAATACGTCGTTCTCGCAAACCTGCCTTACTACATAACCACGCCCGTCATCATGAAACTCGTCGAGGAATCCGCGGGCGTCAAGCG
Organism: uncultured Clostridia bacterium; assembly: GCA_947627065.1. GTDB lineage: Bacteria > Bacillota > Clostridia > Christensenellales > Borkfalkiaceae > RGIG3732. Next base: position 37,824 of record CANQUN010000002.1, read on the forward strand.
CATTGTGGTTACCGTGCAGCAAGAAGTTGCCGAGCGGCTGGCCGCCCGTGCGGGCACGCCCGAATACGGGGCGATAACCGCTTCCATTGCAATCACGGGGGACGCCGCCATCGTCAAACGCATTCCGCGCACCATGTTCTACCCGCAGCCCAACGTCGATTCCGCGGTTGTCAGAATTGACATGTGCAAGCCCAAGTACGGTGTGGAAAACGTGGAATTTTACCGCCGCACGGTCAGGGCGGGCTTTGCCAACAGGCGCAAGACTTTGGAAAACAACATCATGTCGGCGTTCGGCCTCGGGCGCGAACAGGCGGGCGCAATCATAAGCCGTGCGGGCATAGACCCGCGCGTCAGGGGCGAAACGCTCTCCGCCAAGGAGTTCGCCGCTCTCTCCGTTGCCCTTCTGGAAAACATCGGATAATCCGCCGCTCCAATCCGCACGCAACCACCCCGTCATCTTATTATAATATAACCGCGGGCATAACGCCGCACCGCACACCAACAGGCACGCAGTCCACAGACACTATACACAACCGCGCGGCCCCGACGCAAACCAAACCCGCGACACGGCCGCGGCCGATAAGAACAACACCCTCAAAACCCCAAAACCCCCTAAATCACGCAAAAACGCACAAGTTCCGCTGAAAGTTTCGGCCCTCGGAGAATAGAATTGTTCGGCATTGTACTACGAAAATTAAAAGAAGCGGTCATCGGCGTTCTGCCCATAACCGTCATAATAATCGCCGTCAACTTCACGGTGGGGCACATGGACCCCATGGCGTTCGCTTCCTTTCTCGTGGGCGCGGCGCTGCTGGTGGCGGGGCTTGCGCTTTACAGTTTCGGCAGCGGCTCGTCGGTGGAATTCATGGGCGGGCTGATCGGCTCCGAAGTAACGCGGTCGAGAAAGCCCATACTCATACTGACGGTGGCCGCCCTCATCGGCTTTATCGTAACCGTTGCCGAACCCGACCTTGCGGTGCTTGCAAATCAGGTGGGCGGAATCGACAACTTCACCCTGATAATCTGCGTTGCGGCGGGCGTAAGCGCCTTTCTCATGATCTCGGTGCTCAGGCTCTTTCTCAAAATAAGCCTCAGGTGGCTGCTGCTCGTTTTCTACGGGGCGGTGTTCGTGCTGGCGTTCGTCATAGACGGCGGCTTTGTGCCGCTGGCGTTCGACTCGTCGGGCGTAACCACGGGGCCTGTAACCGTGCCCTTCATCATCGCGCTGGGCGCCGCGCTGTCAGCCTCCCTCGGCGGAAACGATTCGGTGGACAGCAGTTTCGGTATAGTCGGCATCTGTTCCATAGGTCCCATAATCGCGGTAATGCTGCTCAGCCTGTTCTCGGACCTCAGCGTAGCGGGGGAAACCGCGGCCGCCGTGCCCGCCACTTTCGGAGAGGTAATTTCGGTTTACCTCAGCGCTTTCCCCAAGTATTTGGGGGAAATGGCCGTGGCGCTCCTGCCCGTAACCGCCTTCTTCATAATTTACGACCTAATCGCGTTTAAGCTGAGTTTTAAGCGGTTTATGCGTACCATGATAGGTCTCGTGTACGTCCTTTTGGGTCTCACGCTCTTCCTGCTCGGCGCCAACGTCGGCTTTGTGCCCGCTGGCAGGGAGATAGGAGAAGCGCTCGTCGGCGCGGGCGGCGGTCTGCTGATAACCGTCGGCGTAATCGTCGGCGCGGTCATCGTCCTTGCCGAACCCGCCGTTCACGTCCTCACCAAAAACGTGGAGGAGATAACGGGCGGCGTTATAAAGAGAAAGACAATGCTCCTGTTCATGTGCATGAGCATGGCGGTCTCCGTCGGGCTTTCCATGATGAGGATAGTGTTCGACATTGACATAAAGTGGGTGCTGTGCGTGGGTTACGCGCTGGCGCTGGGGCTGATGTTCGTGGTGCCCAAGATATTCACGGGCATAGCCTTCGACTCGGGCGGGGTGGCAAGCGGCGCTATGACCGCGGCCTTCCTGCTGCCCATGGCGTACGGCGCAACTTACGCGCTGTACGGCGCCGATAATCCCGAAATAGGCAGGTACATAACGGCCGACGCCTTCGGTTGCGTCTCCCTCGTCGCAATGACGCCGCTCGTCGCCGTCCAACTGCTCGGCCTCATTTACAAGTTGCGCACCGCGCGCGCCACCAAGGCCAAGACGCAGGCCTTTGCCGACATGCTCGCGAGAGAGGGCGAGGTTATAGTGTTTGACGAAAAACCCGCCGCTCCGCCCGCCGTCCGCCCCGCGCAATCGCGGCGTAAACCCCGTAAATCACGGTAAAAAGGAGGAAAACAGTGCTCAAACAATTGTTCGTCATCGCCGAGAGGCGCAAGAGCGAAAAGATAAAAGCCGCCCTCGCATCGTCGGGGGCAAGCGAGATAAACACCGTTTATGCCGACGGAACCGCCCGCAGCGACATTCTCGAAGTGCTCGGGCTGGATTCGTCCGAGAGGATGCTGATAACCGCGTCCGTCCCGCCCGAACGCGTTGCCGCCATCATGGATACGCTCGAAAGGGACTATTCCTTCGGCAAGGGCGGAGGCGTAGCCTTCACCGTGAACATGACGGCGGTCAGCGGCCCCGCGTCGCTGCACATCCTGTCGGGAGGTCTGTTATGAAATACGAGGTAATATTCTTTATATTGAACAAGGGGCACGTTGACGAGGCGATGACCGCCGCGCGCGAAGCGGGCGCAACGGGCGGCACCGTCATAACGGGAAGAGGCTCCGCCACCGAAGAAATAAGCAAGGCTTTCGGCATAGATTTCCGTCAGGAAAAGGAGATTCTTTTAATCCTTTGCGAAAGCCGCCTCCGCACCGACATCATGTCCGCCATCTCCAAAAAGGCGGGTCTGAGCAAACCGGGCTGCGGCATCGGGTTTTCCCTCCCCGTTGAGGACGTTGCGGGAATAGGCAAAACGGCCCCGCCGGAAAATGAAACCGCGCCCACCGAAAACGCGGCGGAATAACCCGCATTCCACTGCGCGGCAAAATGTAAATTTTATAAAAAGCCGCCTGAATCTCACAAAAATCACCACAAAACCAAATAAAGAGGCAACGATATGAAAAACTTTACATCCGACACGCTTAGAGAAACCTTTCTCAAATTCTTCGAGTCCAAGGGGCACAAGCGGATACCTTCCGCCAGCCTCATACCCGAAAACGACCCCACGGTTCTGTTCACCACCGCGGGCATGCACCCGCTCGTTCCTTACCTTCTCGGCGAAAAACACCCCGCCGGCAAACGCCTGACCGACGTTCAGAAATGCGTGAGGACGGGCGACATCGACGAGGTGGGCGACGACAGGCACTGCACCTTCTTCGAGATGCTCGGCAACTGGTCGCTCGGCGATTATTTCAAGAAAGAGATGATTCCGTGGAGTTACGAATTTTTGACCTCGCCCGAATATCTCGGCATTCCGTCGGACTCCATTGCCGTGTCCGTGTTCGAGGGCGACGCCGAAGTCCCGCGCGACGAAGAAGCCGCCCGCCTGTGGCAGGAATGCGGCATCCGTCCCGAAAACATTTATTACCTGCCGAGGAGCGCAAACTGGTGGGGACCCGCGGGCACCACGGGACCGTGCGGCCCCGATACCGAAATGCACATTATAAGAAAGCCCAAGTGCGGTCCCGACTGTTCGCCTGCCTGCAACTGCGGCGCGTTTATGGAAGTGTGGAACGACGTGTTCATGCAGTACAACAAGACCGAGAGCGGCGCTTACGAACCGCTTGCGCAAAAGAACGTGGACACGGGCATGGGGCTTGAACGCACGCTGTGCATAATGACGGGTGCAAAGACCGTGTTCGACACCGACCTGTTCGCCTCCGCCGTCGCCCGCCTCAACCAACTTACGGGCAGAACCTACGGTTCGGACGAGGAGACCACCCGCGCTTACAGGATAGTGCTCGACCACACGAGAACGGCAACCTTCCTGCTCGGAGACGTAAAGGGGATTGTTCCTTCCAACACCGATCAGGGTTACGTACTCCGCCGTCTCATCCGCCGCGCCGTGCGTTACGGCAAGAACATCGGGCTGACAGCGGGCGGTCTCGGGCAATTAGCCGCCGTTTTCGTGGAAAAATACGCCGCGGTCTATCCCGAACTCAAGGAAAATTCCGCCAAGATTTACGCCGAACTCGAGGCCGAGGAGGACAAGTTCTCCAAGACGCTCGAGGGCGGTCTCAAAGAATTCGGCAAAGTCATCACCCACATACCGGGCAAGGTTTTCCCGGGTAAAACCGCGTTCAGGCTGTACGACACCTTCGGCTTCCCCTTTGAAATGACCAAGGAACTTGCCGAAGAGCAGGGCTTTACCGTGGACAGGGAAGGTTACGAAAACGCCTTCCGTGAACATCAGGCCAAATCCCACGCGGGCAGCGAGCAGAAATTTGCCTGCGGCCTTGCCGACCACAAGGAAGAAACCACCCGCCTGCACACCGCGACCCACCTGCTGCACGCCGCCCTGCGCAAGGTCCTTTCCGAGGACGTCGCCCAAAAGGGCAGCAACATAACCGAGGAGCGCCTGCGCTTTGACTTCAACTTCCCCCGTCCCATGACGGCCGAGGAAATAGCAGAAGTGGAAAAAACGGTAAACGACGTGATCGCCGCCGACCTTCCCATCGTGATGAAGGAGATGACCGTGGACGAGGCCAGAAGGGAAAACTTCGTCGGCCTGTTCTCGGACAAGTACGGCGACGTGGTAAAGACCTACGCCATCGGCGATTTCTCCAAGGAAATCTGCGGCGGCCCGCACGCCGCAAGCACGGGCGAACTCGGGCATTTCCGCATCGTAAAAGAGCAGTCATCGTCCGCGGGTATCCGCAGGATAAAGGCCGTCTTGGAGAAATAAGTGGCCTTTTTTCCACAAAAACGGGGTGTTTATGGTAGAAAACTATCTCAGTGCAGACGGCGAATGTGAGGTGGAAACAGTCATCGAACGCTCGCGGTTTATTACCCGCGTTGCGAGAATTGAAAGCGAGGACGGCGCCCGCGCCTTTATAGAAAAGGTCAAAAAGCAGCATTCCGCCGCCACGCACAACTGTTTCGCCTACGTCGCCTCCGAGGACGGGAACATAATGAAGTTTTCGGACGACGGAGAGCCTCAGGGTACGGCGGGTATGCCCATGCTCGAGGTTCTGCGTTCCCGCCGTCTCGCCATGACCGCCGCCGTCGTAACCCGCTACTTCGGCGGAATAAAGCTGGGAGCGGGCGGCCTTGTCAGGGCTTATTCGTCGTGCGTCGCCGCTTGTCTCGACGCGGCAAACATAGTTTCCAACGAACGTTCGGTAGAACTCAAAATAGATTTGAGTTACGATCTGTACCCCGTGTTCATGCGATTCGTGTCGGATAAAAAGGCGGTTATTCTCTCCTCCGATTTTTCGGACGGAGTGGCGATAACCTGCGTTTTACCGCACGTTTTCAAAAAAAGTTTCATTCTCGGGCTGAACGACGCCCTTTTGGGAAAGGGTAAAATAACGTCGGGTGCCGAATATTTTTACAGGTATAAATGAAAACCGTTACCGCCATAACCCAACAGAAGGACCCCAAGAGGTGCAACATTTTCCTCGACGGCGAATTTTTCTGCGGCCTCCCGCTCGAAACGGTGATGAAGTGCCGCATCAAGGTGGGCATGACCATAGACAGCGAGGAACTCGAAAAGATTCAGTTAGACAGCGAACTGCTCGCCGCCACCGACAAGGCAATGTCCTACCTCACGGGTTCGGTTAAGACCGAAAAACAGGTGCGCGACTACCTCAGGGGCAAGGGTTACACCCCGCTCGTCGTCGGCCACGTCGTGGAAAAACTCAAGGGCTACTCGCTGATTGACGACGCCGAGTACGCCCGCCGTTACGTGGAAACCTATTCGGGCAAGAAGGGCGCCCGCCTCATGCTCATGGAACTTAAAACCAAGGGCGTCTCCGCCGAGATTGCCGAACGGGCTGTTGACGCGGTTGACGACCAGACCGAAGCGGCCTACCGCATAGCCGTAAAGTACACCAAGGGTAAGACTCCCGACCGAGAAGGCCTGCAAAAACTTTACAGGTACCTCTTGTCCAAAGGCTTTTCTTATGATGAAGCGCGCGCCGCCGCCGACCGCCTCGGCAGCAGCGACGACGGATTTTGAAATAACAACCGCCATAAAACCGCTTTGCTCGGTGCACCACTATCCGCAATTAAAACCCGCCGCGTCTTTGCATTTGCAACGCCGCGGGTAAAACTCAAAATCAGCCGCACTCGCCATGTCTCAACGCCGTTTTCCGAAAACCGAAAACGGCGTTTAATGTGCGAAAAAGGCCACTTCTTGCAATTTCCGCCCTTCAACAAGTCCTCCCGAAAGATTATTCGCCCTGCCAACACAACCGCTTAAACAATACCCGCCCGTCGTTTATACCGTCCGCTCAATTCGCCCGCCCGCAAGCCTCGTCAACGCCGCCCGCGGCTCGCTTTTTGTCTGCTCTCAATCCGATTCCCGCAACCCGCAAAACCATTTCTTCCAGCCGGTTCCGCACTACCCGCCGACCGTTCCGATAAAAACCAAAGACAAAAATTATAAAAACACCCGTCATACGCTTGCGTTTTTTTGCGGAGGGGAGTATAATTAAAAAAAATCTTTGGGGCGGGGTGCAATTCCCTACCGGCAGTTAAAGTCTGCGAGCTTCGGCCGATGCGGTGAAATTCCGCAACCGACGGTACAGTCCGGATGGAAAAAGATTTTAAGACGATTCTTTCCGCCCCCGATATGTATTCGGGGGCATTTTCATCCGGAGGTTCCGCCGCATATATGCTACGCAATACGGTGTCAAACTTCGCTTGCCTCGGGTCATTTACGCAAAGTAAACTCCCCGTCGGCAACGCTCGCTTTCCTTGTCTTGCTTGCGTCTCTGCACCGGAAAGCGGGCACGGAAAAGTTCCGCCGCATATCCGCCGCGCAATACGGTGCCATCGCTTGCCTCGGGTCATTTACGCCGAGTAAACTCTCCGTCGGCAACGCTCGCTTTCCTTGTCTTGCTTGCATCTCTGCACCGGAAAACGGGCACGGAAAAGTTCCGCCGCATATATGCATCGCAATACGGTGTCAAACATCGCTTGCCTCGGGTCATTTACGCCAAGTAAACTCCCCGTCGGCAACGTTCGTTTTCCTTGTCTTGCTTGCGTCTCTGCACCGGAAAGCGGGCACGGAAAAGTTCCGCCGCACATCTGCTACGCAATACGGTGCAAAACCCCCTAAATCTCACAAAAAGCCACTCCTTGGCCCTTCCCGAGGAGGGGCCGGCGAACGGAGTGAGACTGAGGTGGGCAATGTAAGTAGCGCGGCGCAACACGGTGCCTCTATCACCATCGTAGCGCCGGAAAGCAGGGACAGATTTAACACCGCCAAGCCCCGAAGGAAGGAGTCAATCATGTCGGTTAAAAACAAGGTTCGCTTCACAGCGTCCCGCATCGCCTTCGTGGCGATGTTCACCGCGCTTGCGTTTGCGGTTTCTTTCCTGCATTTCCCCATCTTTCCCGCCGTGCCATTTCTCGAATTGGATTTCTCAAACGTGTTCTTCATGATAGAGGGGTTCATCTTCGGTCCTGTGGAAACGCTCGTCTCCATAGCCGCCAAAGAACTGCTGTGCCTGCTCAAGACAAGCTCGGGCGGCGTGGGCGAACTTGCCAACTTCATCATGTCCGCGGCTTACATAATCGTGCCGTCGGTGGCGTACAGGTTCGCCAAGGGGCGCTGGGTAGTGCTGCTGTTTCTTCTAATCGGGTGCGAAGTACAGGTCGGCTCGTCCTTCCTCGTCAACCGTTACATCACGTTCCCGTTTTACGGCATAGCGGAAATGTTCATGGAAGTGTGGCCGTTCGTAATTTACTTCAACATAATAAAGAGCGTGGCGATAAGTGTCATCGTGTTCTTCGTCTATAAACCGCTGTCCCGCTTTATAAAATCGGTGTCGGCAAAATTTTCGGGCTGAAACTTCCGCCCCGAATGCGGGAATAATTCCCCGTGTTCATTGAATCAATGTCCCGCACTTACCAAAGTCGAGTCCGCACGCCGCTTTTCGGGCACGCGCCGCCCGCACGCCGCAGATTTCGCGCAGTCCATAACCCGCACCGTCCGCACGTCGGACAATAAGGAGAAAAAATGGCAAACATCTTTGATTATATAATCTGGAGGGGAGACCTTCCGTTCGCTTCCGCGCCCGTGTGCAACGCCGATTACGTCGCCCTGTCGCAGATTGCGCTGCTCGATCTGTCGGGCGTCATTCCCAAACGCGGCAGCGTAACGCTGGGCGACGCTTACGCCCGTTTCCTTTCCAAAAAGAGCGGAAAGATAGGTTATATAATCCCCGAGGACATCAAGGCGCTTTTTGAAAAAATGGCCGATTCTTCGCGATTCAGGCCACTTTTGCTCCACCATTACGTCGATGAAGTGGACATTGAAACGGACACGCAGTTTTCGGCTCTCACCCTCGACGACCCAAAGTCGCGCACGCGGTTTGTCGTGTTCAGCGGCACGGACGACACCTTGGCCGGCTGGAAGGAAAACTTCAACCTGCTCTACCGCACGCCCACCGTCGCGCAGATAAGGTCGGTGCGATATCTCGATTCTCAGGCCGAAGATTTCGACGGGGACATCTACGTCCTCGGCCACAGCAAGGGCGGGCATCTGGCCATGTATTCGTCGCTCGGGTGCAAAAAACCCAATGCCGACAAGATAAAAAAGATAATCAACCTCGACGGCCCGGGTATGCCCGACGGCTTAAAGCGCAAGAAACTAAACGCCGACATCTACTCCAAAACCGAGGCCTTCCTCCCGCAATCGTCCATAATCGGCAGGCTGTTTGAACACGGCGAAACCTTCCACATAGTCCACAGCAACGCCAAGGGGCTGTTCCAGCACGACTGTTTTTCCTGGGAGATTCTCGGTCCCGACATCGTGCGCGAACCGAGTTTTGACGAGGACGGCGAAGGGGTGGACGCGTGCTTCCGCACAGTCATCGCCGAACTTACGGCAGATGAAAAGGAGTTTTTTGTGGAAAGCCTGTTCGGGTTGATGTACTCGACGGGGGCGACCACGCTCACCGAACTTGTGGCCAACACACGCGAGTTCGTCAGGCTGTGGCTGCGCGCCGACGGCGAGACCAAAAAGTCCCTGAATCGCGTGTTATTGCTGTTTTTGAAGGACAAATATTTCAGGAAATGTATCTTTGAAACCTTCAAGGAAATGCGCAAGAACACCCGTTCGGGTGAAGCCGCCCGTCTGGAAGAAGAGGCCGCCGCTCTCGTCTCCGCCGCCGAACGGGAGGACGCCGTTCAGCCCGTTTCCGCTCCCGCAGAGTCTGAAAAGAAAGCCAAGCCCGCCCGCAAGAAGGCCGAAAAGAAGGCCAAGCCGAGCGCGGATACGGCAGCCAAAGAGGCCGAACCGAAGCCCGTGGAAGAAGGGGAAAAGGCCGATTCCTTTGCGAAAAAGGCGGCTAATCGCAAAAAGTCCGCCTCTCATGCGGCAGAATCTCCCGCGGCCGAACCCGCCGCAAAGCCCGCTGCAAAACCCGCACCCGCCGAGCAAAAGGCGGCCGCAGCACCCAAAACCAAAAAATCCGACGCAAAGAACCCTGTGGCCGCCAAAAAATCCGCCGTCAACGCTCCCGCAAGCACTGCAAAACAACCCGCGACAGGCAAAAAAACGCCCGCGGCAAAGAACGCCGCGGGACGCAAGAAAAAATAAAAAAGCGGCCTTTTTCTCACAAAAAGCCGCAAAGCCGAGGCCTCGTCCGTCGGCTTTATCTTTTTGCCGCGGGAAAGAGGTTGTACCTTTCGGGGTGGGTTATGGCCGAAAAGATTCTCTCCTTGACGGCGGGGTTTTCCTTTCTCAGCGACTCCACAAACTGTTTGACCCTCTCCCGCTGCGTGTGCTTGTCGGCGGGGCAGGGGTTGTGAAAGACGGGTTTGTCCTTTGCAAACGCCGCAACGTCGCACTCGTTTATGTAGAGCATGGGGCGTATGAGGGTTATGTGCGTCCTTGACATTTCCGAAACGGGGGAGAAGGTGGAAAGCCTTCCCTCGTAAAACATGCTGAGGAAAAAGGTCTCTATGAGATCGTCGGCGTGGTGGCCGAGCGCAAGTTTGTTGCAGCCGAGTTCCGCCGCCGCATTGCACAGCGCGCCCCGCCGCATCTTTGCGCACAGGCTGCAGGGATTTTTTTCCTTTCTCACGTCAAAAATTATCTCGGCAATGTCCGTCTTTACGGCGTGAAAGGCAACGCCCAGCCCCTCGCACATGTCGGCAACGGCTTCAAGTTCCTTGGCGTCGGCATTCTTAAAACCCATGTCCACGTGAATTGCCTTAAGCGAAAAGGGAGCGGGGTAAAACCGTTTAAGCCCCGCCATCAAGTGGAGGAGCGTAACGCTGTCCTTTCCGCCCGAAAGCCCCACGGCTATCGAATCGCCCGCCGAAATCATGTCGAATTCCTCAACCGCCCTGCGCGTGGGGGATAAAAGTTGCTGAAGGGTCATATAATTAAACGTCCTCCTGAAAATTGTTGCCATTTATCGCCGCGTGTGATATAATCTATGATACAACAAAAAGCGGTTTTTTTCAATCGTTTGGAGAATATGATTACCAAAATTACCGAAACTTTAATAGAATTTTTTCTCAAACTCACGGGCGGAAACGGCAGCCTTACGGTCGTGCTCGTTTCCATGTTTCCGCTCATAGAACTCAAAGGGGCCATTCCCGTGGGCGAAAGGCTCGGGTTGGAACTGTGGCGTTCGGCGCTCATGGCGTACGTCGGCTCCACGCTCGTCGCGCTGCCCATCTTCTTTCTGCTCATTCCTCTCTTCAACCTGCTCAAGAGGTGGAAGCCGCTGTCCCGCTTCGTCTCAAAGGTAGAAAACGTGTTCCTCCGCCGTGCCGAACGCATATCCTCGGGCAAGGACAAACAGGCCGCCGCAAGGAGAATGCTGACCCTCGGCGTGTTCGCCTTCGTCGCCGTTCCGCTGCCTCTCACGGGCGTGTGGACGGGCACCGCCATTGCCGCATTCCTCGGTCTCCGCTTCCGCGAGGCCGCGCCCGCAATAGTTCTCGGCAACCTCATCGCAGGCTCTGTAATAACCCTCCTGACCTTCCTTTTCAGACAGTACGTGGACATAATAATCTTCGCAATCTTCGTCGCGGCAATCGTCATGCTCGCCGTGTTTATAATTAAAGTCGCGGTCTCCAAGCCCGGCAAAGACAAGGCGGAAGCGGGCAAAGAAGAAGGGGGCGCCTCGGACAAAAACTCTCAATAATGCGCGAAAAAGGCCACTTTTGAGATTTTGGCGCAATCCCTGCCCCTGTCGTGTTTTTTACCCGCATTGACGGACAAAAACGGCGATAATGTGTGAAAAAGGCTACTTATAGATTTCATCATCCGCACACCCGTCCATTGGCCCCTCCCGAGGAGGGGCTGGCGCGCACGCGCCTGAGGTGGGCAACGCCCTCAACCCCGACCGACAACTCAGTTTTTTGTGCGGAACGGCCGTTAGTCTCGTTCCTGTCAAAGGCTCGTGATTTTATTAAAACCCTCAATAATGCGTGATAAAGGCCACTTTTGCGGTTTTTATAGTTACCTCACAGCGCACGCCACCCGCATCTGTTTTACACATGGCACCCCGCACACCCGACAAACGGCATGCTTGTTATAAACACAAGCCTTGTCCAACCCGCGCACGCAATCCATACCAGACGCGCACAACTCTTGCAACCTACACAAACGCAACGTCAAACAATTACGATATATAAAAGACGTAGGCGGCCGAAAGGCCGCCTACGTCTTTTACTCCTGCCGCGTCGCGGGATAAAGAGTTTGGTTTTTACACGCCATAATTTAACCCGCACATCGGTGCGGGTTAAAGCATATTGGCACGTTTTTGAAAGTGCGATTATCAAACGGCTATGCCAAAGGGCGGCTTGCCGAAACGGGTTTAATCGTCTACTTTGGTGTAACCCTTTGCGGGTCTCGGGCGGAACACGCCCGCCTTTATCAAAACGAACACTACGGCGACGACGGCGATGAGGCCGACGGAAACGGCGGTTACCGTGGCGTAAAGCCCTATGTCTCCCGCCTTGACCCTGTTCCACATGTTGTTGACTTTGGTGTTGTCGCTGTCCGAAAAGGTTTCCATAATCGTGCAGCGGCTGGCAATCTCCTCGGAGGGGTATTGCGCTATGAACGCGCCGTCCGGGTACACCCACAGCGTATAGTCGCCGTCCCCGAAGTAATAACCGAGGTCAAGTTCTATTGCGCCGTCCTCGCCTTCTTCGGCAATGCCGCGGGCCTTTTTGAGGGCGGCGTTTAGTGTTGTAAGGTCGGTGTCCTCGTCAAGGCCTATGGAAGCCGCGGCCTCGGCAATTTCGTCGGCGTCGGCGTCCTCGCCAAGTTCCACGTCCGTAACGTATTCAAACACTTCATCACCCACTATCGCGCTGGTGTAGCGCGTGTAATCCATGTTTTTAATGGCGTTTTCGGGCGCACAGATGTAGTTGATGAACTCCTGCGCAAGTTCGGTGTTAGCGCCCTTGGGCATAACCCAGCCGTCGTACCAGATGTTGCTGCCTTCGAGCGGAACGGAGTATTTCAGTTCCTTGCCGTCCGAAAGTATCTCGTTCATTGCAAATATTGCGTCGCCGCTCCACGCGAGGTAGAGGTCGACGTAACCGTTCACCACGTCCTCCTTGCCGCTGTCCACCTCGAGGGCGAAGGAGTTGTTCTTGGCAAGCCTCAGTTTTTCGCTGACGAGCGAGAGGGGAACATCCTCGGTGTCCACGGCGTTGAATATCTCCGCCAGCTTCCCGGCGTAGAACTCTTTGCTTATGTGCCCGTCGGCGTCCTCTTCGGAAGTGAAGTTTTTATAAAGTTCGCGCAGTTCGTCGAGTTTGGCAAGCGCAACGCCGAAGAAATAGGTGTCCCTCACGCTGTCCTTTATGGTCGTCCTGTTCCAGAATTTGTCGCTGAGCATAACTTCCCACGAGGAGGCTTCCTCGGGCGTAACGTTCTCGTTGTAAACAATGCCCACGGTGCCCAGCGTGTAAGGAATGGCAATGTCCTGCCAGCCGTGCGCTTCAAACAGTTCCTTCATGTAAGGCGAACCGTACGTGGTGTAATTATCGAGTTTGTCAAGGTCGAACTTTTCGAGCATGCCCTTTTCTTCCATCTTCTGGATCATGTAGTCGGAAGGGCATACGAGGTCGTACTCAAACCCCGTGTAATTGCCGTTGCCGTCCTTGGTGTTGTTGAGGAGCATGTTGTTGAAAAGTATCTCGTTTGTGCCGAACGTGGTGTATTCAACGGTTATCTTATTGTCGTGGGTCTCGTTATACCAATCTTCAAACTCGTCCGCAAGGGAGTTGCCGTCGTCGTCCACATAGATGTAATCTTCCCAATTGCATATACGCAAAACGTTTGCCGACTTTTGGCTGCCGCCTCCGCCGCCCCCGCACGCAGCGAGACCCGCCACGAGCGCCGCCAGCGCAAAAAGTGCCGTAAATCTCACAAAAAGCCTCATTTTACCGCCTCCTTCTTGCGTATGTTCATCAGCACCGCAACCACGATTATAATGAGGAATATGATGGTGGAAAGCGCCCTCAGTTCGTTGACCTGCGAGTTGACGGGCACCTTTACCGCGTTGTAAACGTAGGTGCTTATGGTGTCAAACCCGTTGGGTTTGGTGAACGCCGTAACGATGTAATCGTCGAGCGAGAGGGTAACAGAAAGCATGAAGCCGGACAGTATGCCGGGCAGTATTTCGGGAATGATAATAGTCATCATTGCCCGAAGAGGCGACGCGCCCAAGTCGAGCGCGGCCTCGTAAATGTTCTTGTCCATCTGCTTGAGTTTGGGCGTTACGGACAGAATCACGAACGGGGCGGTTATCACAACGTGCGCCACGACGAGCGAGAAATAGGTCTTGCTCAGGCCTATCGAAAGGCCCGACAGCATTGCAAACAGCAGCGCGAGGGAGAGGGCGGTTACTATTTCCGCGTTGACCACGGGTATGTTGTTGAGAAAACCGAGCGCGGCCTTGGTGCGCTTTTTGGAATAGAATATGCCAATTGCGCCCAGCGTTCCGAGAACGGTGGAGATCAGCCCCGCACCCACCGCAAGCAGCACGGTGTTGCCTATTATCGTCATGAGGTGGCTGTTGGTAAAGAGTTTGCGGTACAGCCCAAAACTGAATCCGCCCCAGTCGCCCAGCACCTTGGTGTCCGTAAAACTGAAGAACACGAGGACGAATATGGGTATGTATATGAACAGCAGAACGAGTGCGAGAAACGCGTATTTACATATTTTCTTTACCATAATCCACCTCTTGCGGCCTGCGCGCCGTCATCTTTGAATCCGCCCGTCAGCCAGGTAGAAACGAACATTATTGCAAGCAGAAGCATGGATATTGCGGCGCCCGCGTTCCAGTTTGTCTGCATAAAGTAGTTTTCTATCAGTTTGCCGAGTATGGTTATCTGGGACCTGCCGAGTATGTCGCTCACCACGTAGTTCGTCATCGCGGGCATGAACACCATGGTTATGCCCGAAACTATGCCCGGCATGGACATGGGCAGTATAACCTGCACGAAGGTGGTGAATTTGCCCGCCCCGAGATCGTAGGACGCTTCTATCAGGTTCTTGTCCATCTTGAGCAGCGTGGTGTAGAGGGGAAGGATCATGAAGGGCAAAAAGTCGTACACCATGCCTATTATCGTGTTTATGTAAGGGGACTTGTCAAGCAGGTTGATGAGGCCGAAGAACTCCTTCAAAGCGTTTATCCTCATGACAAAGTTTATCCACATCGGGGTTATGAAGAGTATGAGCAGGGCGTTCTGCCGCTTTATTCCGCTCCTTGCGAGAATGTAGGCCACGGGGTAGGCGATGAGCAGACAGATGAGCGTGGCGACCAGCGCGACCGAAACGGAAGCGAGCGCCGCCGAGAGGACGGTTATGTCCGTGAATATCAGCGCAAAGTTGTCGAGCGTCAGGTGGTTCTCCGCGTCCGTAAACGCGTAGAACAGCATTATGAATATGGGCGCGACGACAAACAGCACGAGAAACACGGAATAGGGAATGCACAGGTGCTTTCTCATCTTACTTTTTCTCCGTTTGTTTGAACTTGAGTTTTATCTTGTCGGCGGGGATTTTCACGCTCACGCGGTCGAATTCGTTCCACGCGTACTCGGTGTCGGCAACGAAATCTTCTTCTTCCTCGTCCGTCCTTATAACCACCTGGTAGTGGTCGCCCTTGTAGATTATGGAGACTATGGAACCGCAGGCGTCGCCGTCCTCGTCGTTGTCTATTATCTCAATGTCTTTAAGGCCGACTTCCACTTCCACATCCCTGTCGGTAAGGTCGAGTTTCTCGCCCTCGGGCGTTATGAGATAACCTTCCTCGTCGAGGTGCGAGCCGGGCACCAGCGTGGTAACGTCGCATTCAAACTCGCCTTCGGCAAAGCACACGGTGTTGTGTTTGGTAATATAACCGTCGTACTTGTTGGAAACAAACTCCTTGGCCATTATGTGAATGCCTTCGGGCATTATCTTTATCCCCACCGTCTCGCCAACCTTGTGTTCAACGGTGTCCTGTATGATTACCTCCGTTTTTCCCACGGTAAACGCCATTTCATAGTGAACGCCCTTGAATATGGAAGAGGTTATCGTACCGTCTATGTACCCTTCTCCGGGAGGGGTTACGATGACGTCCTCGGGGCGGACCACCACGTCCACCTTCTCGTTGAGGGGAAAGTCGTCCACACAGTCGAACACGCGGTTGACAAACTTGACCTTGCGCTCTCCCACGATTGTACCCGAAAAGATGTTGCTCTCTCCTATAAAGTCCGCCACAAACGCGTTTTTGGGTTCATTGTAAATGTCGAGGGGCGTGCCTATCTGCTGAATCGCCCCGTCGTTCATCACGACTATCGTGTCGCTCATGGTCAGCGCTTCTTCCTGGTCATGCGTTACGTATATGAAGGTTATGCCGAGTTTGCGGTGCATTTCCTTGAGTTCGAGTTGCATGTCCTTTCTCATCTTGAGATCGAGCGCGCCGAGCGGTTCGTCCAACAGCAGAATCTCCGGTTCGTTGACTATCGCCCTCGCAATGGCAACGCGCTGCTGCTGCCCGCCCGAAAGGGTGGTAACGTCCCTCTTTTCAAATTCCTCGAGGTCCACCATCTTCAGGGCCTTTTCCACCTTTGCGGCTATCTCCGCCTTGGAAAGGCGTTCCTTCTTCTCCACGCGCCTGCCTTCGGCGTCCTCGTACACGTTGACAACCTTTTTCAGTTTAAGCCCGTAGGCTATGTTGTCAAACACGTTCATGTGCGGAAACAGCGCGTACCTTTGGAACACGGTGTTTATGGGTCTCTTGTAGGGGGGAATGGAGGTTATGTCCTTGCCGCCTAAGAGAATCTGCCCCGAAGTCGGCGTTTCAAACCCCGCTATCATGCGCAGCGTCGTGGTCTTTCCGCAGCCCGAAGGTCCCAAAAAGGTAACAAATTCGCCCTTTTTTATGGACAGGTCAATGTTGTCAACGGCCAGCGTCGTGTCGTATTGGCGGGACACGCCCTTGAGTTCAATGATGTTTTCTTCCATTTTTTCTCCTTGATGGCTCAGAAGTTCGGAGGGGACGATATCCACAGAAACTTCGCCGTCTTTTGTTTGTTGTTTTTTATAAAGTGGGGTTTGTCCGCGTCGTAATAAAAACTCTCGCCTTTACGTGCGGTGTACTTGGTTCCGCCGAGGTTGATCTCCACCTCGCCCGCCAGCACAAAGCCGAATTCTTCACCCTCGTGGGGAATATCTTCGGCCGTGCTCATACCGGGCAAGAGTTCTATCATAATCGGCTCCATGTTGTTCTTCTGCGCGTTGGGCACGAGCCATTTCAGGGTGGACTCCTCGCTCACCTTTTCAATGAAATCGTTCTCCCCAAACACAACCTTGCCGTCCACCTCGTCGCTGAAAAAATCCTTCAGGTCGGTGCCGAGGGCGGACAGTATGTCCACGAGCGTGGCGATCGACGGGCTTGTCAGGTCGTTTTCGAGTTGCGAAATGTAACCCTTTGTCAACTCGCACCTGTCGGCAAGTTCCTTTTGGGTAAGCCCGCACACCGTCCTCAGCCGTTTTATCTTACTGCCTAATTCCATATTTCCTCCCTTGATTAGCAGGGTTAATCTTTCCGTTTAGCGGCTCCGAATACCGATAAACTCAAAGTTTAGAAAGACTAAACGCATGAATTATATAACAAGCCGTCGCCTCTTGTCAAGCGTTTGAAGGGGATTTTTCTGCAATTTTTGACTATTTCCGCACAATTTTTACGGCTTCCGCTCCGCCCGCATTTCCCGCCGTATAGTCAATATAAATGCGGCCGTAAAATATGCGTAAATTTTGCCGTAAAATCCGCGCCAGCGTCGCGGCTTTGCCGTAAAATCCGTGCCCGCGTCCATGCTTTCTGCCCGAATTTTGCCTTGTCCGTACCTTACCCGCCATAATCCCCGCCAAATTCCGCCGCGCGTTCCGCTTGTCCGTTTCCCCGCCGCTCGCCCAAACGTGCCGCCGCTTTGCCCGTGGGTCGGTGCGCCGCTTTTGCCAAATGCTTTACAACGGGCGGCGGTTGTGTTATACTTTTTTCATGAAAAGATTGACAGTTGCAACTTCAAACCCCGGCAAACTCGCCGAGATCAGGGAGATGCTGGGGACGGACTTTGAAGTCGTCTCCGCAAAACAGGCGGGCTTTACGGGCGATGTCGAGGAGACGGGCGCCACCTTTTACCAGAACGCAAGGCGCAGGCCGTGCACGACGCCCTCGGCGGGGCGGTGCTCGCCGACGACAGCGGGCTTGAAGTGGCCGCCCTCGGCGGTGCGCCCGGCGTTTTCAGCGCGAGGTACGCGGGCGTGGGCTGCGGGGACGAAAACAACCGCAAACTCCTCCTCAAAAACCTTGCGGGCGTAACCGACAGGTCGGCGCGTTTCGTGTGCTGCATGGTGTACATCGACCAAAACGGCAACGTTTCCACCGCCACGGGCACGACCGAGGGCAGGATTCTCGAGCGCGAGGAGGGCGGCAACGGCTTCGGCTACGACCCGCTGTTTTTCAGTTACGATATCGGCAAGAGTTTCGGCGTCGCCTCCGAGGAGGAAAAGAACGGCGTCAGCCACCGTGCCCGCGCCCTCGGCGGGATAAGAAAAAAGATATTATGAAAAAAACCGTAACCGTCAACATTCCCGCCGAGGAAGGCGAAAAGTGCCTTAAAACAAAGGTTTTCGCCAAACTCGGCATAAGAGACGACAGGGGATACGACTTCCGCATTGTCAAAAAATCGCTCGACGCACGCGATAAACGCCGCATCGTGTGGGCGTACACGGCCGAGGTGTCGGACGAGCCGCCCGTTCCTCCCGCGACCCCTCTCAAAGCGGACAGAAAGGGCAAGGTTCTCGTGGTGGGCAGCGGCCCCGCGGGGCTTTTCTGCGCCCTCACGCTCGCCCGCGGCGGCATGGAAGTAACCCTCATCGAACGCGGCGCCCCCGTCGAGGAGCGCAGCAGGACGGTTTCGGCATTCTTTTCGGGCGGCGCGCCCGACCCCGATTCCAACGCGCAGTTCGGCGAAGGCGGGGCGGGCACTTTCTCGGACGGAAAACTCAACACTCAGGTCAACAACCCCCTTATTTTGCGTGTTTTAGGGGACTTTGTGGCCTTTGGCGCACCCGAAGAGATAGCCTATTCTGGCAAACCGCACATCGGCAGCGACCGCCTGCCCGCCGTCGTCAAGGCCATCAGAGAGGAGATTAAGCGGCTGGGCGGAAGGGTGTTTTCCCACACCTCGCTCACGGGCGTTAAGATAAGCGGCGGAATTGCCGAGGCCGAGATTTCCGACCCCGCACTGTCCGCCGAACGGTGGGACGAGATAGTCCTTGCCCTCGGCCACAGCGCGCGGGATACCTTCGGCGCACTTGAAAAAGGCGGCGTGTTTATGGAAAGCAAGGCGTTTGCCGTGGGGCTGAGGATAGAACACCCGCAGGAACTCATCGACAGGGCGCAGTACGGCCGTCCCCGCGGCAGCCTTCCGCCCGCCGATTACAAACTCGTCAGCCACGCCTCGGACAGGGCGGTTTTCACCTTCTGCATGTGCCCGGGCGGAACCATCGTGCCCGCTGCGAGCGAACGCGGCGGCGTGGTTACAAACGGAATGAGCGTGTACGCGCGGGACGGAAAGTACGCAAACAGCGCCGTCGTTGCCGAGATTCGCCGTGAGGATTTCGGCGGCGGTCCCCTCGGCGGAATGTACTTTCAACGAACCCTCGAAGAGGCGGCCTTTCTTGCGGGCGGCGGAAACTACGCGGCGCCCGCGTCCACGGTGGGCGACTTTCTCGCGGGCAGGGCTTCGGCCGCCGTCTCCTCAACCTACCCGCGCGGGACTGTAACCTTCCCCTTAAAGGAAATCCTCGGCCCGTCCGTCGCCGAGACGATAGCCCAAGGCATAAGGGACATGGGCAGAAAACTGCGCGGCTTTGACGACCCGTCCGCCGTTCTCGTCGGCGTGGAAAGCCGCACTTCCTCGCCCGTCCGGATAACGCGCGGGGCGGACTTCGCCTCCCTATCTGCCGCCAATCTTTACCCTGCGGGAGAGGGCGCGGGCTACGCGGGCGGCATAACCAGCGCGGCTGCGGACGGCATCCGCATAGCCGAGGCCATAATCCGCAAATACAAGAGATAATGTGAGAAAAAGGCCACTTTTGCCCGCTTGTGGGCAAAAATTTACCTAAATCCGTGCCAAAACTCCGCACAACACCCAAAAACCGCCTAAAACGTGAGAAAAAGGGGACTTTTATGAAAAAAGGCCACATCATCACCAACGCCTTTTACACCAATCCTTCAATTGAACATCAGGTTTCCCGCCTTACAGAGGAACTTGAAAAACTCGGCGTGTCGGTTTCAAAAAACAAGACCGACGAGATTTTCAGTTATGTGGACGGCGAAGATTGCGCCTGCCGCCTCGGCGGGGATTTTGCCGTCTACCTCGACAAGGACCCCCACATCTCCGCCATGCTTGAAAAGTGCGGAATGCGCCTGTTCAACACGGCGGCCGCCGTCGCCGTGTGCGACGACAAGATGGCCACCCACATCTTCCTATCGGGCCGCGGCGTCCGGATGCCGCGCACGGTCTCGTCTCCGCTTTCCTATTACGGCGCCGACAGCCAAAATTTCCTGACCCGCGTCGAACGCCTCCTTCCATACCCGATAGTCGTCAAAAAGACCTTCGGTTCCATGGGACAGGGCGTCTTTCTCGCCGAGGATAGGGCGCAACTTGCCGAGCTCCGCGCGTCGCTCATAGCCGTTCCGCACATCTACCAGCAGTTCATCGGTAGCGGCGGAAGGGACAAGCGCGTTGCGGTGGTGGGGGGTAAGGCCGTCGCCGCAATGGAACGGGTCAACAGCCTCGACTTCCGCTCCAACCTCGCCCTCGGGGGCACGGCTTCGCCCGCCGGACTCACCGAGGAGGAACGCGCCCTCGCCGAAAAGGCCGCCGCGGCCATCGGCCTCGACTACTGCGGCGTGGACATAATTTCCGACGGCACCCGCCCCTACGTGTGCGAAGTGAACTCCAACGCCTTCTTCCTCGGCATCGAAAAATGCACGGGCGTGCCCGTCGCCGCCCTGTACGCAAAGAGGATATACGACGAGGTTTACGGCAATGCCCGCGGCGGCGTTTCCGCTGCCGTCAAGGAATAAACCACCCGTCCCTCGCCTGTCCGTAAAGCGCACAACCCCCCGTCAATTATTTGCCCGTAAAGTTCACAAAAACCCGCCTGCCCGCCCGTGGGTAAAAGCCCTTTGAATTTTTCAGGAAAAATAAAAAAGTCCCCTGTTTCTCACAAAAACAGGGGATTTTGTCATTCTTGTCCGCTTTTATGCGGTGCCGCGGAGCGACCCGCGCAAGCCCGCCAAACGAACCCGCTCCGACGCTTCCAAAAGTCAGTCGTCGGCCCGTCGCAAGCCCGCCGCGCGCCTTCCTTTCACACACGTCGCAAGCCCGCGCCAATTCATCAAACGCCCGCGGTAAATCACACCGATGAGGCGCACAGTATCTTGCAGCCGCTCTTTTCCACGGCTTGGACGCAAGGTTCGGGGGGCATGACGTCGGTTACGAGGTAGTCGAGGTCGGAAAAGTCGGCCGTCTTTGCCATGAACGTCTTGCCGAACTTGCTGCCGTCTGCAAGCAGGACCTTCAGTTTGGAATTGCGCAGCATGGTCTGCTTGACTTTGGCCTGTTCGAGGTTGGCCTCGGTAACGCCGTTTTCGGCATCCACGCCGTTGCAGGATATAAAGGCTATGTCCGTGTGCAGTTTGGAAAGGTACTCCACGGTGTCCGCCCCGAGTATGGAGTTGGACTGGCTCTGTATCATTCCGCAGGTAACGTAAACGCGTGCGTTTGTCGTTTCGGACAGCAGCAGGGCATTCTTCAGCCCGTTGGTAACGATGGAGATAAAACTGAACCGTTTGAGCAGGGGAATTATCTTGCCCACCGTGCTCGACGAATCGAGATAGACCGAGTTGCCCGTTTTGATAAGCCCCGCCGCAACGTAAGCGATCTCCTTTTTGGCAAGCACGTTTTCCTGTTCCCGCATGAAAATGCTCGTCTCGTCGGACGAACCTTCCAGCACGATCGCCCCGCCGTGCAGGCGGCGTATCAGCCCCGTCTTTTCCATGGCGCCGAGGTCGCGCCTTACCGTTGCGGGACTGACGAACAGTTCCTTTGACAGGTCGGTAACTGAAACCGACTTCCTCTCCTTGATTATGGCAAGTATCTCTTCCTGCCTTTCGGGTGCAAACATTCTTCCTCCTTCGCATCGTCAAAACGTGCATCATCACGCCCGCCGCAGTCAAAGCGCGGTCATACCATGGCTTAAAACGCGGTTTGCAAAACTCCGCGTAACAAGCGGCAAACGCGCCGCATAAATCGCCCGTGGTAAACGTGGGTGTTCTGTTAAAAGCCCGCCGCAGACAATTGCCGCACGTTTTCAGACCGTTTGAGCGAACGTGATTGATTATGATTGAATTATAGCATAAAAATTTCTTTTTTGCAACTTATTTTTCATCGGTATTCATGCGCGCGCGCTTATGTTATACTATAAATAGAAAATTTTGGTTTAAGGAGAGAAAAATGAACGCAGACGCAACGACCCGTCGCGAGGAACTCAAAAACAGGCTGAACGCGCCCCGCAAAGAGGAGAGGCTGGCCGCCCTCGACGAACTCATCGCCTTTGAGAGAGAAAACGGCCTGCAGCCCGTGCGGCGCGACAACGACAGCAACAACCACATTCACACCATATATTCTTTTTCTCCCTACTCGCCCACGTCGGCGGCCTACCACGCTTACAGCGCGGGGCTTACTTCGTGCGGAATCATGGACCACGACAGCCTTTCGGGAGCGGCCGAGTTTACAGCCGCCTGCAAAAAACTCGGCATGGGCTACACCTGCGGGGCGGAAGTCAGGGCAAAGTTCAACTCCCGCCATTGGGGCAAGATAAACCACCCCGATCAGGAGGACTGCATATACATGGCGGCGCACGGCGTGCCCGCCGAAAGTATAGAAGCGTTCAACGCCTACCTTGCGCCCTACCGCGCAAAGCGGCTGGAGCGCGACCGCAAGATGACCGAACTCATCAATTCCAAATTCGGCAAGTTCGGCCTTGCGCTGGATTTTGAAAAGGACGTTTACGCCGCGTCCTGCGCAGCCGAGGGCGGCTCGGTAACCGAACGCCACCTCATGAACGCCCTCGCCCACAAGTTGGGCAGCCGTTTCGGCCGCACGCCCGCGCTCATCGCTTTCCTTGAAAACGACCTCGGGCTTTCCGTCGGCGACAAGCAGAAGGGTTACCTTACCGACGCCGCCAACCCGCACTTCTGCTACGACCTTCTCGGCGTGCTCAAGGCGGACACCAAATTCTTTTACATAGACGCCGACGACGAGATGCCCGACGTAAACGAATTTGTGGCTGCGGCAACCCGCTTCGGGGCCATACCCGCTTACGCCTACCTCGGCGACGTGGGGGACAGCGTGACGGGAGACAAGCGCGCGCAGAAGTTTGAGGACGACTTCCTCGACGATTTAATTGCGGAGATAAAAAGGGTAGGCATACGCGCCGTAACCTACATGCCCACCCGCAACACTTACGCCCAGCTGGACAGGCTGCGCCGCCTCTGCGCTGAAAACGAACTGTTTGAAATAAGCGGAGAGGACATCAATTCCCCCCGTCAGCTGTTCGAATGCAAGGCGCTTGCAAACCCGCGTTACAGCAACCTTATAGAAAGCACGTGGGCGCTCATCGGGCACGAACGCGCCTCGGAAGAAGGGCTTGAAAACGGCATGTTCGGCGCGCGGGCGGACGCGGAATATCCCCGCCTTGCGGACAAGATAACCCATTACGCAGCCATCGGCCGCGCCTCGGTAAAGCGCTGAACAAGGGGCAAGGGAGACGCGGACGTTTACCTAAACGTTTTGAGGTAAACTTACCAAAAACCCCCTGAATCGCACAAAAACGCGGCGTTTCCGGCGGCTCGCCGCCCGCTGAGGACAAACCCGCACGGCATTGAAATAAACACAAAACACGACACAACCCGCACACGCGGTCAGAAAAAATAAAAGGAGAACATAAAAATGAGCAGTATCGATCTTAAAGGAAAAGTAGCGGTAATCACGGGCGCAAGCCAGGGTCTCGGCGAGGCACTCGCCCTCAGGCTGGACAGAGAGGGCTGCAAGGTGGCCGTCTGCGACATCAACATCGAAGGAGCGCAGAAGGTGGCTTCCTCCCTCAAGGAAGGTTACGCCCTTCAGGTAGACGTTACCAAGTACGAAACCTGCAAGGCGGCGGCCGACGCCGTGGTTGCAAAGTGGGGAACGGTGGACATTCTCGTCGCCAACGCCGCAATAGTCAAGAGCGGGGACATCTACAACCTGTCGCCCGAAATGTTCAAACTCGTTACCGACGTAAACCTCAACGGTTACTTCAACACGGTCAAGGCCTTCGCCCCCATAATGCTCGCCAACAAGAAGGGCAGCATAATCCAGATAAACTCCAAGTCGGGCAAGAAGGGTTCTTACAAGAACGGCGCTTACGCATCGAGCAAGTTCGGCGGCGTGGGTCTCACGCAGTCGCTCGCGCTCGAGTTTGCGGAGGAGGGCGTAAGGGTCAACAGCATCTGCCCGGGCAACCTGCTCAACTCGCCCCTGTGGGTAAACAGCCTGTTCAAGCAGTACGCCGCCAACCAGAACACGACCGAGGAGAAGATTCGCGAAAAGTACATAAACCAGGTCCCCATGAAGCGCAGTTGCGAGTATGAGGATATCGAAAACGTAATGGTGTTCCTCGCCTCGGACATGTCCTCTTACATGACGGGTCAGGCCATCAACGTAACCGGCGGCCAGCAGATGGAACCGTAATCACGGCCACCCGCATCCCCGCAACCCAACGGGCATAAAACCCCGCCGGGAGGGAATTGACCCCGCACCAAACGGGCATAAAACCCCGCGGCACAACGGGGCAAATCCCGCGCGGGCGGGGCAAAAACCCCGTAAATCACACAAAAACCAACAAAAAATAAAATTCCGCGAAAGCGCACGGAGTGAAAGATGAAGAGAGTTCTCGCATTCGATTTCGGCGCGTCCAACGGCAGGGCGCTGATAGGAGAGGTTAAGGACGGCAAGCTCGTCTACACCGAAGTACACCGTTTTTCCAACGACCCCGTTCTCGTAAACGGCAAGTTGTATTGGGACTTTTTAAGGCTGATACACGAGATAAAAACGGGCATGGTAAAGGCAAAGCAGCAGGGCGGGTACGACGCCATAGGCATTGACACGTGGGGCGTCGACTACGGCTTTCTGGACAGTGAGGGCAACATTATAAACACGCCCTACCATTACCGCGACCTGCGCACGGAGGGCGCACCCGAAGAAGTTTACGCCCTGTTTGAAGGCGGCAAGGAGGAACTTTACTCCCGCACGGGCATTCAGCTCATGCGCATAAACACCGTGTTCCAACTCTACCGCTCGGTGCATTCGGACGCGCAGGCCGCGTCCCGCGCGGCGGAAATGCTGTTCATCCCCGACCTCATGGCTTACGTTCTCACGGGCAACAAGGTTGCCGAATACACCATCGCTTCCACTTCCCAACTGCTCAACCCGTTCACCCGCGATTGGGACAGAGAACTTGTCAAAAAGATAGGATTCGACCCCGAAAAACTCCCCAAAATCGTGCCGAGCGGTTACGTTTACGGCAA
Source organism: uncultured Clostridia bacterium (assembly GCA_947627065.1). GTDB lineage: Bacteria > Bacillota > Clostridia > Christensenellales > Borkfalkiaceae > RGIG3732. The sequence continues at coordinate 63,105 of CANQUN010000002.1, forward strand.
GGTTAAAAAAGAGATATGCGAAGAACTCGACGTCGAACCCGTGCCCGTAATAGCCGTGTGCACGCACGACACGGGGTCGGCCGTAGCGGCGGTGCCCGGCAACATGGACAACTGCTGTTACATCTCCTGCGGAACGTGGTCGCTCATGGGCGTCGAGTTGGACGCACCCGTCGTGAACGACGACAGCCGCAGGGAGAACTTCACCAACGAGGGCGGCTACGGCGGAAAGATACGTTTCCTCAAAAACATAATGGGGCTTTGGATAATACAGGAAGCCCGCCGCAGATGGCAGAAAGAGGGGCAGGACTATTCCTTTGCCCAGCTTGCCGCCATGGCCGCGGAATCCAAGTCGGTGTGCTACATCGACCCCGACAGCCCCGAGTTCGACAACCCCGGCAACATGCCCGAACGCATAAAGGCGTTTGCCGTGCGCACGGGGCAGAAGGTTCCCCAAACGGTTGGCGAATACGCCCGCTGCATATACGAGAGCCTCGCCCTCAAATACAAGTACACGCTCGAGCGGATTGAAAAACTGACGGGCAAGAAGTACGCGGCCGTCAACGTGATAGGCGGCGGCTGCAAGGCCGAGATTCTCTGCGAGATGACGGCCGATCTGCTCGGCGTAAAGGTCATCGCAGGCCCGTCCGAAGCCACGGCCCTCGGCAACATAGCCGTGCAGATGATAGCCCTCGGCGAGATAGAGGACATAACCACGGCAAAGAAGATGATAGCCCTCGGCGGAGATGTCAGGGAATATCTGCCGAGCGGGAAATACACCGCCGACTACGCGTCATTCCTCTCCATCTTGGATAAATAAACCGCATTGGGATTTCGGGAGGCCAAAAACCCCGTTTTGGGCGATTAGTCCCCTAAATCCCACAAAAAAACGCCCATTCATGCCAAACTGCGGCTCGGGGAGGCCAAAAAACCCGTATTTGGGCAATTAGTCCCCCGAATCCCACAAAAATCATATATAAAGGAGTAAAATATGGATTATCAGTTCATGCATCCCGCGGAACAGATAGTGCAGACCATCAACCGTATCTACCGCAAGCAGATGACCACGACCTCGGGCGGAAACCTTTCCGTCAAGGACAGCGACGGCAACATCTGGATAACGCCCTCGGGCATAGACAAGGGCGCGCTCACGCCGTCGGACATCTGCCTCGTCAAACCCGACGGAACGGTGGAGGGCAAGTACAAACCGAGCGTGGAACTTCCCTTCCACAAACTCGTGTACAAAACGCGGCCGGACATCAAGGCCGTCGTTCACGCGCATTCGCCATCGCTCGTCGCGTTCAGCCTTATAAGAAAGATACCCGACACGGCCATCATACCCACGGCGCGCCTCGTGTGCGGCAAGGTGGGCATTGCGGGTTACGAAGTACCGGGCAGCATAGAACTCGGCAAAAAGATAGCCGCCGAACTCAAGAAGGGAACGGACGTTGTTATAATGGAAAACCACGGCGTGGTTACCTGCGGCAACGATCTGTTCGACGCGTTCATGAAGTTTGAAACGCTGGAGCGCTGCGCAAAACTCGACATAACAAGCCGCCTTATCGGCAAGGCCAATCCCCTTACCGACGAGCAGATAGAACTTGCCAACGAAAAGGGCAAAGTTCCCTTGGGCGAGTTCATCCCCGCAGAGATCTCTTCCAAAGAAAAGGACATACGCACCAAGATGTGCACGCTTATCCACAGGGCTTACGATCAGGACCTCTTTTCGAGTACCATGGGCACTTTCTCCGAGCGGCTCGGGGACGATTCCTTCATAATAACCCCTTACGGCAAGGACAGAAAACTGTTGGAACCGCAGGACCTCGTGCGCGTCGACCACGGCTGGAGAGAGGCGGGCAAACGCCCCAGCCGTTCGGCAATTCTGCACAAGATGATTTACGAAACGCACCCCGACATCAACGCCGTCGTAGTCGCGCAGCCCACCAACATCCTCGCCTTCGGCATAACCCGCACGGAGATAGACAGCAGGACCATTCCCGAGTCCTACATCAAGATCCGCAACCTCGTGAGAATGCCTTACGGCATAAACATCAGCCACCCCGAAGAGGTCGCAAAGACCATAAGCGCAAAGTCCCCGGTAATCCTCATTGAAAACGACAGTATCATCGCCGTGGGCACCACCCTCATAGAAGCGTTCGACGCACTCGAGGTGGTTGAGTTTACCGCCAACACCATAATCCACGGCGGGCTCATCGGCAAGATAGTCAAGATAACCGACGAGGAAGTCAAGACCATAGACAAAGCCTTCGGGCTTGACTGAGCGCCGAAACTTGGGTAAAACACTCTCGGCACACAAAACTTTCCAAACACAAAAATGCAGGACAAAGTGAGAAAAAGGCCACTTTTTCAAAGGAGACAGACATGAAACAAGCAATTTCCGACCTCATCGAAATATCCCGTTACGCGGGCGGCAGGGTCGATTACACGCAGGGGGGCGGCGGCAACACGTCGGTCAAGGACGGAGACGTAATGTACATAAAAGCGTCGGGCTTCCGCCTCAAAGACATAGACGAGACGACCGCCTACGTCCCCATGAACCTCCCCGTGATAAGGGACTTTATCAATTCCATAACGGACGGCGACAGCCGCGATCTCGAGGCCGAAAACAAAAAGGTTACGGCCGAGGCCACCATGCACGCCGAAGGGCTTGCGCCCCTCCGTCCCAGCGTGGAAGTCGGCTTCCACTCCGTGCTCAAAAAGTACGTCGTGCACACCCATTCGGTCTACGCCAACCTGCTCACCTGTTCGGTAACGGGCAAGGAGGAGGCCGCAAAACTGTTTGCCTCTGCCGATTACGGCTACATCTTCATGCCCTACATAGACCCCGGTCTCACCCTTTCCGTCAGCATGAAAAAGGCGCTTGACGGCTACAGGGCGGAAAACGGACGGGACGCAGAGGTCATATTCATGCAGAACCACGGCCTTGTGGTCAACGCCGACACGGCCGAACGCGTAATGGCAATTCACGAGGACGCCAACGGCAGAATCGCCGCACACTTCAATCTCACCCCCGTAAAAGAGGTCGTGCTCGAGGAGAGGAAAGAGGGCGTCTACGCTTCAAAAACCCCCTATATCACGCATTATCTTGAAAATCACAAGTTCGACAAGGTTCTGCTCGACGAGTTCCCGCTGTACCCCGACCAGTTGGTTTACCTCAACAACGTAATAGCCTTTGCACCCGAAAAACTCAAAGTTGAGGGCGGCACGGTAGTCTACGCCACCAACCTCAAAGAGGCGACCACGCTCGAGGAAACGCTGTTCGCCTACCTGTTCGTGCTGACCACGCTCAGGGACAAGGGATACGCCGTTTCCACCATGAGTGAAAAGGACGTTTACTTCATCAACCATTGGGAGGCGGAGAAATACCGCCGTTCCCTTTCCAAGTAAATAAAAGAGAGGACGAAAAATGAAAACAAAAGCGGTTAGACTTTACGGCAAAGAGGACCTCAGGCTCGAAGAGTTTGAGTTGCCCGCCATCAAGGACGACGAGATACTCGCAACGGTAGTGTCCGACAGTATCTGCATGTCCACCTTCAAGGCGGCGGAACAGGGCGCCGACCACAAGCGCGTTCCCGAGGACGTCGCCCAAAACCCCGTAATCGTCGGGCACGAATTCTGCGGCGAAATACTCGAAGTGGGCAAAAAGTGGCAGCACAAGTTCAAGGCGGGGCAGAAGTACAGCATCCAGCCCGCGCTCAACTACAAAGGTTCGCTCGCCGCGCCCGGTTATTCCTATAAATACATAGGCGGAGACGCCACCCGCATAATCATTCCCAACGAGGTCATGGAATGCGATTGTCTGCTCCCCTACGACGGAGACTGCTATTTCAAGGCTTCTCTTTCCGAACCCGTCTCCTGCATAATCGCGGGTTATCATGAAAACTATCATTCCCGTTACGACAACCACACCCACGTCATGGGTATAAAGGAAGGCGGCGCGGTCGCCGTTCTCGCGGGTGCAGGCCCCATGGGTCTCGGCTGCGTGGATTACGGCATCCACTGCGACAGAAAGCCGTCGCTGCTCGTCGTTACGGACATAGACGACGCCCGTCTTGCGCGTGCCGCCTCGCTGCTCACCGTTGAGGACGCGGCCAAACACGGCGTAAAACTCGTTTACGTCAACACTTCCAAGGTGGACGACCCCGTCGCTTACCTCAAAGAAATCAACGGCGGCAAGGGCTACGACGACGTGTTCGTGTACGCGCCCGTGTCCTTCCTCGTCGAACAGGGCGACGCCCTGCTCGGAGACGGCGGCTGCCTCAACTTCTTTGCGGGTCCTCTCAAAAACGACTTTTCGGCAAAGTTCAACTTCTACAACGTGCACTACTCTTTCCACAGGATAACGGGCACTTCGGGCGGAAACACCGACGACATGAGGGAGGCCCTCGCCCTTTCTGGAGCGGGCAGAATCAACCCCGCCATCATGATCTCCCACGTCGGCGGGCTGGACAGCGTGATTGAAACCACCCTCAACCTTCCCAACATCAAGGGTGCCAAAAAACTCGTTTACACCAACATATCCATGCCCATGACGGCGATAGAGGATTTTGCAAAACTCGGAGAGACCGACCCCATGTTCGCCACCCTCGCCGAGATATGCGCCCGCCACAACGGAATATGGAATGCCGAGGCGGAAAAATTCCTGCTCTCCCACGCCAAACCCATCTGACGCATTCGCCAGGCGGACGACAGACGCCCGACGAAACGTGCGGCAAGCCCCGAATCCGTCGGGCAAAAACGGGCACAAGTGCCCTATTTCCCACAAAAACCCAACATCTGAAAAATTTGGAGGTAATATAAATGGCAAAACCTGTTCTCATGCCCAAGCAGGGCATAACGGTCGAACAGTGCGTGCTTACCAAGTGGCACAAGCACGTGGGCGACGCGGTCAAGGTAGGAGAAGTCCTCTTCAGCTACGAGACCGACAAGTCGGCCTTCGACCAGGAGAGTGAAACGGAGGGAGAGGTGCTCGCCCTCTTGTGCGAAGAAGGAGCCGAAGTTTCCGTTCTCACCCCCGTGTGCGTAATCGGCAAGAAGGGAGAGGACATTTCCGCATTCACTTCCGCGGCCGCCGCACCCGCCGCAACCGCGCCCGAACAACCCGCGCAAGCCGCACCCATAACGGTGGAGCAGTGCGTGCTCACCAAGTGGCACAAGCAGGTGGGCGAACACGTCAAGGTCGGCGAAGTTCTGTTCAGTTATGAAACCGACAAGGCCGCTTTCGATCAGGAAAGCGAACTTGAAGGCGAACTTCTCGCCCATTTTTACAACGAAGGCGACGAGGTTGCCGTTCTCGTGCCCGTGGCGGCCATAGGCAAGAAGGGGGACGACGTGTCCTGCTTTGCACCCGGCGCGGCACCCGCTTCCGCACCCGCGCAGACGGCGCCCGAACAGCAGCCCGCAACCATACCCGCACCCGCAGCCGCACCCGTGGCGGCCGTACCCGCCGCGCAGGAGGGAGGAAGGGTGTTCGTTTCTCCCCGCGCGAGGACGCTGGCCGAAAAACTCGGCGTTTCTCTCGAAGACTGCACTCCCACGGGTCCCAAGGGCAGAATAGTGGAAAAGGACGTGCGCACGGCTTCGGTAAACGGCCCCAAGGTTCACGAGGCCGCACCCGCGGCAGCACCCGCCGCGCAGACCGCGCCCGCAGACGTGCACGCGTATACCGAAGAGAAGATGTCCAACATCCGCAAGGCCATCGCCCGCAACATGGTTACCAGCCTTTCCACCATGGCGCAACTCACCCACAACATCTCCTTCGACTGCACCAACATAATAGCCCTGCGCGCCTTCGTCAAGGCCAATGCCGAAAAGTTGGGCCTGCCCAACATAACCTTCAACGACATCATACTGTACGCCGTGTCGAGGGTCATACTCAACCACAAAGAACTCAACGCAAACCTCATTAACGGAGACACCATGCGTTACTTCTCGTCTGCAAACATCGGCATAGCCGTGGATACCCCGCGCGGACTGCTCGTCCCCGTTCTCTTCGGCGCCGACAAGATGAACCTTAAAGAAATAGCCGTAAATGCCAAGAAACTTGCCAAGGACGCGCAGGCGGGCACCCTCAAACCCGACATGATGAGCGGCGGTTCCTTCACCGTGTCCAACATAGGCGTGTACGGAATTGAATCCTTCACCCCTGTCATCAATCCCCCGCAGACGGGCATACTCGGCGTATGCGCGCTTGAAACTCGGGTAAAGACGGGCGCCAACGGAGAACTTGTTCCTTATCAGGCAATGAACCTTTCGCTCACTTACGACCACCGTGCGCTCGACGGTGCGCCCGCTTCGAGATTCCTCAAAGAACTCAAAGAGTATCTCGAAAACTTCAGTTTTAACCTTATTTTCTGAGGAGGCAAACAATGGATAAATATCAGGTAATCGTAATCGGCGGAGGCCCGGGCGGATATCTCGCCGCAGAGAGAGCGGGGCACGCGGGCTTCAAGACGATGGTTATAGAAAAGGAACACTTCGGCGGCGTGTGCCTCAACGAAGGTTGCGTTCCTTCCAAGAGTTTTCTGTATTCGGCCAAGGTGTACGACTACGCCAAGCACGCCGCGGATTACGGCGTGTCCGTAAAGATTGACGGCGGGGTGGACCAGAACTTTGTCGTTGACAGAAAGAACGGCGTTGTCAAAACCCTCGTTTCGGGCGTAAAGGGACAACTTAAAAAGGCAAAGGTTACCATGCTCGACGCAGAGGCCAAGATAATAGGCAGGGGAGAGGGCGGCTACGTTGTGGAAGCAAACGGCACGCAGTACCTTGCCGAACGCCTCATCATAGCCACGGGTTCCATGCCCGTCGTTCCCCCCATAACGGGTCTTAAAGAGAACATCGCTTCGGGCACGGTGATGACCAACCGTGAGATACTCGATCTGCGCACCATTCCTTCCACCCTCGCCATAATAGGCGGCGGCGTTATAGGTCTTGAAATGGCGTCCTACTTCTCGTCCGTGGGCAGCAAGGTCGTCGTTGTGGAAATGATGAACAAGATAGCGGGTCCCACCGACGCCGAGATTTCTTCCATTCTGCAAAAGAGTCTCGAGGCCAAGGGCGTGAACTTCCGCCTCGGCGCCAAGGTAACCGCTGTGGAGGCCGACGGCGTAGTTTACGAAAAGGACGGCAAGACCGAAAAGGTCAAGGCCGACAAGATTCTCCTCTCCATCGGCCGCCGCGCCGTAACGCAGGGCTTCGGTCTCGAAACGCTGGGCGTAAACGTAGAGAGGGGAGCCATCGTTACGGACGATTTCATGCGCACCAACGTCGCCAACGTATACGCGGTGGGCGACGTCAACGGCAAGGTAATGCTCGCCCACACCGCTTACAGAGAGGCGGAGGTTGCCGTCAATACCATGCTCGGCAAGCGGGACAGAATGCGTTACAACGTCATTCCTTCGGTTGTCTACACCAATCCCGAAATCGGCTCGGTGGGAGAGACCGAGGACAGCGCAAAGGCCAAGGGTCTCGACGTAAAGGTCCTCAAACTCTCGCTCATGTACTCGGGCAGATACGTTGCCGAAAACAAGGACCTGTCGGGTATATGCAAACTTGTCGTAAACAAAAAGACAAACACCCTCGTGGGCGCGCACGTAATAGGTTCTTACGCCAGCGAATTTATAGTTGCCGTGTCCGCTCTCGTGGATCTTGAAGTGGATGTGGAAGTTATCAAAAAGTTGGTGTTCCCGCACCCCACGGTCTGCGAGATAATCCGCGAAACAATCTGGAGCGAATGAGGCAGAAGTGCCCTATTTCTCACAAAAACCTATAAAAAATTATTTAAGGAGATATAAAAATGCCTAAGAGCCAATTCATCGATCCCAACTTTATACGCAGCAGCGGGTCGATACATTTCGAGGACATTCCCGTCAACGTCTACAACAAGACGGTTGCCGAGGAAAAGAAGAACTTCAAGAAGGCCGAACTCGTTACCATATTCGAGGACATTGCCACCCTTCGCGAATTTGAAAGCATGATTTACAGCATAAAGGTGCAGGGCGAATACAAGGGATTCAAGCACAGTTATCCCGGTCCCGCCCACCTTTCCATGGGTCAGGAAGCGGCCGCCGTCGGACAGGCCTTCATCCTCGACAAAAACGACATAACCTTCGGTTCCCACCGCAGCCACAGCGAAGTGCTGGCCCGCGGCCTCTCGTCCATACACAAACTTTCGGACGCGGAACTGATGAAGATAATGGAAGAGTTTGAGGGCGGCGAAGTTCTCCGTGCCGTCGAAACGGGCAACAAGACGGGCAACGTCAAAGACCTTGCAACCGACTTCCTGCTCTACGGCGCCCTCGCCGAGATATTCGCCCGCCGCACGGGTTTCCACAGGGGAATGGGCGGCTCCATGCACGTGTTCTTCCTCCCCTTCGGAATCTACCCCAACAACGCCCTCGTCGGCGGCAGCGCACCCATAGCCATGGGCGCCGCTCTCTACAAAAAATGTAACGACAAACCCGGCATAGTCATCTCCAACGTCGGCGACGGTGCCGTCGGCTGCGGCGTCGTTTACGAATCCATGAACTTTGCGGGTATGGACCAACTCTTCCAACTCTGGGAGAAGAAGGGCGGCCTGCCCATCCTCTTCAACTTCTTCAACAACGGTTACGGCATGGGCGGCCAGACCCGCGGCGAAACCATGGCCTACGATTTCCTCGCCCGTATCGGCGCAGGCGTAATGCCCTCGCAGATGCACGCCGAAAGGGTGGACGGTTTCAATCCTCTCGCCGTAATAGACGCCATGAAGAGAAAGAAGGAGATACTCCTCAAAGGAGAAGGCCCCGTCCTGCTCGACGTCGTTACCTATCGTTTCGGCGGCCACTCCCCGTCCGACAGCATGTCTTACAGAACCAAGGAAGAGGTCGAAGCGTGGCAGCAGGTTGACCCGCTCATCACCTACCGCAAGAGTCTGGTGGACGCCAAGGTCGAAAAGGACGCCAAGTTCGAAGAGATACTCGGGACTGTCGGAGAAAGGCTGTTCAAGATTTGCAAGATGGCTGCCGACCCCGAACTCTCGCCATATCACGATTTCAAAAAGGACCCGCACTACGTCGAGAACCTCATGTTCTCCAACGGCAAGGTGGAATCCTTCGACCCGTCGAGAAAGCCCGACGTCAAGATGCCCATGGCTGAAAACCCGCGCGTCCAGCAGATAGCGGGCAAGAGCCGTTTCGCCTTCGACAAGGACGGCAAGCCCGTTTCCAAGATAAAGGCCTACAACATCCGCGACGGTCTGTTTGAAGCAATCATCGACAGATATTATAAGGACGCAACGCTCGTTTCTTACGGCGAGGACGTCCGCGACTGGGGCGGCGCGTTTGCCGTTTACAGGGGACTTACCGAAGCCCTGCCCTACCACAGGCTGTTCAACTCGCCCATAAGCGAAGCGGCAATCGTGTCCTCCGCGGTCGGTTACGCGCTGTGCGGCGGCCGTGCAATAGTGGAACTCATGTACGCAGACTTCATGGGCAGAGCGGGCGACGAAATCTTCAACCAACTCGCAAAATGGCAGGCAATGTCCAGCGGAATACTCAAGATGCCCGTTACCCTGCGCGTGTCCGTCGGCTCCAAATACGGCGCGCAGCACTCTCAGGATTGGGTCGCTCTCCCCGCGCACATCCCCGGCCTCAAAGTCGTGTTCCCCGTTACGCCTTACGACGCCAAGGGTCTCATGAACTCCGCCCTCAGCGGCACCGACCCCGTCGTGTTCTTTGAAAGCCAGAGGATTTACGACAAGGGCGAAGAATTCCACGAAGGCGGCGTTCCCGAAGGATATTACGAGATACCCATCGGCGAACCCGACATCAAGCGCAAGGGCAGCGACATAACCATTCTCACCATAGGCGCAACCCTCTACCGTGCGCTGGATGCCGCCAAGACCCTCTCCGAGAAATACGGTGTGGAAGCCGAAGTCATAGACGCACGCTCCATAGTACCTTTCAATTATGAAAAGGTCATCGAATCGGTCAAAAAGACGGGCAAGATTCTCCTCGCTTCCGACGCTTGCGCCCGCGGCTCCATCCTCAACGACATGGCCACCAAGATAAGCGAACTCTGCTTCGATTATCTCGACGCACCCGTCGTTGTCGTCGGCGCAAAGAACTGGATTACCCCGCCTTACGAATTCGACGCCGAATTCTTCCCGCAGGCAAGCTGGATACTCGACAACATCAACGACAAGATCATGAAACTCGATGGTTACGTCTCCACCACCGACGTTTCCGACGCGGAGATCATCCGCTGCGCCAAGAAGGGCGTATAACCCCAACTATCACGGACGGTCCGTTTTTACGGGCCGTCTCGTCATACTCTTTTACCGCCTGCCAATCTGATGGCTCACCTTGCGCCCCGCCGACCAAAAGGCCGATAATGTGCGAAAAAGGCCACTTCTTGCTTTTTTGCTCATTGCAACCCCAAAGTGGCTCTGTCAACCCAAAAACAGCCGATAATGTGAGAAAAAGGCCGCTTCTTGTATTTGCTCCTTGCGACCCCCAAAAGGCAACTTTGACATGCCAAAACAGCGGATAATGTGCGAAATAGGGGACTTTTTGTCCCTCGGCCGTTCCGCACGGCGGAATTTACCCGTTCACCGTCGCGGGCGTCTGCCCGCACTTGTAACGACGTTTCACCCGTAACCCAGCCCAGAAGCCAAAACGGAGAAAAGGATATGAAAGAAAAACACGCCCCGTCGGACAATCTCGTGTCGGGCGGCAGCGGCGCGGCTCAGCGCCCGCCCGAGCAACCCGCGCACGATAAACCCGCCCCCGACTGTATAAAGATACGCGGCGGCAGGGTTCACAACCTCAAAAACATCAACGTTGACATTCCGCTCGGCAAAAAGGTGGGTGTGGCGGGCGTGTCTGGTTCGGGCAAATCGTCGCTCGCCCTCGGCATACTCTACGCCGAAGGGTCGCGGCGTTATCTCGAATCTCTTTCCACCTACACCCGCCGCCGCATGACGCAGGCCGAAAAGGCGCAGGTGGACGAAGTTCTTTACGTTCCCGCCGCGCTCGCGCTCAGGCAGCGGCCGGGTGTTCCCGGTATACGCAGCACCTTCGGCACCGGAACCGAACTTCTCAACAGCCTCAGGCTCATGTTCTCCCGCCTCGCCTCCCACCGCTGTCCAAACGGGCATTACGTTCAGCCCACGCTCAACGTGGCGGCGGGGCTGGAACTCGAATGCCCCGTCTGCAACGCCCGCTTTTTCGCGCCCTCTGCCGAAGAGTTGGCGTTCAACAGTCAGGGCGCCTGCAAACGCTGCGAGGGCACGGGGCTTATCCGCACGGTTGACGAATCCACCCTCGTACCCAACGAGGAACTTTCCATAAACGAGGGCGCGGTCGCCCCGTGGCAGACGCTCATGTGGTCGCTCATGAAGGACATCGCCGCCGCCATGGGCGTGAGGACGGACGTCCCCTTCAAGGAACTTACCCAAAAGGAGCGGGACATCGTGTTCCGCGGCCCGCCCGTCAAAAAGAACATAATCTACCAAAACAAGACGAGCGGCGCGGCGGGGGACATGGACTTCACCTACTTCAACGCCACCTACACCGTGGAAAACGCCCTTTCCAAAGTAAAGGATGAAAAGGGGATGAAGCGTGTGGAGAAGTTCTTGAGGACGGACGTCTGCCCCGATTGCGGCGGAACGCGCCTGTCCGCTGCCGCCCGCGCGCCCAAGATACGGGGTCTCACCCTCGCCGACGTGTGCACCATGACCCTTTCGGATCTGTGCGGGTGGGTGGAAGGCGTTCCCGCTTCCCTGCCGCCGAGTATGCGCCCCATGGCGGAGAGTATCTGCGAATCCTTCCGCACGGCCGCCGCTCGTCTCAACGAGTTGGGACTTTCTTACCTCACGCTCGACCGCGCCGCGTCCACCCTTTCCACGGGGGAGAGGCAGAGGATGCAACTTGCCCGTGCCGTTCGCAACCGCACGACGGGCGTGCTCTACGTCCTCGACGAACCGTCCATCGGCCTGCACCCCGCCAATCTCGAAGGCCTCACGGGCGTAATGGACGATTTGATCGCCGACGGCAACTCGGTAGTTCTCGTAGACCACGATGTCAATGTATTGAAAAATTCAGACATGATTGTCGAACTCGGCCGCGGGGCGGGCGCCGACGGCGGAACCATAATCGCGCAGGGTACTGTGGACGAAGTGGAAAACGACCCCGCGTCGCTCATCGGCGGCTTTCTGTCGGGCAAACGCAGGGTGAACGTCGGTACGCATGCTCCATCAAGGGACGTGTTTGCGGACGGCGCCATCCGCCTTTCCACCCGCCAAATTCACACGGTCAAGCCGCTTGACGTCGCCTTTCCAAAGGGGCGGCTCACCGCGGTAACGGGCGTTTCAGGCTCGGGCAAAACCACGCTGATTCTCGAAAGTTTAATCCCCGCATTGGAGGCCGCCTGCCACGATTCCAAGTTGCCCGCGCACGTCGAAAAAGTGGAGGCGGAAGGAATTAGCCGCGTAAAACTCATAGATTCGGCACCTATCGGCATAAACATCCGTTCCACCGTGGCGACTTATGCCGAACTTCACGACGACCTCCGCAAGGTCTACGCCGCCCTGCCCGAGGCCAAGGAGAGGGGATACAAAAACGGTGATTTTTCCTACAACACGGGCGCGCTGCGCTGTCCCACGTGCGACGGAACGGGCTGCATCAGCCTCGACGTGCAGTTTCTCCCCGACGTTGACATTCCTTGTCCCGACTGCGGCGGCTCGCGTTACGGCAAGCAGGCGGGCGTTGTCAAGCGCCGCTCGGCGGACGGGCGGGAATATTCCCTTCCCGAACTCATGGACATGAGCGTCAAGCAGGCTCTGGCCGCTTGCGCCGACCTTCCGCAGGTCAACAGAAAACTCAAAATCCTCGCGGACCTCGGCCTCGGCTACCTCACGCTCGGCGAGGACACGCCTTCCCTTTCGGGCGGCGAAGCCCAGCGGCTGAAACTCGCGGGTGAAATGGGCAGAGGACAGGCGGACACCGTGTTCGTGTTTGACGAACCCACCATCGGCCTCCACCCGCTCGACGTGGAAGTCCTGCTCGGCGTCTTTGCTCGCCTCATTCAAAGCGGCGCGACGGTCATCGTCATCGAACACGACCTCGACGTCATAGCAAACGCCGATTACGTCGTCGACATGGGCCCGCTCGGCGGCGACAAAGGCGGGCGGATAGTCGCGGCGGGCACCCCGCGTGAAATCTGCCGCTGTGCCGAGAGCGTAACGGGCAGATATCTCAAAGATTACATTTCCCAAAATTCCCAAGGAGGCGCAAAATGAAAGAAGAAACAAAGACGGCCGCAAACGAAAAAAGTGGCGATAATGCGCGAAAAAGGCCACTTTTCATAAAGGGGGAGAGCACCGACCCCTACTTTAACCTTGCCCTTGAAGAGTACCTTTTGCGAAGGCGGAGCGAGCATTTCGTGTCCGTGTGGAAAAACGCGCCCGCGGTCATCGTGGGCATAAACCAGAACACGGCGGAGGAGGTTGACCTTGACTTTGCCGAGCGCAGCGACATAAAGGTCGTCAGACGGCAGACGGGGGGCGGCGCGGTCTACCACGACCTCGGCAACGTCTGTTACACCATAATCGACGATTACGACGGAAACAGGGACAACTACCGCTTCTTTACGCAGGGCGTCATCGGCTACCTTGCCGCCCTCGGCGTGCGCGCCGAATTCAGCGGCCGCAACGACATAACCGTGGACGGCGCAAAGATAAGCGGCAACGCCCAATGCGTGTACGGAAACAGGATAATGCACCACGGAACGCTGCTTTTTTCTACAGATTCCGACATTCTCGCGCGCGTTCTGCGCCCCCACCGTCTCAAAGTGGAGAGCAAGGGAATAAAATCGGTGCGCGCCCGCGTTACCAATTTATGCGAACGTCTCGCGCCCATGACCGCCGACCAATTCTTCGAAGGACTCGCCGCCTACCTCTCCCGCGAGACCGAGCCTTACGCCCTGACCCAAGCGGACGTGGCCGCCGTGCAGACGCTCGTTTCGGAAAAATATTCCACATTCGGCTGGAACGTCGGCACATCTCCCAAGGCCACGTTCAGGGGGGAAAAAAAGTTTCCGTTCGGTCTCGTTTCGGTCTCGTTTGACGTGGAAAACGGTAGGCTCGGCAACGTTTCCGTAAACGGCGATTTCTTCTCCGTAAAGGAGATAAGTGGCCTAAATCTCACATTAAACGGGGTTTTGTACAGGCGCGAATGCGTGGAAAACGCCCTTGCGGACGTCTCGTCCTACATAGTCGGCGGCACCCCGTCGGACATTGCCGAAATCTTTTTCATGTAACAGTTCGCGCAATATTTTCAGCACATCAGCGGCCGAACGCGTCATCAGGCGCGTTCGGCCGTTTTGTTTTTCCCGAAAACCGCGTTTGCGTTTATTCCTTAACCCAAAATTCCCGTAACCTTTGCGCCCTTGCCCGCCGTCCGCAACCCTCACATTGCCCGCCAACCACCCGCCAACAACGTGTCTGCACCGAAATAACGCCCGTCTCTCGCCGCATTTGCACCCGAAAAACGCCGTCCGCAAACGCATTTTTCGGCTTTATGCGCGTTTTTGTTTGACGGAGATAAATGTTTTATGTATAATAGAGTATATTATATCTGTAATTACACCCGCCCGCCCGCGAGGGATACTTACCGAAAATCCAACGGGCGGACAGACCAACCCGCCCGCTCAACACGACCCAACAACATTACACGGGCGGACAAACACCAATTTACGTTCAGGAGGCCAAGATGAACAAGCGTATTCTCACCTTGCTCACCGCCGTTACCGTTTTCTTTGCGGCGGCGGGCATAACCGCATTTGCGGTTTCTTACGCCGAGGAGCCGACCCTCATCACCACGAGGGAGGGACTGCTTGCCATAAACGACACGGACGGCAACTACAAACTCGGCGGCGACATCGTACTTAACAAAAACGACAGAATCGAGTTTTTCCGCGGAACGCTCGACGGCGACGGCCATTCCATAACCGTTGACAACAACTGCGGGCTTTTCTGTTACCTCGGCGGCGTGCCCGGAGACAATCCGCCCAAAACCATTACTTACGTGGCGACCGCCGTCGTCAGTAATCTCACCGTCAAGGGCACCGTGTCGGGCAACTCGCAGGTGGGCGGCGTTGCGGCTTACGGCGCGGGGCGCATAGAGAACGTGCGGATGGAAGCCGACGTTTCTTCCACTTCCAACCACTACGTTGCGGGCATAGCCAACTGTGCCCAAAAGGCCGTTCCGCTCGAAGTGATAAATTGCACCTTTGCGGGCACGGTCAACTTCAGGCAAGGTTTCCAAAACGCAAACAACTACCCGTACTTCGGCATCTTCCTCGGCTACAACGGCGGCGCCTTCGGCGAGGGCAAAGTGGTGGACTGCAAGGTGGAATACAAGTTTGCCATTCCCGAAGAGCAGAAGGACGACATTACCAAGATAGAATACTTCAACATCAACGAAACCCTCAACGATACCGCCCAAAACGACTTTAACACCGACCCCAAAGAAATTTCCCCCGCCGAGGACAGGAAGGATGAAATCACCCCCGAGACCGAAGGCGGCCTTGCCCGTTACACCTTAGAGTGCCCCGTAAACATGAAATCGGTCAGCATCGAGAGTCTTAACGACAAGGGAATAATGGCAAACTACGGTGCGCCCGTCGTCAGGTTTACGCTTAAAGACGGAACCTACCGCTACATCGACGGGTTCGACCGCAAAAACGCAAAATTCATCTCCGATTTCGGCGAACGCGACTTTGACGGAATGTACGCCTACGAGGACGTGAGCGATCTTGAAATGGAACTTAAAAGCCACAAGACCGTCGGTCCCGACGACGTTCAGTCCAACCCCGGCGATGGCAAGGTGGACGTGAGCGTTTCCAGCGATTATTGGGAAGTAACGGTCAACACCCCCGCCGACTTCGAGAGCGTTGCCCGCATGATAAACTCCGCCGTACCCCTCGTTTTCAAAAACAAGGCGGACGGAAACAAAAAACAACTCAGCATTCTCAACAGCCTTGCCGTCAGCATAAAACTCGGCGATGACATAGACCTGACGGAGGGAGACGCCAACGGCAACCCATCGGAGTTTTACGGACTTGGCAAGCAGGAATTTTTCCCTTACCGCGGCGGCCTTTCGGGCGGGGATGAAAACGACAGGCACACGCTTACCGTGGACATAGACGCGCCCGACGGTTACGCCATAGGCATAATCGCCGTCAGTTCGGAAATGGCCAACGACATAAAGTTTGAAAACATTATCCTTGCAGGTTCTATAACGGGCAACACCAAGGTTGGCGCCGTGGGCTACTTTGACATGGTGTGCAACAACTATGTCAAGGGCGGCAACTTCATCTGCAAAAACGTAACGTCGTCCATGGATATAAGCGGCAAGGTAGGCGTGGGCGGAATAGTGGGCGTTGTCAGCTCCACCAACGAAGAGGTCAAAGCCTACATCTCCGATTGCCAATTTACGGGCACGGTTACGGGCAACGCCTTTGTCGGCGGCTTTATCGGCTGCGCGGGCTTTTACGGCAAAACCGACGTAAATCTCACAAATCTCGCCATGTCGGGCACGGTAACGTGCACGAATGCGGCCGTCAAAACCGTCGGCGCTCTCGTCGGCAAAGTGGAAAACAGCGGCCTTTCGGAAAATGTCCGTTCCACCGTTACCGAATGCACGGTAGAGGGCACCGTTACGTCGGGCGCCGCCATGGGCGAATGCGGCCCGCTCTGCGTGGATTACAAGACCGCGACAATGCCCGCCAAGATGATAGGCAACTACACGGGCACGCAAACTTCTTCGCTGGACAACGCGCGCTTCTGCATAGAAGAGGAAGTCAAGAAAGACGGAAAAGTCGTCGGTTACACATACACCGAGACGGAAGAATACAATGTCCAGATCGGTTTCTCCACTTACGCGAAATTCCCCATAAAGGTATTCACGAACAACAGCGCGGATACAAAGAAAAACATCTGCTGCGACGTTAAACTCACGGTCAGCATATATCCGCTGAATGAAAACGGAGACCGCGGCGCGCCAATTGTCGATTCTGTGCCCTTCGACCAGACGCACGGCGACGGCGTAAACTTCGACTACGGCAGGTACGACATAGTGGTTATGCCTTCGCTCAACGAAGGGTATTACGATTTCACAAACGGGTACGAGTTCACGCCAATAACCGCGCGTATCATAGCGGAATCCATAGATTTTGCGCAAGTTTTCGACCCTTCTTCCGATATGTTTGACGAACAAGGGAACATGGACGTAACTTACGACGGCGAACCCACCGACGCGCTGGAAAAATTCCTGCAGGATACCACCGCCGCCGAGATAATGCCCGAAGACAAGGACAAGTTCGATTGGGTGGTTGAGTATTACGCCGAAGACGACCCCGACACCCCGCTTGCCTCCGCTCCTTCCGCAGTCGGCAGATACAACGTAAAGTACCGCGTACAACTCAAAGACGAGGCGGACGCCGGGCAGTTTGCCAAAAATTACCCGGGGTACGACAAGGTGTTTGAAGCCACCGTTACCATCAGGGGCAGGCTTGACATCATGCTTGACTCGCCCGAAATAGAGCGCGGCGAAGAAGTCGGCGATTGGATCCGATCGATAAAATTCAGCGACAAATCGGTTGCCGAAAGCGCGGATGACATAGCCTACGTGCGCGGGCACATCACCGTCAAGGTCCTCGACGACACGGGGTACAACGCTATAAATGACATCAAAATTCTCCCCGCGGGCAATTACGACGTGGAGGCCGAAGCCTCGTCCGAACTCAAAGAAAAGTATAAATATTACGACATAAACATCACTTCGGGCGTGCTTAACGTAAGTTACGCTTCGTCAAGCAGCGGCTCCGACAGCAGCGGCAACAACGGCAGCGGCAACAACGGCAGCGGTAACGGCGGAAACGGCGGTTTAAGCACGCTGGCGTACGTTGCAATAGCGGCCGCCGCCCTCGCCGCGGGCGCGGGCATAGGCATCGGCATAGCCTTTGCCGTAAAAGGTAAGAAAAAGCAATAAAACAACCACATAAATTACAAAAAACAAAGGAATAATCATGCAAGATACTCAAACGCATTTTGTAATAAGCGAGCGCGCATTGCGCCCGCACAAGCCGACCGAACAACCCGTTCGGCCCCTTCCGCCCGCTTCCGACGAGACCTCGCCCCAAGGCGACGTTCTGGTGGAGATAAAGGACTTTTCCAAGATATACGAAGGTTCTTCCGTAAAGGCGGTGGACGGGCTTAATCTCGAGGTGAGAGCGGGGGACATCTACGGTTTCATCGGCAGGAACGGCGCGGGCAAGTCCACAACCATCAAGTGTCTCACGGGGCAACTCCCGTTCACGCAGGGCACCATAACCGTGTGCGGCAAGGACATCAACAAGGAACCTATAGAGGCCAAAAAGCACATCGGTTTCGTGTCGGACGACCACGCCGTTTACGAGGAGATGACGGGCAGGCAGTACGTAAATTTCATAGCCGACGTTTTCGGAATGGGAGCCGAGCGGGAGGAGAGGATAGCCTCGCTCGTCAACCGTTTCAGCATAAACGACGCCTTTGACAAGTACATCGGGGCTTATTCGCACGGCATGAAGCAGAAGATATGCCTCATCGCCTCGCTCGTTCACACCCCCGACGTGTGGATTCTGGACGAACCGCTCACGGGTCTCGACGTAATAATGATGCGGCAGGTCAGGCAGGCCATGACAGACCACGCCGCTTCGGGCAAGGCGGTGTTCTTTTCCTCTCACAACCTCGACGTGGTGGAAAAGATATGCAACAAGGCCGTAATCATCAACAAGGGCAAACCCCTCGGCGTGATAGACGTGGCGGAGTTTACGGCAAGCGGCCGCGGTTCGCTTGAAGATTATTTCTTTGAAATAGCGGGTGATGAGGATGAAACTGTTTAAGGTTCTTCTTGTCAAAGAACTTGCTACGGGGCTTTCCCCGTCCTCCAAAGGCAGAAAGAAAGACGTGCCCGGCATGGTCGTCTCCGCACTCATAAGCCTCGCTTTTCTCACGTTATTCGTGTATTTGTTCGTCGCGTTCGAGGGCGAATTTGCAAGGCTGGGGATTGCGAGAGAGGTGCTTGTCATATTCGTCGCCGTCGCCGTGATTGCCGAAATAGCCCTCGGCATCGCGCGCACGTCCCGCGTGCTGTTCGGCGGGGAGGACGCAAAGGTAATTCTCCCCTTGCCCATATCCACGCTCACCATGCTGTCGGCAAAACTCGTCGCCCTTTGCATAAAGGAATTTTTCAATTCCCTGTTCTTTTTGGGTCCCATGCTCATAGCGTACGGGGTCATGCGCGGGGCGGGCGCCGTCTATTACATAAACGCCGTGCTCGCCGTCGTGTTCGTCTCGGTTGCAACCGTGGGGATAATGGCAATCCTGTCCCCGCTGTTCGTTTACGTAAAGAAGTTCTTTCTCCGTTACCCCGTGCTCGTGCTCATCGCTTCGCTCGTCTTTTTCGGCGGGGTGTTCGGCGCATATTCCTACATTCTCGGCGTAACGAGCGACCTTCTGATGGGAGGGAGGCTGCAGTACATATTCAACTCCGCAAACTCCGCCCTGCTCGCCCGCATAGCGTCGTGGCTGCTCTTTTCGGGCCGCGTCGTCGCCATGCTCGAGTCGGAAGCGTGGGGCTACGTTGCGGTAATCGGCGTAACGGCCGTACTCGCCGTTGCGGCTTACTTTGCGTCCTCGGGCTTTTACCTCTACTACCTCAAATCTGCGGGCAGCCGAAAGAGCGGCGCGGTCAGGCGGCGGCCGAACAGGGTACGCGGCGTAAACGGTTCGCTCATAGTAAAGGAACTCATTCAGGTGTTCGGCAACCCGTCCTACCTCGTGTCCTACCTGTCCGTCATTATCACGCTGCCCCTTTTGAGTTACATAACCCTCACGGCTATGGACGAGCTGATTTCCAAACTGCTCGGCAGAGAACTGCTGCTGCCCCTTTCCATACTCATACTCGTCATGTTCTCGTCGGTGGGCAACACCTTTGCGGGCGACGTCATATCCCGTGAGCAGAATAGGATTATGATAATGAAAACCATACCCGTATCTTACAAGAAACAGATTGCCTGCAAGGTGGGCATAGCCCTCGTAATAGCCGCCGCAAGCGACGTCGTTACCCTTGCCGTGCTGACTATTGCGGGCGTGTTTGAACCGCTCGAGGGGCTGCTCCTTCTTCTGATAACGCTGTTTGCCACCTTCGCCTCCATACTCAGGCTGGTGTCAAAAGACATAAACAGACCCACTCCCAACAAGGGGGACGAAAACGCCAACGTAACCCTCGCCGTAATCCGTTCGCTGCTGTTAAGCTGCGTTTTAGGGGGTATTTGCTTTGGCGTGTACGCCATCGGCGCGCTTTACAGAGGGGGGAATCCATTCCTTTCGGGAATAGTTAAATTCACCGCAGCCGTCGGCGGAATGAACGGGCTTATGGCAATAGTCGCCGCCCTGTGCCTTGCGGACGCGGCCGTCTCCGTGCTGCTTTTGTGCCGCAGGCTCGATGACAGGATGAAGAGGATAAAGATATGAAAAAACGTATCATCGGTCTGATATTGATATTGCCGTTCGTCGTCATGCTGCTCGCCTTCGGCTTTTCCCGCACGGTGAGCCTCGTCATCGACCTGACGGCGGAATTTCTCGTTTGCAATTACGACGATCAGTCCGTCTTTGAATTTGACGCCGCCGCCCTTGAAAACGGCTATCTTCTCGAGGCGCAGGCCTTTCCCGTCAACGCCGTAAACACGGCGGTAAATTGGGAAATAACCGAGGAAACCGACCTTGAAGGCACAAAATGCGCCGACGGAGAAGTGGCGGAAATAGAGACCGACGGCGGCAGGAGTTACCTCAAAAAGAAAAAAGACGGCTGCGTGGGTCTGCGCGCTTACGTGGCGGACAGCCCTGCCGAAAAACGCTTCAAGGCCTACCTCATAGACTCCGACGACGGGGACGCGTCGGGTCCCAAGTTGATAGTGGTAAACGGAGAGGACAAGGCGCAGGCCTCCGTGCGCGCGGGCGGCGACTGCCGCTATTACGGCACGCGGGATCTCCGTGGCAATCTCCGTAAATTCACAGAAGTGGCCGCCGTTGCCACATTCACCGCCGCGGTTTACCCCAAGAGCGCACAGACCGACCTTGTGGCAACCGCCGAGTATTCCGACCCGTCGGACGAAGGCGCGGTTGAAGTTCTTGCTCCCAAGCCCGCGGGCGACGCGTTTGAAATAAAGGTTAACGTCAACTTCGCCTCGGCGGGCAAGATAACCGTAAACGTCAACACGCAGGACGGCAGCGTCCGTTCCACTCCCGTCGTCATAAAGGCGGTGGAGGGCGTAAACGTCCGCACTTACGACGAGTTGATGTACTGCACCTCTTCCGATCACCCTCGCGCCGTAGTTCTGCACCGCAATTTCGAAAGCGCGTCCAACCTCGCCGCACGCGAGCAGGCGGGCGCAACCGACAGCGTGCTGTTTGGCAGAAGGGAGTCCGCAGGCTCCGCCATAAACGGCAAGATACGCGAAAAACGTTCGAAAAACGGGGTTTATTGCCAATACACCACCGTTGACTACACATATTTTCACGAGTTTTTCGACATACAGGTTCCTCGATGGCCCACAGAGGACGTGCTGTACGCCGCCGTAATCTTCCGCGACAACGTTTACGGCAACGGCTACACCATCAACGCGCACGAGTTGACCTTCCCGTCCGAAACGGTAAACGGCCTTGCCACGCCCAATTCCGACGACCCGTACGCGGGTCCGCAACTGTTTGTCGAAGCGGGCGGCTGCGCCTGTTACGGGCAGGACAACATCGGCTTCCTCGTCGAGGGGGACGGCATTGTCATAGACAACGTAACGCTGCAAAACTGCAACAATTCGGACAACCTGTCCAACTTCAACAACGTGGGCACCGTGGTGGAAGTGCGGGGCGACGACGTGCGCATTACCAACAGCCAACTCCGCAACGGCAGAACGGTGCTGCGCACCATGTCCAACGAGAATCTCCTCGTCGAATCGTGCATTCTCTCCTTCTCGCGCGAGTTCATATTAAAGATAGGCAGCAACAACTGCGTGTATCCGCGCAGGGACCTCAGCGAATTTACTTACGCATCCCTTTCGCCCGAACGCGACGACAACGGCAAGCCCATCTCCGACCTTACCGACAGCACGGCCACCGTCCGCAACACTTACTTCCACACCTGCGGCGTGTTCTGTATCGGCATGGACACCCACTTTGCGGGCAACCTTCTCTACGTATACGCCCCCGCAAACATACACAACATGGCGGCAACGAGTTACCCGTCCGCCCTCACGCTCGAAGGGGACGTAAAGTTTTACGATTGGAAAAAGGTCTCGGGTCTCGACAGTTCAACCCTGATAGGCACTTCGGGTAAGTACGAGGGGCTGTTTAACGTAAGCGATGTAATAAACAACTTTTACAACAACAATCCCGACTCGCACCTGCTGTACAGTGAGGAGGGGGGCAAAGAAAAGTGGGTGCACGGCGGCATCGCCTTCTTCGGCGGCGGCAGGAACCTCAGCACCGTCGATTACAGCGGCCTCGATCCCGACTGTCTCGCGCTTTTCGGCGACGACTCCAAGGATGACGACAACGACCCCGATTACTTCCGCATAGCCCTCGACGACAACGATCTTCAGCTCAATCCTCTGCTCGTCAGGGCGGCGGGCTACGGGCCGTTCAAGTTCAGAATATACAAGTCCGACGTAGAGGCGGCGGTCGCCCTGCTCGGCAAAATCCCGTCTCCCAGCGCTGTTTCACAATATGCGGTCGAAGTCTGAAAACAACATGCGCCGTTCGGCGTTTACAGAACCCGTGAGGATGGGGGGAGTCATGCTCCTCTTCATCCTCGGGGTGGTAACCTTCCCCACGGCGTGGATAGTCCAAAAGATATTTCCCGGGGTAAGCGAGGACGTAATCATGCTGCTCGACGGGGTCGAACGGCTTGCCTTCACCGTCATGATGCTCAAGTTCTCCCACGACTTCGGATTCCGCCAAATCCCGCCTAAAACGCACGTTATCGGGCTTTTGGCACTGCTGCCCGCCCTCGTGATTGCCGTGGACAACTTCCCCTTCGCCTCGCTCATCGCGGGGCAAATCACGCCCGTTTACAACATGTTCAGGTGGGTGGCTTTCGCCGTCTACTGTGCGGGCGTGGGCATATTTGAAGAGGTCTCCTACCGCGGCATAATCCTGCCGCTGTGCCTTATTAAATTCAAGGACAAAAAGCACCCCGTGGTCAAGGCGGTCGTCGCTTCAAGCGTCGTTTTCTCTTTGAGCCACCTCGTCAACCTGTTCGGCGGGAACATCGGCGGAACCTTCTTTCAGGTCGGTTACACCCTGCTCATCGGCGCCATGTGCGGCGTCGTAGCCGTGCGCACGGGCAACGTCGGCCTTGCCGCCCTCGTGCACGCCGTCTACAACTTCGGCGGCCTGTTCGTCGAAAAGGGGTGCGGCACGGGCACGGTGTGGCCGCCCGTCCAGATAGCCGTAACCGCCGTCGTCGGCACGGTGTTCGGCGTGTGGGTGCTGGTCATGGGGCTTCTGGCGGACAGAACTCCCGCCTCCGCATTTTCCCTAATCGGCGACGGTCCCACCGAATTTACCGACCCGCCTTCCGCTCCCTCGGTTACCCCAACCGACACACCCGCAGATACCTCGGTGGACACTTCGGACGCCTCGGCAGACACTTCCGATGATACCTCCGCAGACAACGCAGGGGACGGTAAGGATGATGGCGGCGGCACCTCGGCATAACGACCCAAAACCCCCAATAACCTGCGAAAAAGGCGGCTAATCGCCAAAACTCAACAAAAAAAGGCGTTTTACAACCGCCTTAAAACCACTGTACCCGCCTTAAAAAGCGGCGCACAAAACCACCACGCACACCCTTAAAGACGACCGTAAGTACCACAAAAAATAAGGCGGCGAGCATCGCTCGCCGCCTGTTTCATGCGGTCAGTTTTTCTGTTCTTCCTTCGGCGGAAGCGGGGGTTCTTCCGCGGGCGCGTCGGCCTTAACTTTATTGAAAAGCAGATATTTTCTCGACAGGTAGTTGAACGCGAGCACGAGGGCGGAGAGGAAGGTTTTCACAATCCATTCGTTCCAGCCGAGATAACCGTTGAACACCTGCATGCCGGAAGCGTGGATTATGAGGCCCACCGCCGACAGCGCGGTGAAGATTAAAAAGCCCTTTCCGCTCTTGGCGCCCGACGTGTCCGTCCCGTTAAAGACGAACAGCAGGCTGAAAATGTAGTTGAACACCAGTCCCGCAACAAAGCCCGCCATCGTCCCCGTAACGGTGGCTTCCGTCGTTGGCACGTAATCGCCCACAAACAGGCTTACAAACGAGGGGTACTTGTCTGGCGCAAACAGAAACAGCACCAGCGCCATGGTCAGATAATCGATGACCGTCGCGCCGCCGCCCACAATCAAAAACTTGCCTATTTCCCACAAAATCGGGTGTTTTTCAATAAATTTACTCATTTGAATCTTCTTGTCGTCCGCGGCTTTCCGCCGCTCTTTCGTGCTTTTATTTGGCGTTGCTTTGCCGAATTTTCTCCGAACTCGGCCCGCCCGCAAAACGCGGCTACTCTCCGCCGCCGTCCCCGTCAAAGCCCGTTTTTACCGTCGGGCTTTTCGTCGTCGTCAAAACCCAGCTTGTCCTTTATTATATACACGGGTCTGTTTTTGACTTCTTCGTATATTCTCGACAGGTACATGTCCGACACGCCCTTGAAACAAAGGTCTATTCCCAAAAGCAGTGCCGCAAACGGAAACAGCCACGCCGCAAACGGGATATACGCCCCGACGCCCGCGGCAATCCCAAGCCCCACAAACCCCAAAAGTGCCGTAAAACACGCAAAAACGCCGAATTTCAGCGAGAGGGAGAGGGGATAGTTGCTGTTGGAAACTATTGCGTCCGCCGCAAGGCGGAACATCTTTTTCGGGGTATATTTGGTCTTGCCCGCTTCGCGTTCGGGGCGGACGAAATCCACAAACCCCTGCTTGAAGCCAATCCACACCGACTGGCTCTTGAGGAACCTTATCCGTTCGGGCAGGGCGAGTATCTCGTCTATTGCACGGCGGGAATAAATCTTGAAATCGCTCACGTTGTCGGGCACGGGGGGATTGGAAATTCTGCCGATGAATCTGTAAAAAAGTTTGGCGGTCAGTTTCTTCAAAAAACTGTCCTTCGGGCGGGCGGAACGTCTGGCGTGCACGATGTCGTAGCCTTCTTCGGCATACATTCTCACCATTTCGGGAATGATGTCGGGCGGGTCCTGCAGGTCAATGTCCATCAGAATGGCGGCGTCGCCGCGGCAGGCGCCCAGCCCCGCGAGCAGCGCGGCCTGCTGGCCGAAGTTTCGGCTCAGGTTTATTCCCTTAACGCGTTTGTCTTTTTCGCAACTTGCGGCGAGAATCTCCGCCGTCTTGTCCTTGGAACCGTCGTTTACAACGATTATTTCAAATGGACTGCCGAGAGATTCCATCACGGGCACCACCCGCTCCAAAAACCGCGGCAGCATCTCTTCTTCGTTGAAGGCCGGCGTTATCACCGAATATCTTACGTACTCGCCCATATTTTCCTCCACGTTTATTTTACCATGAAAACGCGCTTTTGTAAACAAGATTTCTGCTATGTTTATTTTATCATGAAAATACGCTTTTATAAACAAGGGTTTCTTTCACGTTTATTTTACCATGAAAACGCGCTTTTGTAAACAAGATTTTCCCCAAAACGCAATTCTTTTGCAAAATCCCCGCTTTTCCCTAGATCTTTCGCTCCCAACTCTGAATTTACAAATGCCTTTCCCAAATTTTCCACCTTCACCATTGTTTTTCCCAAACCTACCAGCCCCGCTGCCACATTTTTCAATCCCGTGTCGCCTTTTCTGGATTCGCTTGTAAATCAACCACCCACCCGTTGAATGATGTGTTACAATGGTATCACAAAACTCAATTTTATATCGGAATATACTTTTGGCGAGTCAAAGAAAAAAGTCGGGAGTTGTGCTCGCGGCTTATTTGTTTAGCTAATGAATTTATATATGAAAGCGTATGATGTCAATTTGTTTGTGCTTCATTTCTTAAACACGAACAGATACTCATGTGCAAGCAGGAGGAAATTAAACTTGATGCTGTTTGTTTTCCAATAGCCTGTTGCCTTGCAGTTGTGCTGTTCTTTTATGATGATCTCTTTTGTTTTGAAACCGGCAAGTTCAAAGACTCGCATGGTTTCAAAGGCGAGAGGCTTGACCATACCCTTTTGCCTCGTATCGCCCATAAGGATAGCACAAAACTTATCCTTTTTCAATACCCGATAACATTCCTCGGCAACTTTGCCCATTTCAAACAGAAATTCTTTCATCGGCAATAGGGACAGATCTCCATCAATGTCCTCACTGTAATGAATAATATCGGCATACGGCGGGTGAGTACATATAAGGTCTATGCTCTTGTCGTCAAATGGCAAGGCGCGCGCATCGCCAACTGAAAGCGTTGTGGTTGTCTGCGTGTCAAAATCAAAATCGCATTTTCTTTTTGTAAGTTCAATCGCGCTCGGGTTTATGTCAATGCCGATAAAATTCCTGTTCGTCAGCTTGGCTTCGACGGCAGTCGTGCCTCCGCCGACGAATTGATCCAACACGGTATCGCCCTCTTTGGAATAGCGCAGGATGACATTGCGGGGGATATACGGCGACCAATTTCCACGATATTTCGCATCGTGAGTTGCCCACTTCCCACGGTCGGGAAAAGCCCAAACCGTGTTGGTTTCAAGTTCAAA
>CANQUN010000003.1 GCA_947627065.1 uncultured Clostridia bacterium
AGGTCGCCCAGTCGGCGGGTATCTCCACGGTTTTAAGGTTGGCTTTTGCGGATTCTATGGCGGCGTAGTTCATGTTGACAACGGCGTCGCCCTTCTTGGCAAAGGACTTGTAAGCCATCTTCTTCATGTAATCGCAGGCGTCGTCGTAGGGCATGATGTCGCTGTTGATGAGGAAGAACGCGGACTGGAGTATGGTGTTTGTCCTGCCGCCCAGGCCTATCTCCGCGGCAATCTTTATCGCGTCTATGGTGTACAGCTTCGCGTGTTTTTTTGCAAGCGCGCGCTTCATGGAAACGGGCAGATGCTCGGCGAGAAGTTCGGGCGTATCCCACGCGCAGTTCAAAAGGAACTTTCCGCCTTCTTTAAGGTCGGAAACCATGTCGTAACGCGTAACGTAAGAGGGGTTGTGGCAGGCTATGAAGTCGGCCGCGTCTATGAGGTAAGAACTCTGGATGGGCGTGTCGCCGAATCTCAGGTGGGAGACGGTTATGCCTCCCGACTTCTTGGAGTCATAGAAGAAATAACCCTGAACGTACTTGTCGGTGTGGTCGCCTATTATCTTTATGGTGTTCTTGTTTGCGCCCACCGTTCCGTCCGAACCGAGGCCGTAGAACTTGCAACTTATCGTGCCCGCGGGCGCGGCGTCGTACTTTTTGGAAAAATCGAGCGAGGTGTTGGTTATGTCGTCTATGATACCCACGGTAAAGTGGTTCTTGGACTCTTTGGCCTCGAGATTGGCGTAAACGGCGTATATCATGGAGGGGTTGAATTCCTTGGAACCCAGGCCGTACCTTCCGCCCACGACTTCTATGTTCTTCTTTCCCTTTTCGGTAAGGGCGGCGCACACGTCAAGGTAGAGCGGCTCGCCCAGCGAACCCGCCTCTTTTGTTCTGTCGAGAACGGCAATCTTCTTGCAGGTTGCGGGTATGGCTGCCACGAAGGCGTCGGTGGCAAACGGCCTGTACAGGCGGACCTTTATGAGACCCAACTTGTGCCCTTCTTTGTTGAGTTTGTTAATGGTTTCTTCAATGGCGTCGGCGCCGCTGCCCATGATAACGGCAACGTATTCGGCGTCGGGCGCACCGACGTAATCGAACAGGTGGTAACTCCTGCCAGTCAGTTTGGACACTTTGTCCATGTAATCCTGCACGATGGCGGGCGTCGCCTGATAATATTTGTTTGCCGTTTCCCTGTTCTGGAAGTAGGTGTCGGCATTCTGCGCCGTGCCCCTCTGAACGGGGTGTTCGGGGTTGAGGGCGCGTGCGCGGAAGTCCTCGATGGCCTTCATGTCCACGAGCCCCTTCATCTCATCGTAATCGATAACGTCTATCTTGGAAACTTCATGGCTGGTTCTGAAACCGTCGAAGAAGTGGAGGAAAGGCACTCTCGAAGTGAGGGTGGAAAGATGAGCCACGAGCGCGAGGTCCATGACTTCCTGCACCGAGCAGGAGGACAGCATGGCAAAACCCGTCTGGCGGCAGGCCATAACGTCCGAATGGTCGCCGAATATGTTCAGCGAATGCGCCGCCAGCGCCCTTGCGCTTACGTGGAACACGGTGGGCAGCAGTTCACCCGCAATCTTGTACATGTTGGGGATCATGAGCAAAAGCCCCTGGCTCGCCGTATAAGTCGTGGTCAGAGCGCCCGCTGCAAGCGAACCGTGAACGGCGCCCGCGGCACCCGCTTCCGACTGCATTTCCGCAAGCCTGAGTTTCTGCCCGAACATATTCACTCTGCCCGTTGCCGACCACTCGTCGGCCACTTCCGCCATGGGCGAAGAGGGGGTTATGGGATAGATAGCCGCAACCTCGCTGAAGGCATAGGCTACGTGGCTGGCGGCGGTGTTGCCGTCAATTGTCATCTTTTTCATGTAAGACCTCCGTAATATTGGGTTGTAATAACATTATTTTAAGGCCGCATCTTCCCGACCGCAAACAATTATACAACAAATATTTTATTAAGTCAACACTACGCGCGCACATACAAACTATTTTTCATGGAATAATTATCTTTTTACCCCCATCCGCACTCCCGAAAGGTGCAATTTGCGACTTCCAAACCTGCAATCCGCAACCCCAAACCCATAATCCGCAACCAAGCAAGCCGCAACCCGTATTCGCAAACCCTCAACCCACAAAACCCGCATATCCAGCCCCGCCAAATGCGCGGTGCAAAGAGGGGAAAATGTTAAATTAAGTCCCTCGGGCGCAAAGGTTTGCTTTTACGGCGGCGTTGTGCTATAATGTTGGCATGAACGCTATAGAGATAAAGGCGCTTGGCTTTTCTTACGGAGACGTGCCCGTCCTTCACGGCGTAAACCTCACCGTGGAGCAAGGCGAATCCGTCTGTCTGCTCGGCAGAAACGGCAGCGGCAAATCTACCCTCGCAAGGCTGATAAACGGGCTGCTCCTTCCCAAGGAAGGGGAGGTCAGGGTTTTCGGCATGTCGTCTGCGGACAAGGATTCCCTGTTTGAAATAAGAAAACGCGCGGGCATGGTCTTTCAGAATCCCGACAACCAGACCGTCGCTTCCATAGTGGAGGACGATCTGGCGTTCGGACCCGAAAACATCGGCGTCCCGCCCGAGGAGATAGGGGAGAGGATAACCGAAGCCCTCGCCGCCGTCGGCATGGAAGCCTACCGCCGTTCCACCCCAACCCGCCTTTCGGGCGGGCAGAAACAGCGCATAGCCATCGCGGGCGAACTCGCGCTGCGGCCGGACATTCTCATTCTCGACGAGTCCACATCCATGCTCGACCCGAGGGGGAGAAAGGAGGTCATGAACGTGATTACCCGCCTGAATCGCGAAAAAAACATGACCGTCATCAACATAACCCACTACATGGACGAGGCCGTCGGCTGCGACAGGGCGGTCGTTCTTTCGGGCGGCACCGTGGTGGCGGACGGCTCCCCGCAGGAGATATTTTCCATGGGCGCACGGCTTGAAGAATACGGCCTCGGCCTGCCAAAAGCCGCCTATATCGCACAAAAACTCACAGAAAACGGCCTTCCCCTGCCCAAGGGGATATTCACGGCCGAGACGCTTGGAGACAAACTATGCGAATCGTTTCAAAAGGACTGACATACGTTTACGACAAGGGTTCGGAATTTGCTTCCAAGGCGCTTGACGGCGTAAACCTCACCGTCGAATCGGGCGAATTTTTCGGCATAATCGGCTGCACGGGCAGCGGCAAATCCACCTTCATCCAGCACATCAACGGGCTTGTCCCCGTGCAGGAAGGGTCGCTTACCGTCGGCGATACCGACCTCAAACGTTACACCCGCAAGGAATACCGCAAACTCTCC
The DNA here is from genome assembly GCA_947627065.1 of uncultured Clostridia bacterium. Lineage (GTDB taxonomy): Bacteria > Bacillota > Clostridia > Christensenellales > Borkfalkiaceae > RGIG3732. The sequence goes on from CANQUN010000003.1 coordinate 3,306, forward strand.
CGCACGCCCGATGGTCGGGAAATCTGCCGCCCGGACGGAAAGAAGCGGAGTTTCCGCGCCTACAAAAAGGCCAAAGCCGCCGAGATGAAGGCGCTGCGCGCCGCCGTCGGCATGGTCTTTCAGTATCCCGAATACCAACTTTTCGGGGACACCGTGTACGCCGACGTGGCCTTTGCCCTCGACAACTTCTTTCCTTCCATGACCGCGGAGGAAAAGCAGGCCGCAGTCGCCGCCGCGCTCGGTTTCGTCGGGCTCGATTACGATGAAATAAAGGACAAATCGCCCTTCGACCTGTCGGGCGGGCAAAAGCGGCGCGTGGCCATCGCGGGCGTAATCGTTGCAAAGCCTAAGATTCTCGTCCTCGACGAACCCGTCGCGGGTCTCGATCCGCAGGGTAAAAAAGAACTGATGGCCCTCCTTCACAAACTCCACGGTCCCGTGGCGGAAACGGTCATAATCGTCTCGCACGACATGGACGACGTGGCCGAAAACTGCACCCGCGTAGCCGTGTTCGACGGGGGTAAGGTCGTCGCCGTTCTCACTCCGTCAGAACTCTTTGCAAGGGAGGATATCCTCGCCTCGGCGGGGCTGGATCTGCCCGTCACGGCCTATCTCAAAAACAGGCTCGGGGCGGCGGGCATAGACGTTGAGACAAACTACAGGACGGACGATTTCATCCGCGCCGTCTCCCAAAAATATAACGATTACCCGCCTGAATCGCACAAAAACGGGCAAACGGAGGGAATATGCTGAAAGACGTAACCTTTGGCAGTTACTACCCCGCGCGCTCGTTCGTGCACTCCATGGACCCGCGTTTCAAGATACTTGCCGTCATCGCCTACATCGTGTTCATATTTCTGGCAAAGACCTTTTACGCCTTCCTTCCGCTCCTCGCGTTTCTGGCGGTTGCCGTCGCCGCGTCGCGCGTGCCGCTCAAATCCGTGCTTCGCAGCATCAAGGGCATAATCTTCCTGCTCGTGTTCATGGCCGTCGTGCACGTGTTTCTCGGCGGAAACGGCGACGTTGTGGAAATTTCGGGCGTAAAACTGCAATTCTGGATATTTTCCATAACCTATTCGGGTCTCATCGGCGCGCTGTTTTTAATGTGCAGGCTCACCATGCTCGTCATGGGCACCTGCATTCTCACGCTTACCACCGCGCCCATGGAACTTACCGAGGGGATAGAACGCCTGCTCGCCCCGCTCAAATACGTTAAATTCCCCGTGCACGAACTCGCCCTAATCATGAGCATCGCCCTGCGCTTCATCCCCACGCTCATGGAGGAGACGGACAGAATCGTCAACGCGCAGAAATCCCGCGGGGCGGACTTTGAAAGCGGCAACCTCGTAAAGCGCGTCAAGGCCATGGTGCCCGTGCTCATCCCGCTGCTCGTCGGCGCGTTCAGACGTGCGGAAGAACTCGGCGACGCCATGGACAGCCGCTGCTACTCGGGCGCCAAGGGCAGAACCAAGTACAAAAAACTCCGCTTGACCTATCGGGACGCGGTCGGCTTCATTGTCATCTCGGCAGTCGGCGCGGCGGTAATCGTCATGTACTGCATGCTCCCCGCACTGCTGTAAACCCCCTAAAACGCACATTATCGGGCAAAAATGCCCGTTCCGCCTCGCCGCGTTTCCCTCAAAAAATCACCGCAGAAAATCCCCAAACATCTGCAATCGCCGCCCCGACGATTCGCGACCGTCGGGCGCCGTTCCCGCAGTTATAAACCCAAACCAAAAAAAGACATGAAGATAAAGATAACCGTTTCATACGACGGAACCGACTATTGCGGCTGGCAAATCCAGCCGAACGGCGTGTCCGTCCAGCAAAAACTGCAAGAGGCCGTCCTTGCCCTCACGGGCGAAAACGTGTGCGTTACGGGCAGCGGAAGGACGGACGCGGGCGTTCACGCTCTCGGGCAGGTGGCAAGTTTTCCCACGGCTTCGTCCGTCCCGCCCGAACGCTTCGCTCCAGCCCTCAACACCCTGCTCCCGCGGGACGTAAGGGTGCTGTCGTCCGAGGCCGCGCCCGAGGACTTCAACGCCCGTTTTTGTGCGAAAAAGAAGACTTATCTCTACAGAATGTACTCCTCGGCAACCGTCCTGCCTCTGCTCGACAGGTACGCCGCGCAGGTAGAACGGCCGCTCGACGTCGCCGTCATGGACGCCGCCGCCCGAATGTTCGAGGGCACGCACGACTTCGCCGCCTTCATGGCGACGGGTTCCGCCGTGGAAACTACCGTCCGCACCGTTTATTCCGCCCGCTGCACGGGCGGGGAAGAGGGGACGGTCTGCTTCAGGATAACGGGCAACGGCTTTCTCTACAACATGGTCCGCATAATGGCGGGCACCCTCGTCGGCGTGGCCGAAGGCAAAATTTCGTCTGCCGACGTCGCGCGTGCGCTCAGCGGCGGCCCCCGCACCCTTGCGGGCAAAACCATGCCGCCCCGCGGCCTCACGCTCCTCTCCGTCGATTACGACTGACCGCAACCTCATTCGCTTTGTAGATTACGTCGGAACCCTTGCCCGCACATCACCGCACCGTTCACCGCGCAAACGTCAACCACTCAACTCCACCACTTGCACAACGCCGCTGTACCACCCGCACCGTCCGCCAACCCCGCAACCCAACGCGCGGCCGTCGCTCTGTTCATTACGCCGCCCGCACCAAAGCCAACGCCGCACGCCAAAATCCCCCCAAACATCGGCAAAAAATTACCGTTTTCGGTTTTTTTTCGCAAACCTTCAAAAAACGCTTGACATTATATAATTATTTTAATAAAATATTACAGTATGATTGTGTACCGAGGAAATAATTTTTTCGGACTTAGCCCCTTCGGAGAGACGTTTTCCTTGAATATAAAATAAGACAAGGAGTAACAGTATGAAAACTTATATGGCCAAAGCGCAGGACGTTGAAAGAGCCTGGTACGTCGTAGACGCAACGGGCATGCCTCTCGGCCGTCTTGCTTCCCGCGTGGCGGCAATCCTTCGCGGTAAAAACAAGCCCATATTCACGCCTCACGTCGACACTGGCGATCACGTAATCGTAATAAATACCGACAAGGTCGTGCTTACGGGCAAAAAGCTGGATAAAAAGTTCTACACCTACCACAGCGGTTACATCGGCGGTCTCAAACAGATTCCTTACAGAACCATGTTGGAAACCAAGTCCGACCTCGCCGTGTACGAAGCGGTCAAGGGCATGCTCCCCAAAAACAGCCTCGGCAGGCAGATGCTCAAAAAACTCAGGGTCTACAAGGGCGCAGAACACAAGCATGAAGCGCAGCATCCCATCGTTCTCAATTTAGGAGGTAATGAGTAATGGCTAAAATCGCATCCAAAAAGAAGGTTCAATATTGGGGTACCGGCAGAAGGAAAAAGGCCGTAGCGAGGGTCAGGCTCATTCCCGGCGGAACAGGTTCGATAATCATCAACGGCAGAGATATTGACGAATATTGCGATCTCGAAACCATGAAGTTCGTCATCCGCCAGCCGTTGGTTCTCACCGCAACCGACAGCAAGTACGACGTTTTTGTCAACGTCAACGGCGGCGGCTTCACGGGTCAGGCAGGCGCAATCCGCCACGGCATAGCCAGGGCGCTCATCGTTGCCGAACCCGAACTCCGTCCCGCAGTCAAAAAAGAGGGTTTCCTCACCCGCGACCCGAGAATGAAGGAAAGGAAGAAATACGGTCTCAAAAAAGCCCGTCGCGCTCCTCAGTTCTCCAAGAGATAATTTCAATTTCAAATCTCAACCAAATCCAAAAGCCGCGGCCTTTCGCCGCGGCTTTTACTATATACAAAAACGGCGGGCAGTCAGCCCGCTCACCGACAGTCCGCAACATCTTTATATAATCCTTGGCGCCTCCATGGGAGGAGCCGGCGCGTAAGCGCCTGAGGTGGGCATTACAACACATAACAAAGCGGTTTGGCGAAAGCCAAACCGCTTTTCTGTATATACAAAAAAACGGCGGGCAAATTTATCCGCCGTTTTAGTAAAAACCGACGTTTTGTGAGATTCAGGCCACTTCTTAATTTTGCGGCCGCAATGCAATCCGTGCCGAAATATGCCGATAATGCGCGATTCAGGGCACTTCTTATTTTGTGGCAACAATACATCCAATGCCGAAATGTGCCGTTTTTGTGCGTTTTAGGCCGCTTTTACGCATAGCCTCAATAAATTACGCACCGTAGCCAAACAATATGCCCGCAAGTTAAACCAAAAATTGCACGGGCAAAACGGATTACAGTACGGAGAGGAGTTTCAGTGTAACGTCCCTTACCGAAAGGGCGGCGGCGTTGACAGCGGACATGAAGTCCGAGGCTCCGCCTTCTGCGTCCGAAACGGCCTTTATCATGACGAGCGGTACGCCCGACACGAGGCAGGTGAGGGCGACGCCCGCGGCTTCCATCTCGCACACTTCCGCGCCGAACCTTGCGGCGAGCGCGGCTTTTTCGTCGTTGTCGTCCACAAACTTGTTACCCGAGGCGCACACGACCTCTTCGAGAGAGGGGACGGCCTGTTTCGCAAGGGCAAGCAGGCTCCTGTCGAGCGGAATGCGCACGTCGGGTAAAAATTCGTACCTGCCCGCGGGTATGCCGTCGATGGCGGAGGTGTCAATTTCATAATGCACCACGTCGGAAACGATAACCGCCTTTTCAAGTCCGTGCTTTTGGCTCAGACTTCCGCACACGCCAAAGTTGACGACAGCGTCCACGCCGAAGGCGGAAATCAGGTGCTGCGTCGCGCCCGCGGCGAGAATTTCGCCCACGCCGCTTTCAACAATATAAATCTGCTTGCCGCCGAACTCGGCCGACAGGATGTCCCTGCTGCCCAGCCTTCCCGCAGTCTGCGTCTTGCCCAAAACGGCGAGCAGAGGGGAAAGTTCCTTTGTCATGGCGACCACAATTCCAATCTTTTTCATGTCAGTCCACTATGGGTTTGCCCATGGAAAGGGCGAGCACGGCTTTAATCACGTGCAGGTAATTTTCGGAAAGGTCGAGCACGGCCGAAGCGCCGCCGTCGGCCACATCCTCGTCGGCGTCGGTCTCCCTGTCAACGGGCGCAGGCTGCAGATAAACCGCGTTTTGGGCGGCTTTTGCCATTATCATGTCGGTAACTTTGTAGTCCTCGCCCATCTGGTCGCCGCCTGCAACGTACACCGCGTCCACGCCCGCAACGCCTTCACGAATATCCCTGAAAACGTTTATCGGGGCATAGATTTCGGAAGAAGCCACCAACTCCTCGGCGGGTGCGTAATCTTTGAGGGAAACGGCGTTGACGCGCACGCCGCACTTCATGCACCCCTGCACCATAAAACTGTGCGCCCGCATGTTGCCGATGACGGCAACGTTCAGATCCTTCAGCCTGCCGAACCGCTCCCACAGAGTCATGAGCGCGGCGAGGGCAACGCACGGCCCCGTTGTCCCGTGGGAGTTGAGCACGGGCAGGTCGGTGTGTTCTTTCAAAAGTTCCGCGTCCCGCCAGTCGGCGGTGTTCACGGCTATTCCGTTGACGCCGTAACGCTTGATCACGGGCAGAAAGTCCCTGTCCTCAACCAGCGTTTCGAGTTGCGTGCCGCCGAGGGGCAGGATGATGGGCGTGCCGCCAAGTTGCCTCACGGCTATTTCAAAGGCGATTCTCATGCCCGAATATGCGGCCTTGGAAACGAGAAGAACCTGCTTGCCCGCAAGCGAAAACTGCTTTTCTCCCACGGCGTTCTTGCGCTTGAGAATGCGCGCGGCGTACAGAATTTCACATATCTCCTCGGGCGAAACCGACTTGAGATCGACGAGACTTCTTCCCTTAAATCCGCCGTATTTGGGGCGGTAACCGTTTATGTCCATAAAATCCTCCACGAACATTATACCAAAAATAAGCCGTTCAATCAAGCGTTGAACGGATAAAAATAAAACCGCGTGCCGCCAAGTTGAAATGCGGCCGCTTGCGGCTTGCGTTTTTATATAACGCCGTCGGTCTGTTGCCTTTTTATGTCGGCGGAAGTTTGCGGCCGTCTTTTACGGTGGCACGCGCGTCGGTTGTCAAACAGAATAAAGAAAAAGTCCAACACGCACCCGCTGTCCTTATATAAATAAGGCCATAAATAAAATTGCCGTTCCGCAGGTCTGAACCAAGTCGACGGCAAGTTGAAATCGATCGCGCCGTCCGCCGGGAACGAAGCGCAAGCCAAACAGTGGACAGCAATACTCCCCACGTTCAACCGCTCCCGCTCGCGGAAAACGGGCGGCCGCCGCAAACCGAAAACCCTCTTTTTTGTGTGAAATAGGCCACTAATTTCCAAAAACCACCAAAAAATCCGCCCGCAACGGCAAAAAATTGAAATCAAAAGGGCTTTCTCGGCATGTAAAAACCGAAAAAGCCCCGTTTTTTGTGTGAAAAAGGCCACTAATCGATGAAGAAGGCGTCCTCTTTTATGGCGGCGCGCAGTTTTTCCACGGCCTTCTTTTCAATTCTCGAAATGTACGAGCGGGAGATTTTCATGAGTTTCGCCACTTCCCGCTGGGGCAGAACGGGGTTGCCCTCAAGCCCGTAACGCAGGGTTATAATGCGGTACTCCCGATCGCTGAGCACGCGCTTGACGGCGGCGAGGAATCTGCCGCGCTGGATGTTTCTGTCCACCTGTTTGAACACGCTGTCCTCGCCAACCGATATGAGATCCATAAAGGTCAACTCGTTGCCGTCCTTGTCTGTGCCGAAGGTGTCGGAAAGCGAAACGACGTTCCTGTGCTTCCTGTTGGAGCGCAGCAACATGAGAATCTCGTTTTCAATGCACCGCGCGGTGTAGGTCGCAAGTTGGGTTCCCTTGGAAGGCTGGTAAGTGTTGATCGCCTTGATGAGGCCTATGCTTCCCACCGAAATCAGATCGTCGGTGTTTTCCGCCCCTTGATATTTTTTGACTATGTGCGCCACCAGCCGCAGGTTGTGGCTTATGAGCAGAGAACGCGCCTCTTCGTCGCCCTCCCACATGCGGCGGAGATACTCGGCCTCCTTCTCGGGCGAAAGCGGCTTGGGAAAGGACGAGCCGCCGTTCACCGCCGAAGCGAAAAATACGATTTTGCCTATGAGATACAGTATTCTTTCAAACAAATTCTCACCTCCCGCCGGGCTTTCCCCGCGGCATTCACCCGCCTGCGCCGCACGCGCCGTCATTCCCGCCGCCGCCCATGTTCGGCCATTGCCCGCACCGCACGTGCCGTCATTCCCGCCGCCCGCGTTCACCGCACCGACCCGCAATGCAAGCCCCAAGACAACAATACCGACAACGCCGGACCCGCAGCGCAAACCCAAGACAGCCACCCGACACGCAAGCCCGACCCGAATCCGTAAAATAATCTTTCTGCTCTTAAATAAATATATTGTCGGCAATGCCGCTTTATTCTTATTGCAAAAAATCGATAAACGTGGTATAATTTATTATTATGGAAGGTTATACGCTGGTTACGGGGGCCACGGGCGGACTTGGAGAAGAGTTCTGCCGACAGTTGGCCGCAAGGGGAGACAGGCTGTTTTTGACGGGAAGATCGCCCGAACGGCTGGCCGCGCTCAGCGGCAGGCTGGCCGCCGAATTTCACGCCGTGCAAACCGACTTTTTCCCGTGTATGCTCGACGACGAAAAGCAACGCGCCGCCCTGTTTGCGGACATTGACGCAAAGGGCGTACGCATCTCCCGCCTCGTCTACGTCGCGGGGGTGGACACCCAACTTGCATTTGAAAAGTACGACCAGCAAAAGTTGCTCTTTCAGACCCGCGTCAATTTCGAAGCGGCCGTTTCCACCGCACGTTACGCCATGGAAAGGCGGACGCAGGACTTTGGAATCCTTGTAGTCGGCAGTATGTCGTCGGCTTGTCCCATGCCGTATTTCGCCCTGTACAGCGCAACCAAAATTGCAATCTGTTACTTCTTTTCCGCATTGAGGACGGAACTAAAGGGCAGCGCAAAGGTAACGGTGGTAATGCCGGGCGGCGTTCCCACAAGGCCGGATATAATAGAGGACATAAAGCGGCAGGGGCTTAAGGGCAGATTGTCGGCAAAGCCCAAGGCGTTCGTCGTAAAAAAAGCGCTTGCGGGCGCTGAGAAAAACAAACGCATTGTAATCCCGGGGCTGTTCAACAAATTCACTTACTTCATCACAAAAATTGTGCCCGTTTCGTGGCAGACGGCGTTTGTCGCCAAGCATTGGAGCGGAAGGGAAAAGGACGCATTCACAAGGAGAGACAGATGAGCAGAGCGGACGATATTTTTATAGAAAACTGCAAGGATATAATAGAAAACGGCGTGTGGGACACGGACAAGCAGGTCCGCCCCCGCTGGCAGGACGGCACGCCCGCCCACACCGTCAAAAAGTTCTGCATAGTCAACAGGTACGATCTGAGGGAAGAATTTCCCGCAATAACCGTCCGCCGCACCGCTTTCCGTTCTGCCGTGGACGAACTTTTGTGGATCTGGCAGAAAAAATCCAACAACATTCACGATCTCAAAAGCCACATCTGGGACTCGTGGGCGGATGAGACGGGCAGCATAGGCAAGGCCTACGGTTACCAACTCGGGGTCAAGAACAAGTATCCCGAAGGGATGTTCGACCAGGTGGACAGGGTTATCTACGACCTAAAGCACAACCCCGCCTCCCGCAGGATAATGACCAACATCTACAACTTTGCCGACCTTAACGAAATGCACCTCTATCCGTGCGCCTACTCCATGACCTTCAACGTCAGCGGTAACGTGCTCAACGCCATACTCAACCAGCGTTCCAACGACATGGCGGTTGCAAACAATTGGAACGTCGTGCAGTACGCCGTTCTCCTCAAGATGATGGCGCAGGTTTCGGGCTTTACCGCGGGCGAACTCGTTCACGTAATTGCCGACGCGCACATCTACGACAGGCACATCCCCGTCCTCAAAAAACTGTTCGACAACCCGCGCTACCCCGCGCCGAAATTTCGGATGAACGAGGACGTAAAGAATTTTTACGACTTTACCGTCGACGATTTCTCCCTCGAAGGTTACGAGTTCACACCATTCGATTCGCGGTTTGAGGTAGCTGTGTAATGATAGCGATTGCGGCCGTAGACTCAAAGTGGGGAATAGGCAGGGGAGGAAACCTGCTGTTCTCCCTGCCCGAGGACATGAAGTTCTTCCGCCGTACCACCCTCGGCAAGGTGATAATAGTGGGGCGCAAAACGCTGGAAACCTTTCCCTCGGCCAAGCCGCTTTTGGGGCGTACCAACGTCGTGCTAACTTCAAAAAAGGAAGTGGAAGGAGCACTGGCCGTTGGCAGTATGGAGGCGTTAATGTGCGAAATAGGCCACTTTTGCAAGGATGACGTGTTCGTCTGCGGGGGTGAAACCGTCTACCACCAGCTCATCGGTTATTGCGACAGAGCGCTTGTAACCAAGGTTGAGGCCGACGGCGGGGCGGACGCATTCTTCCCCGACCTTGACAAACTCGGCTGGCGTCTCGCCAAGGTTTCCGAGCCCATGGAGACGGGCGGCTACACCGTCCGCTTCACGACCTACGAAAATCCGTCGGTAAAAGTTTTTGCAAAGTAAACTTTCCGGTCAAAGCCGCCGAAAAGAGGCGCAGCAAAGTAAAACAAAACGATAAAATAAGTAACACAAAAAAGCACCGACGCATAGATAAGTGTGAAGGGAAAACATAGATAAGGGTAAAAGGAAAAAGGAGGAAATATGAAAAAATCCAGAGCAAATCTTCTGCTTTTCCTCGTTGCCGTAATTTGGGGCGGCGGTTTTCTGTTTGCCAAAGTCGCCCTCGAATCGGGATTCGACGCGGGCACCGTCTCCATGTTCCGCGGCCTTTTCCTCATGGTCATTTCCTTCATCATCTTCTTCAGACACATAATAAAAATCAACCTTAGGGACGTTGTGGTCGGTCTCATCGCGGGCGGAACCAACGCCGCGGGCTTCATTCTGCAAACGTACGGGCAGAGCCTGACAACAACGTCCCACGCCTCGCTGCTCACGGTGGTTTACGTCGTGTTCGTGCCCATAGTCCTCTGGATATTCTACGGAATCCGTCCCCGCCTCAAAACGGTTTTTGCCTTGATTTTGTGCGTTTTAGGCACCTTATTCCTCACCAACATGCTGCGCGAGTCCGAAGGGTCCAGCCTTGTGGGCGATCTCATCGTGCTTGCGGGCGCGGTCGTGTTCGGCGTGAACATGGCGTATTTAGGGCAGAGCGGAAGGGAGTCGCACTACGGCGTGGTCGCCTTCTTCATGGGTGCGGTCATGTTCGTCGCCTCGCTCATCTTCTCCTTTGCCACGGGCGGCCCGCACTTCCCGTCCGCCGCAGATCCCGTAGCCTTACGCCGCGGCATAATTTCCATAATCTACATCGGCCTGTTTTCCACCGCGCTGTGCCAGATTTTGCAGGTGCTTTGCCAAAGGCACACCTCTCCTGTCTCTGCGAGTGTTATATTGACGTTAGAAGGTTTATTCGGTTCAATCCTTGCGCTCGTATTCGGCTTTGACGAATTCAGCCTCAACCTCGTCGTCGGCGGTCTGCTGCTCACGGCGGGCGTGTTCGTGCAGGTGTCCGAAATAAATTGGAAGAAATTGTTTGCAAAACGCCGCAAGAAAGAGGAAAAAGAGGAATAATTCCGTAAAACGTGCCGACACTATTGATGTCGGCAATCGGAAAGAACGCTCGTTCATTCTTTTCCATCGGTTGCCGTTGATATAGCCTCGGCAACCGTGGACGCCTCCTTTAGCGCTCCGTGATTGCGGGGCGCGGGACGGGCCGTCTCGGCCCGTCTTTATATTTTATTCAACCTTGCTCCGCATAACAAAAAGCGCCTTTTTTGTGAGAAAAAGGCGCTTAATTCATCTTTTGCAATCCGTGCGGTTCCCCGCCGCGGCTTTTGGCTTGGTGTTTTAACTGCCGTTATACGCGGGCTATTTATAAAGTTTGGCAAGGCCGCCCTCGGCGGTCTCTTTGTATATTTTGGAAAGGTCCTTGCCCGTTTCGTGCATGGTTTTCACCACGAGGTCAAAGGAGATCTTGCGCGTTCCGTACAGGAAAGTCGCAAGGCTCACGCAGTTTATCGCGCGCATGGCGGCAACGGCGTTGCGTTCTATGCAGGGTATCTGAACGAGACCGTTCACGGGGTCGCAGGTGAGGCCGAGGTAATGTTCCATCGCAACCTCGGCGGCGCATTCGGTCTGGTCAACGGTAAGCCCGCAAAGTTCGCACAGTGCGGCCGAAGCCATGGAACACGCCGACCCAATCTCCGCCTGGCAGCCGCATTCCGCCCCGCTTATCGAAGCGTTCTCCTTTATGAGACAGCCCATGAGCCCCGCCACGGCCAGCGCGCGTATCACGCTGTCCTCGCCGTAACCGTTCTTTTCACTCACGTACTTGAGCACGGCGGGCACCACCGCGCACGCCCCGCAGGTAGGCGCGGTAACCACGGTGCCGAGGTCGGCGTTCTCCTCGCTCACGGCAAAGGCGTAAGAACACACAATCCTGTTCTCACGAGTGCTGTCGCTCTCGCCGTCCGCCCCCTGTGAGTATAGGTATTTGGCCTTACGCTCCACGTTAAGCCCGCCGGGCAGAACGCCCGATTTGGCAAGCCCCGCGTCCACCGAAGCGAGCATGGTGCGCCACACTTCTTTGAGGAAAGCGCGTATGCCGTCGTCCTCAAACTTAAAGACGTAATCGGCAAGGCTCATGCCGTTCCGCTTGCAATAATCGGCGGTCTCGCGGAAAGTGGAAAAGGGGTAAACATCGCGTTTTTGTGCGTTTTCGCGGCCTTCTATCACAATGTCGCCGCCGCCCACGCTCAAAACGCGCACCCTCGCCGTCTCGCGTCCGTGCTCGTAGGCCATGAGGTCAAGCGTGTTGGCGTGGGGAATATTCTCCTCGGTTTTGTTAAACTCCACCGTGCATGGAATGGGCGCAAAAGTCTCCATGATAACGGCGTCCGTCCTGTGTCCCTTTCCCGTCATGGCAAGCGAACCGTACAGCACGGCCCCGAACGCGTCGGCATTGGGATTTTCGGCTTTGAATATCAGCGCGGCCTTCTCGGGTCCCATGGTGTGGGAGGAGGACGGCCCCTTTCCCGTTTTGAAAATGTCTCTTATGGATTTCATCAAGTAGATTTTACCAAAAGGCCGCCGCTTTGTCAACCCTTTCGGCCGTATGTTTCAACTTGCCCCGTGCTTTCCGTTCCGCCATTCGCCCCGCCGCTCCGAAACTTGCACAACCCACCGCAACTCACCGCAACCCGCGTAACCCACCGCACAAACCACCGCACCCACGCAACCCGCAAAGCCAAACCCGCCCAGTGCGCCCCGTTTTTGGTTTTGCAAATGCTTTGACAAAACGCCGATTATCTGTTATACTTATAAGGTTAAAGACAACGGACGGTGAATATGAGAATACTCGGAATAGACCCGGGCTTTGCCACCATCGGCTTCGGCGTTATCGACGCTGAAAAGGGCAGGGCGGTCGCCGTGGATTACGGCACCATAAAAACCCCAAAGGAATTGAGTTTTCCCGACAGGCTCATCATGATAGAAAAGGGCGTTACGGAACTCATTTCCACCTATCATCCCGATCAGGCGGCGCTCGAGGAACTGTTTTTCAACACCAACATCACCACGGGCATAAACGTCGCCCACGCGAGGGGGGTCATTCTGCTCGTGCTTGCCAAACAACTCGGCGGCAAACTGTTTGAATACACGCCGCTGCAGATAAAACAGGCCCTCACGGGTTACGGCAGGGCGGACAAGCAGCAGATAATGCAGATGGTAAAAACCTTTTTGAGGCTTGACAAAATCCCGCGTCCCGACGACGCGGCGGACGCGCTTGCCGTCGCCCTCTGCCACAGCCAGACCAACCGCCTCGGCGGTCTGTTCTCTATTTAGTAAAACGTCTGCCGCGGGGCGAACCGCCGTCGGTCCGTTCGGACCCGCGGTGCCGAGGACAGCGGGGAGCGGTCGGCTTTCCCTCACCTTATCTCAAAGCAATTTCGGAGGAATCATGATAGGATACATCAGCGGAAACGTCATGGAAATCACGCCCGGCGGCGTGCTTATCGAAAACAACGGAATAGGTTACGAGGTCGCGGTTACGGCTTCCGCCCTCGAGCGGCTCGCCCGCGAACGCCGCGGCGGAATCTACACCTACCTGCAATTGAGAGAGGACGGCGTGTCCCTCTACGGCTTTGACAACCTTGCCGAAAAGAACATGTTCATAAAACTCATTTCGGTTTCGGGCGTGGGACCCAAGATGGGCATAACCATCCTTGCGGGCATGAGTCTCAAAGATCTGGCAACCGCAATCGCCACGTCCGACGCAAAGACGCTTTCCCGCGTCAAGGGCTGCGGCAAAAAGACGGCCGAGCGCATAATAGTCGAACTGCGTGAAAACGTCTCTTCCATCGACCTCGAAGGTCTGCCCGCGGGCTTGCCCGCCTCTGCCGACGGAGACTCCGTGATAGCCCTGATGAGTCTCGGTTTCACCCGTTCGGAAGCCGAGAGGGGAGTTGCCGCAGCGCACGCTTCGGGCGCGCAGACCGTGGAAGAAGTCATTGCTGCTGCACTCAAGAATTTAGCCAAATAAACTGAGAAAAAGGCGGTTTTTATATGATTGAAACGGATGACGAGAGATTGATCGTTTCCACAAAAACCGAATACGACGACGTAGAGAACATCCTTCGCCCCAAGAGCATGGCGGGTTACGTCGGCCAGCAGAAGGTAAAGGAAAACCTCACCGTGTTCATGCAGGCCGCTAAACTGAGGGGAGAAGCGCTCGACCACGTTCTTCTTTACGGTCCCCCGGGGCTTGGCAAAACCACGCTCGCGCACATCATAGCCAACGAGATGGGCACGAGCATAAAGGTAACCTCGGGTCCTTCCATAGAAAAGGCGGGCGACCTCGCCGCCATACTCACCAACCTCGAGAGCGGGGACATTCTGTTCATAGACGAAATACACAGGCTCAACCACACCGTAGAGGAAATACTCTACCCCGCAATGGAAGATTATTCGCTCGACTTTATCATCGGCAAAGGTCCTTCGGCAAGGAGCGTGCAGATACCGCTCAAACCCTTCACGCTCATCGGCGCGACCACGCGTGCGGGAATGCTGTCCTCTCCTTTGAGGGATAGATTTGGCGTTATATGCAGGTTGGAAATGTATTCTGTTGACGAACTTGCGGAAATAGTAACGCGTTCCGCCATCGTGCTCGGCGACGAAATTTCCCCCGACGCCGCCAAGGAACTTGCCAAGCGCAGCCGCGGTACGCCGAGAATAGCCAACAGATTCTTAAAGCGTGTGAGGGATTTTTCATCGGTCAGGGGGCACGAGACCATAAATCTCGAAACCACGTCCGACGCGCTCGACCGTCTCGAAGTGGACGAGTTGGGGCTGGACGCCATAGACAAAAAACTTCTGCTTTCCATGATGGAAAAGTTCGGCGGCGGTCCCGTGGGACTTGATACGCTCGCCGCCACCGTAAACGAGGACCCCAACACCATAGAGGACGTTTACGAACCCTACCTTCTGCAACTCGGTTTCATTTCGAGAACGCCGCGCGGCAGGGTCTGCACGGTAAGGGCGTATGAACATTTGGGCAAGAAACCGCCCAAGAACAACAAATACCAGATGTCCGTATTCGACGACGGCTTTGAGGACTTATGACATCTACCAAAGATTTTTACTACGACCTGCCCGAGGAGTTGATTGCGCAGACCCCCGCCGAACCGCGGGACAGTTCGCGCCTGCTCGTTTACAACAGGGCGACCGACGAGGTAGAACACCGTTTTTTTCGCGATATAGGGGACTATTTGCATAAAGGCGACCTCGTCGTGGTCAACGACACCAAGGTTTTGCCCGCAAGGCTGCACTTCAAAACCGAGCACGGCGGAAGCGTGGAAGTTCTGCTTCTCAAACGCCTCAACCTCTCCGATTGGGAGGTTATCGTGCGCCCGGGCAAAAAGGCCGCGGAGGGCAGACGGCTCTATGGCGACGGGCTGAATCTCACCGTCCTGTCCCGCACCGACTCGGGCGGCAGAATCGTCCGTTTCGAGTGGCAGGGCGTGTTTGAGGACGTGCTGTCCCGCGTGGGCGAAATGCCGCTGCCGCCTTACATTCACACCAAACTTGCCGACAAGGACAGGTACCAGACCGTCTACTGCAAGACCGAAGGTTCGGCCGCCGCTCCCACCGCGGGGCTTCACTTCACGCCCGAACTCATCGAAAGGCTCAAAGCAAGCGGTGTGGAATTTGCCGAAGTTCTGCTCCACGTGGGGCTTGGCACCTTCCGCCCCGTCAAGACCGACGACGTCGAACACCACACCATGCACTCCGAATTTTATGCGATAAACGCGGCTAATGCCCAAAAAATCAACCGCGCCAAGCAGGAGGGCAGGCGGGTTATAGCCGTGGGCACCACCGCCGTCCGCACCCTCGAAACGGTGGCCGACGAGCACGGTTTTGTCCGCGAATGTTCGGGCGACACCAACATCTTCATCTACCCGCCCTACAAATTCAAATGCGTGGACGCGCTCATCACCAACTTCCACCTTCCCGAATCCACGCTCGTCATGCTCGTCTCCGCCTTCGCCTCTCGTGAGAAAGTCCTCGAATTATATAATTTGGCAGTACAGAAACGTTACCGCTTTTTCAGTTTCGGCGACGCGTGCCTGTTTCTATAAGCGGCGTAATACTGTGTCAATCTCCGCGTGACTGCGGGTCACGTACGCCATAGTACGCTCCCCTTGTCATGCTCGATTTCCTTGTCTTACTTGCTTCTGAAAACAGGCGATGCTCGTCTTATAGCCGTCGAAATACTGCGTTCCGCTGCGGCAACCCTCGGTCATTTACGTCAGAGTAAACTCCCTCGGGTTTTCCTCGCGCGCCTTGTCTTTCTCGGCTCTAAGCCAAGCGCTCGTTTATTATAGCGTTCTCCTTGTCTTGCTCGTTCATAGAAACAGACGATGTTCGTCTTACAGTCGCAAAAAGACAGGTTATCAAAAACTCAAAATATGCCGTTAATGTGAGAAATAGGGCACTTATTGTGCGAAACAGGGCACTCTTGCTATGGAAAATTTTTCGTTTGAAGTGATAAAACAGGACGCCGAAACGGGTGCGCGGGCGGGGATACTCCACACCCCGCACGGCGATATCGAAACGCCCATCTACATGCCCGTCGGCACGCAGGCCACGGTCAAGGGAGTTCTTCCAAAGGACCTCAAGGAGATAGGTGCGGAGATAATTCTCTCCAACACTTATCACCTGTACATGCGGCCGGGCGACGAACTCGTCCGCAAGGCGGGCGGCCTGCACAAGTTCATGAATTGGGACAGGCCCATCCTCACCGACAGCGGCGGCTTTCAGGTATTTTCGCTTGCAAAACTCAGGGACATAACCGACGACGGCGTTAAATTCAGTTCCCACATTGACGGAAGCAAGCACTTCATCACACCCGAAAAGGCGATAGAGATAGAAAACAACCTCGGGGCCGACATAATAATGGCGTTTGACCAATGCACGGAATACGGCACGTCCCACGACGACGCCCGCCGCGCCATGCGCCGCACGGTCGATTGGCTGGACAGGTGCGCCAAGGCGCATTCTAATAAAGCGCAGGCGCTTTTCCCCATAGTTCAGGGCAATCTGTTCATGGACCTCAGGCGGGAAAGTCTTGCGGCCACCCTGCCTTACGTAACGCACGGTCTGGCGATAGGGGGGCTTTCGGTTGGCGAACCCAAGCCGCTCATGTACGAGATACTCGACGGGTTTCTGCCGCTCTATCCCGAAAAATACCCGCGTTACCTCATGGGCGTTGGCAGCCCCGACTGCATTGTCGAAGGCGTGCTCCGTGGAATAGACATGTTCGACTGCGTGCTCGCCACGCGTATCGCTCGCAACGGAACGGCCATCACTTCCCGCGGGCGCGTCGTCGTGAGAAACGGCGCTTACAGGGAGGATTTCACCCCGCTCGACCCCGAATGCGACTGCTACTGCTGCCGCAACTACACAAAGGCCTACCTCCGCCACCTCGTCAACGTCGGCGAAATGGCGGGCGCCATGCTCCTCAGCATGCACAACATCCGCTTTCTCATAAACCTCGTCAAGGGAATACGCGCCGCTATCATCGGGGGCTATGTCAAAGATTTCGTAAAAGATTTTTACGCCAAGTACGGAAACGACAGAAATTTCTGAAAAAAGCGCAAAACTTTCCCGTTCGTCCGCGGCGGGCGGGGGAAACGCTTGCAAAATATTCCAAAATGTTATATCATAATATATAGGGTGCGCAAAGTTGCGTCCGCCACATATATAGGGTACGTAAGGGCGTGTCCGCCCCAAGGCGGTGCGTTCACCGCTCAACCGGAACCCGCGGCGGTAAAAGGTAAACCCCAACGCCGCAAATCCGCGGCGGTAACACGCAAAATCCGACGCCGCAAATCCGCGTTTTCCAACCGCACAACCCATGGCGGGCCATTCGCCCAAGGCGCAACGCCATTGCCCGCAGAATGCCGCGCAATTTCAAGGCGGCGGACAAAATTATAAATTACGGCCCGCACCGCGGGCCGCGGAGGTCAACATGATCTGGAATCTGTTATCTGAAACAACCAACACAACCGGTACGCAAGGCGGCTGCCAGAACAGCGGCACGATTATACTCATCGTAGCGATGGTGGTCATCCTCGCCGTGATGATGTTCTTCACCAACCGCAGCAACAAAAAACGCCAGAAAGAAGCCGAAGAAAAACTCAAGAGCCTGCGCGTCGGCGACAAGGTCAAGACCATCGGCGGCATCTGCGGCGTGGTTACCGAAATCGACGATGCCGAAAACACCTTTGTCCTCATGACCGGTTCCGATGACGGCGTGTCCTATCTCAAACTCGACAAGTTTGCCGTTTACGAAAAGACCCCGCAGGAAACGCCCGCTGTCCCCGAGGCCGAGGCGCAGACCCCGCCCGACGCCCCCTTTGACGAAGACGCGCAGCCCGCAGAGGAAGGGGAGGCTCGCGCCCAAAGCGAAGATACTTCCGATACTCCCGCCCAAGAAGGGGAAACTCCCGACGGCGAGACAGGCGAACCTACCGAAAAAACGGATAACGACAACGACGTTTCGGAAAACGGCTGAACGCCCGCCCGACAACTCTAAAATCTCAAAAGCCGCCTGAATCGCACATTCCGGCGGCTTTTTGCGTCCCGCTTTCAACCTTGCCCCTGCTTTTTTTCATGCCCCGTCCTGCCCTTTCGCGCCCCGCCGGACGGGTTTTTTTCTTCCTTCCGCAACCCCGTCTTGCCTTACCCGTGCCGCATACGGGTACGCCTTTTCCCAACTTAAAGCACTTTTGTAACCCCGTTTTTGCCCTTTCTCTCAACCGCAATCGGCGGTTAGAGTAATAACGGCGGGCGGCCCCGCGTATATTTAGTTAGAAAAAAGGAGGGACTTATGGAAAGAACAAAAGGTTTCGGTTTTTCGCTGCTCAAGGGACTGCTCGTGGGACTCAGCGTCTGCCTCGCGCTCATACTCGTGTTCGCACTCGTGCTGAAATTTGCGGATTTAGGCGACTTTTGGGTCAAAACGATAAACCAGATAATAAAGTTGTGCGCCGTCGTCGCCGCCTGCTTCGTTTCGGTAAACGGAAGCAAAGGTTACATAAAGGGCTGCGTCACGGGACTGAGCGTTGTCGTGTGCACCTACCTGCTGTTCGGGCTGGTGTCGGGGTCGCTTTCCTTCGGCTGGGGCACCGCGCTCGAACTCGTCTACGGAATAATCGTCGGCACCCTCGCGGGCATACTCGCCGCCAACGTAAAAAAGAACCCGCAATGACCGTTTTTGAGAGAAAAAGGCCACTTTTCACTCTAATCCCGCGTTTTGCCGCCGCCCGTTTGCGCCCTTAAACGCCCGCACTACCGCCCTTAAAAAGCGGCTTTGACGGGCGGTAAATTTCTGTCCGTCGGGCAGATTCCCGCCTTGCGCCGCGGATACAGGCGCCGCCCGTTTGTCCCCGCTCGTCTGTCTGCAATCCTGCAATTCCGCCGCGCCGTTTGTGGGCATTTACCGAGGTCTGCAAAACGCGTCGCAAAAGTTTGGTCAAAACGCTTGTAATTTTCCGCAATATATAGTATAATAAAATTACAAAAGTTACGGAGGAATACATCATGTCGAGAATAAAGACGATAGCCAAGGCCCAAAAGAGGACGGTTTCCGGTTGCGGAGAATGCAGGAGCACCTGCCAGTCGGCCTGCAAAACCAGCTGCACCGTCGGCAATCAGTCGTGCGGCAAGATCACCAGAGAAGGCAAGATAGAAGAAAACAAATAATTTACATAAAAACCCGGCCGAGAGGAGTGATTTTGTTTTCACTCCTCGATTTTTTGCCTTTACGGAGAAATATGGTTCACACTTTTGAATTTGACGGAAAATATTACCTGTTCGACCCGGAGGCCTGCGCCCTTCACGAATGCGACGCGCTGACCGCCGAAGTGGTAAAGAAGATGAGCGGTAAGCCGTACTGCCTCGATGGGGCCGACCCGCAGGCCGTTGCCGAAATAGAGGCCGACATCCGCGAACTTAAAAAAAACGGTCTGCTGTTCGCCCCGCCCGAAGAGGCGCAACCCCAAAAGAGCAAGTACCTCAAGGCCCTGTGTCTGCACATCTGCCACGACTGCAACATGCGCTGCGCGTACTGCTTCGCTTCGGAAGGGACTTACAAGGGCAAGCGCGAATACATGAGCGCGGCAACCGCAAAGGCGGCAATCGACTTTCTCATTGCCAACTCGGGAGACAGGAAGATTCTCGAGGCCGACTTTTTCGGCGGCGAGCCTCTCATGAACCTTGCCGTCGTCAAAGAAACCGTCGATTACGCGAGAAAACGCGGGGCAGAGACGGGCAAGACCTTCCTGTTCACGCTCACCACAAACGGCGTTCTCTTAAACGAGCAGACGGCAAAGTGGCTGAACGAGGAGATGGAAAACGTGGTTTTGAGTCTCGACGGCAGGCCCGAAGTCAACGACGCCATCCGCAAGACCGTCAACGGCAAGGGAACCTTTTCGCTCATCGTCGAAAACTTCCGCCGTTTCGTCGCCATGCGCGGGGACAGGAGTTACTACATCCGCGGCACGTTTACCAACAAGAACCTCGATTTCGGCAAGGACGTGGAATACATAGCCGACCTCGGCTTCAAGGAAATATCCGTCGAGCCTGTCGTGCTCCCGCCCGAACATCCCCTCGCCATACCCGACACCGCACTGCCCGCAATCGCCGAGGAGTACAGGCGGCTCTCCCGCGAATACATAAAGAGGAAGAAGGAGGGCAGGGGCTTCAACTTCTTCCATTTCGTAATCGACCTCGAAGGCGGGCCGTGCCTTACCAAGCGCGTAAACGCCTGCGGCGCGGGCAACGAATATCTGTCGGTAGTCCCGTCGGGCGACCTGTACCCCTGCCACCAATTCTCCGATAATCCCGATTTCAGAATGGGCAACGTGTTCACGGGCGTCATTGACGAAAAGATACGCGACATATTCAGAAACTCCTCGCTCTACACCCGCAAGGGCTGTGAGGACTGCTTTGCCCGTTACCACTGTTCGGGCGGATGCGCCGCCAACAACTACAACTTCAACGGCGACGTGAACATCCCCTACAAGCCCACTTGTGAGATGATGAGGGCACGTATGGAATGCGCCTTGCACGTTCTGGCGGAAACAAAAAACGCCGATAATGCGTGATTCAGGCCACTAATTGCAAAACGAGCCGCCAGCCGCCACTTGCACACCCGCGTCCACCCACCATTCCGCCCGCACATATACCCGTCATTCTGCATTATCTGCACATTTGCGCACCCGTTGCACTTTATTTCCGCCCGACGCCACTTGTAAATCCCGCATTTACACCCCGCCACGCCAAAATAAGGACGGCAACCGACAAAACAAAGACGGCCTCGCGCCAAAATAAGGACGGTCGTTCGCCAAAACAAGGACGGCCGGCGGCGGAACAAAAACGGCCGATAATGTGCGAAAAAGGCCACTAATTCAAAAAAAAGGTTGCCCTTGGGAGGAAGTTATGCCCGTTACTACAGGTAAAGACGTTTACATTCATCCGCTCGCCCACGTCTCGGGAGACGTGTCGCTTGGCGACGGAGTCAGCCTTTGGCCGGGCGCTTCGGTCAGGGGGGACAGGAGCGCCATTGTCATCGGCAAAGGCTCCAACGTTCAGGACAACGCCACCGTGCATTCCGAAGCGGCCTACCCCGTAACCATCGGCGCCAACGTAACGGTCGGGCACAATGCCGTAGTCCACGGCGCAACGGTGGGCGACAACACCATCGTCGGCATGGGCGCGATAATTCTCGACGGAACGGTTGTCGGCAGCGGCTGCATAATCGGCGCGGGCGCGGTCATCGGCGGAAGAAAGAACATTCCCGCCCGTAGCGTGGTTGTCGGCAACCCGTACAGGATACTGAGGGAAGCGACGGACGACGACGTTGCCCGCAACGCAAAAAACGCCGAGGAGTACGCCGAGGCCGCCGCAAAGTACAAAAACGGCGAAATCTGACCCCAAAACCCGCAACAGCGCAAGAAATCGCCGCTCAGGCAACCCAAAAACAAAGGCTTGCCAACCCGCAACAGCGCAAGAACCCGCGGTTCACCGCAAACCGTAGACCACAAAACCCGCGGTTCGCCCCAAACTAACCCCAAAAAACCCGCGGCCGACCCGAAAAAACACGGAAAATCGCCGCCGCCCGCACAAACCCCGAAATGCGGCCTTTCCAAATTATTTCCAACTTTTTGGGTTAAAGGCCTCAATATTCGTTGACAACACCTATCAAGTAATTATATAATAGTAAAAGCGCAATTATATTATCTTATATAAATACGCGCGTGCAACAAAATGAATGCCGGGTATTTCCGGCAGGAGGCAACAATGGGTAAAGGTAAATCAATAACACTGCTTTCCATACTCTGCGTCTTCGTGGCATTCTTTGCCGTTATCAGTTTTGTCCGCTTTGATATCCCGTTTGCATACAACGGCCAGTATCATACGTGGAACGGCATAGCCAACACGATAGAGCAGGGTATAGACCTTAAAGGCGGTTACTACGTCGTGCTCGAAGCCAACCAGAAGAGCGACGGCAGCAACGCCGATATCGACAGAGCCATAACCGTCCTTCAGGACAGGCTTGAAAGAAAAGGGTATACCGAGGCGACGATCGTCGCTCAGGATATAGGTGAAAACGCCAAGATAAGAATCGAGATTCCCGAAGTTGACAACGCCAACGAGATAATGCAGATCATCGGATCCACTGGCGAACTGAAGTTTACCGATTCATCCACGGCGGACAGCGGAACCGTTTATCTCACCGGCGACGACGTTACGGGTGCATCGGTTAGCATGAACAACTCCGGCAAATACGTGGTCGTGCTCAACTTCACGCCCGAGGGCGGCAACAAATTCGCCGCCGCTACCGAGGCGCTTGTAAATTCCACCATGTACGTCTGGCTGGGCGACGAGATAATATCGCAGCCCACCGTAAACGAAAAGATAGTGGGCACGAGCGCGACGATAGAATCGTTTGACGAGTACGAGCAGGCAGAAGCGATAGCCTCCGTCATAGACAGCGGCCGCCTCCCGCTCGAATTCGAGATAAGCGAAGCGCAGCTCATCAGCGCGACCCTCGGTGAAAAGGCTCTTTCCAGCAGCCTTATAGCGGGCGCCATAGGTCTTGCCGTGATATTCGTCATAATGTGCGTTATGTACGGCGGTCTCGGCCTCGTCGCAAGCCTCGCGCTCATCATCTACACCGTGGCCCTCGTCATGCTGCTCGCCTTCATTCCGGGCATACAACTGACGCTGCCGGGCATAGCGGGTATCCTTCTCAGTATAGGTATGGCAATCGACGCAAACGTCGTTATCTTTGAGAGAATACGCGAAGAATACGCCACGGGCAAGACGGTGCAGTCGTCCATACAGGCGGGCTTCCACCGTGCGGTCATTACGGTTATCGACGCAAACGTAACCACCCTGATAGCGGCCGTCGTTCTGTGGATAATCTGCCCCGGTTCCATCAAGGGCTTTGCGATAACGCTGTTCATAGGCGTGCTGCTGTCGATGATAACCGCAATTTTAATAACGCGTTGGCTCATCAAACTCTTCCGTCCCATCGTGGGCAAGGAGAAAGAGGCGGCCTTCTTACATCTTAAAAGGGGGGCGGAAGTAAATGAATAAGACTCCTAAAATAGTAGAAAAATCCACCATTTTCTTCATCATAAGCGCAATGATAATAGCGGTTGGCATAGTCCTTTTGATAGTACCCGGCATGAACCTCGGTCTCGACTTCACGCCCGGTGCAACCATTACGTTTGAAGTCAACGCCACTTACGACAGCGCAAAGGCAAACGAATACCTTTCCCAAGTAGAGAGTTATATAGAAGAAGCGGGATTCACCGTTGAAAGCAGCCGTAAGAGCCAGTCCAACAACCATCTCGGCCTTCAGTACAACCTCACTTATAACGACGAAGATCTCAACGGTGAAAACTACAGCGAGACCATAGGCGATGAAGAATCCGAGTTCGTTCAGGGCATCAAGGAAAAGATCAACGCCATGGAGACGATGGGAGAAGGCGAGGAGTTCTTTGTGGGCTACGCTTCGGCAACCACTTCGCCGGACGCGACGCGTTCCACCGCAGCCAAGGCCTTCATAGCCATCGCCGTGGCAATCGTGTGCATGCTCATCTACATCGCCATAAGGTTCAGGCTCACCTCTGGTATCGCGGCGGTCATCGTCCTCATACACGACGTGTTCGTCATGATAACCCTCACCACCGCCTGCCGCATAACGGTCAACATCACCTTCATAGCCGCGGTCATCACGGTAATAGGTTACTCCATCAACGCCACGATAATCGTGTTTGACAGGATAAAGGACAATCTTGCCAAGTATAAAGACCAGGGTCTTTCGGACGTGCAGATAGCCAACATTTCCATAAAGGAAACGATAAGGAGAACGCTGCTCACCACCATAACCACCCTCGTCATGATAGGCCTCATCGCCATAGTCTGCTCGATAAACGACGTTACCTCGATAATAGAGTTTGCCCTGCCCATAATCTTCGGCCTGCTCTCGGGCCTCTATTCGGCAATCGTGCTGTCGAGTTGCGTATGGGTACAGGTGAGAAAACTGTTTGCCAAATTCACGCGTAAATCCAAAAAGGGTTACAGCAAGTACGCCAAGGAAAAGAGCGTGGATAAGAGCGTAAAGGCAGAAGCCTGAAACACCACACTACAACGGACGGGCGAGGAATCTCGCCCGTTTTTGATACGCAGACGGGATAAAAGATATGATTGTAACGAGGCGGCAGTTCGACCCCGACCAACTTAATACAATTTCGCAGATCGCCGCGGTCGCGGGCGTGTCCGTCCGGACGGCTTCCATCGTGTTCGCCCGCGGGATAGACACCGTGGAAAAGGCAAAACGTTTCTTTTCCCCGGGTGCGGCGCACTTTTCGTCTCCGTTCGCCTTAAAGGGCGTAAAGGAGGCCGTGGAGCGCATAACCCGTGCGAGGGATGAGGGAGAAACCGTCGTCGTTTACGGCGATTACGACGTGGACGGCGTGTGCGCTTCCACCATACTCGTCAAGGCCCTTGCAGTGTTCGGAATAGCGGCGGACGCCGTCGTGCCCGAACGTTCGGACGGATACGGCCTTTCCGAAAAGCAGATAGACGACGTCATGGAACGTTACAATCCCGACCTCATCATCACCGTCGACTGCGGCATATCCTCGGTAAACGAAGTCGAGTATATCCAGAGCCTCGGCGTGGACGTAATAGTAACCGACCACCACGAACTGCCCGAAGTTCTGCCCGACTGCACGACCGTAAACTGCAAACTACCCGGGCAGGATGTCTTTGAATTTCTGTGCGGCGCGGGCGTCGCCTTCAAGTTAGCGGAGGCGCTCATCGGCAAGGCGGCGTATTCTTACCTCGACCTCGCCGCCCTTGCCACCGTTGCGGACAGCATGCCCCTCGTCGACGAAAACAGGGACATCGTGTACGAAGGCCTCAAGATCATCGCTTCCTCCAACACGCGGCGTGCGATAGCCGCGCTGATCGAAATATCCAAGATAAAGGAAATAACTTCCACCACTCTCGCTTACAGTATAGCCCCGCGCATCAACGCGGCCGGCAGGATGAACGACGCGGCTGCCGCCCTCAGGCTGTTCATGTCCGAGGACGACGGGGAGATAGAAACGCTTGCCGCACGCCTCAACGATTACAACGCCAGGCGTCAGGCCGAATGCGACGCGCTCTACCGCTCAGCCCGTGCAAAACTCATGAAAAAGGGGGCTTACGACAGGGCGATCGTCCTTGAGGACAGTGGCTGGAACAACGGAATAGTCGGCATTGTCGCAGCAAAACTCGTGGAGGAATTCAGCCGCCCCGTCATACTCTTTGCAGGCAGGGACGGGCTGCTGCACGGTTCTGCCCGCAGTGTGGACGACATAAATATTCTTGACGCAATCGCCCGCAACAAGGAGTTCCTCGTGGAGTTCGGCGGCCACGCGCAGGCGGCGGGCGTAACCATAAAAGCCGAGAATCTCCCCGCCTTCGAGCGCGGCCTCAACGATTATCTCAAAGAAAAATACCCTCGTCCCGTAACCGCGGGCATATACGAGGTGGAGTTTATTGCAGACAGCCCCGTCTCGGTGGAATTTGCCAAGGAACTCGAACTGCTCGAACCCTTCGGCACGGGCAACAAAAAGCCGCTCTTCGCACTCAATGCGCCCATCCGCAGGATAGACAGCCTGAAAGCGGGCACCGACCACATCACCGTTTCCACCGATATAATAGAACTCATCTACTTCCACGGCGCGCAGTACGGCGAACTGCTCAACGCTCCCGTCGGCAAGACCATCGTGTTTGAAACCAACGTCTCCCGCTACAACGGCAAGGACAGCCTGCGCGGCTACATAAAGGGCTTTGAAACCGAACTTGTTGCGGGAAAGGACCTCGGGCTTGAACTTTTCATGAAGAACGTTCAAAGCGTCCTTTGGCAAAACGCCGCAAACCCCGTGCGCCTTTCCGAAGAACAGATCGGGGAAAAGATAGAAGCGAGCCTTTCAGAGCCTTACGGTACCGTTTACGCCGCCAGCACGCTCAAATCGCTGCAGAATTTCCCGTCGCTCACGGGTCTGCCCGTCTGTCTCGGCGCGCCGCGCAGCCGCAACCTGTCGGCGTGCGTCGTAATCGTCCCCTCGGGAGAGGGATTGGAAGGTTACAGGCGCATGATATACCTCGACGAGCCGCTTGCCTACCCGCCCTTCGAGGGTGAAATTTTCGTCAACGGAGACCTCACTGTCGCGTCCATGCTGCCCGAGGTTACCGCCACGAGGCAGGCCGTCGGCGAGGTCTATTCTTTGATAACGGGGCATAAGTACATCAAGGCAAACTCGTCGAGAGAGTTGTACTTCAAATTGGAAAAAGTGCCCCAAATCTCACGTTATCAGTTTGTTTTTGCCGTTGAAGTGTTTGCCGAACTCGGGCTTGTGTCCTTTTCCAAAGGCAAGCTCACGTTTGCGGCGGGCGGCAAGCGGGACCTTAAAGATTCCCGCATATTCGTAAAGTTCGGCGGATAGATATGTACGATTTACTCGAAACAATTCAGCATACTTATTCTCAGAGCGAGTCCGAGATTCTGACCCGTGCCTTTTACTTTGCCAAAGAAGCGCACGCCAACCAGAAGCGCGCCTCGGGCGAAGATTACTTCACCCACCCATGCGCCGTTGCCGAGATACTCATCGACCTCGGAATGGACGCTTCCACCGTTGCCGCGGCCTTTCTGCACGACACCATCGAGGACACCCCCGTTTCCGAAGGCGACATCCGCAAGGAATTCGGGGACGAGATTCTCCTGCTCGTCAAAGGCGTAACCAAACTCGACAAGATAGAGTTCAAATCGCAGGAAGAAGAGCAGGCCGAAAACTTCAAAAAGATATTCGTCTCCATGGCCAAGGACATAAGGGTCATAATCATCAAACTTGCCGACAGGCTGCACAACATGCGCTCGCTCAACTTCCTCTCGCACGAGCGGCAGCAGCGCATGAGCAAGGAGACGCTGGACATCTTCGCCCCGCTCGCGGGTAGGCTGGGAATTTCGCAGATAAAGTGCGAATTAGAGGACTTATGCCTCAAATACATCGACCCCGAAGCCTACGAATACCTTGCCGCCAACATCAACGAGAAACTTGCCGAACGGCGCAAGTTCGTGGATTTCGTCGTCAAGGAAATACAGGAGATACTCGACGAGTCGGGCATAAACGGAGAGGTTTTCGGCAGGGCTAAGCACTTTTACAGCATCTATAAAAAGATGAAGAATCAGGGCAAGAGTCTCGAGCAGATCTACGACCTCATTGCCGTGCGCGCCATCGTTGACGACATCGACCAGTGCTACGAACTTTTAGGCAAGATTCACAAGAAGTGGAAGCCCATCCCCGGCAGGATAAAAGACTACATCGCCATGCCCAAGCCCAACATGTACCAATCCCTGCACACGACGGTGGTTACCGACTTCGGGCAGACTTTCGAAATTCAGATAAGGACAAAGGAGATGCACCGCATGGCCGAGTTCGGTATAGCGGCGCATTGGAAATACAAGGAAAACAAGACCGTAGAGGACAGTTTCGACACCCGCCTCTCGTGGATACGCGAGGTCATGGAGTGGCAGGGCGGAGTCAAAGATTCAAAGGAATTTCTCGAATCGCTCAAAGGGGACGTATACTCGAGCGAGGTGCTCGTTTTCACCCCCAAGGGAGAGGTCAAAAGCCTTGTAAAAGACGCCACGCCCATAGATTTCGCTTACAGCGTCCACACGGAAGTAGGCAACCGCTGCGTGGGTGCCAAGGTCAACGGAAAGATGGTTCCGCTCAACACCACCCTGCAGGTGGGAGACGTGGTGGACATACTTACCTCCAAAACTTCCAAAGGACCCTCGTGGGACTGGCTCAAGATAGTAAAGAGCGCGGGTGCAAAAAACAAGATCCGTCAGTTCTTCCGCCGTGAAATGCACGAGGAAAACATAAAACTCGGCAAATCCATGCTCGAGCAGGAAGCCCGCAACAAGGGCTACAACTTCTCGGAACTGATTAACCCCGTCAGCATGGAGAGGATACAGAACAAACTTTCCTTCTCCACTCCAGAGGAGATGTACATGGCTGTGGGCGGCGGAATAGTAACCGTCAATCAGGTTCTCGTAAAACTCATCGACCTCGCCCGCAAGGAAACGCCGCGCAAGGAAGTTACTCCCAAGGTGATAACCCACCACAACTCCACGGGCGACGTAATAGTAAAGGGTATGGAAGGGCTGCTCGTGCGGTTTGCGGGCTGCTGCAACCCCGTCCCCGGGGACAGGATAATCGGCTTTGTCTCGAGGGGAAGAGGGGTTACCATCCACCGTGCGGACTGCCCCAACATGCGCGCCGAGGACAGGGAGCGCATAATCGAGGCGCAGTGGTCGGGCAAAATAGGCACCGATTACATCGTTTCGGTGGAGATACACGCCGAGGAAGAAGCGCCCATTCTCTCCGTGGTAACGGGCATCTGCGCACAACTCGGCCTGTTCATAACTTCCATAAACGGCAGGATAGACACAAAACTGAGAAGGGCCGTCCTCAACATGACGGTCAAACTCAACACCGCCGCCGATCTCGACGCGTTTATCAAAAAAGTCTCGTCGGAAAAGACGGTAATAGATGTTTTCAGGACGGTAACCTGATGAAGTACGAATGTTTCGGTAACGGAATTTTAGATTCCAACAGTTATCTCGTTTGCGGCAGCCGCCACGCCGTCATAATAGACGCGGGCGTCCCCGCAGAAAAACTGCTCTGCAGGGCCAACAAACTCGGCCTTGCGGTCTCGCACGTTCTTCTCACGCACGGCCATTTCGACCACACGCGCTACGTCGGCGAATACAGGAAGCACGGCATCAAGGTGGGCGTGTGCAACATGGAATTGGCTCTGCTCAAATCCCCGTTTTCCAATCTCTCGCGGGATTTTGACGAGCCGCTCAAGGGCGTTACGGCAGATTTCACTTTCCGCGGGGGCGACTACGTAGAGGTTGGCGAACTCACTTTCAAGGTTCTTCTAACTCCCGGCCACACCGCAGGCTCGTGCAGTTTTTTGTGCGATAATGTGTGTTTTACGGGGGATACGCTGTTCCGCGGGTCGGTCGGCAGAACAGACTTTCCCACGGGCAGCGCAACCGAACTTGCCCGTTCGGTAAACGACAAGTTGCTCTCTCTCCCGCCCGAAACAATCATTCTCCCGGGACACGGCGAGGCGACCACCGCGGGAGAAGAAAAGATGACCAACCCATATTCGGAGGCGAGATGCTGACAACCGACAGCGGGTTCTACCCCGACCTCAAGGAGATCGTAGACCTGTTTGAAGGCGGCGGCGCGCTCGACGTCGTTCACACTTCCCGAGAGGAGAACGGCGTTTTCTTCAACCGCGTGCAGATATCGGACAGGACGTTTGAAACCGAAGACGTCTGCCCTTACTCCACCGCCGTCGAGAAAAAGAGATATTACAAGCGTTTTGCCAAACTTTCGCTCTACAAGGCCATCTCCGCCGTTACGGGCGAAACCATGCCGTGGGGCGCGCTGACGGGCATACGTCCCGTCAAACTCGCTTACGGCCAAGGGGAGGACAGATATTCCTTCCTGACCGACACCATGCTCGTTTCCCCCGCCAAGGCGTCGCTCGTCATGGACATAATAGAGGCGCAGAGGGGAATTTACGAGGTGGACGGCAGCAACGTGGACTTCTTCGTCGGCATACCGTTCTGCCCCACAAGGTGCTCTTACTGCTCCTTCGTCTCGTCGGTAATCGGCAAGGCCAAAAACCTTGAAGAGTACGTTGACGCCCTCGTCAGAGAGATAGCGGCAAGCAGAGAATTGTTCACCAAACTGCGCAGCGTTTACGTGGGCGGCGGCACTCCCATATCCCTGCCGAAAACGCTGTTAATGCGTGTTTTAGGGGCTTTATCCGTTTTCCAAGGCGTTGAATACACCGTGGAAGCGGGCAGACCCGACATGATGGATAAGGACGTTTTAGCCCTCTTGAAGGACAGCGGCGTAACCCGCGTCTGCGTCAACCCGCAGAGTTTCAACGACGACACGCTCCGCCGCATCGGGCGTATGCACACGGCCGAGCAGGTGGAGGAGGGTTTCCGTCTTGCCCGCTCCTTCGGCTTTGACATAAACATGGACGTAATCGCCGGCTTGCCCGGCGAAAAGCCCGAGGACTTTGCCAAAACAATCGCCCGTGCGCTCGCCCTCGGTCCCGACAACATAACCGTGCACACCCTGTGCTTAAAGCGCGGCTCCGAACTTAAAGAAAGCGTGGACAGGCTGCCCGCGGGCGCCGTGGCGGAAATGGTGGACCATGCCCGTTCGGAACTGACCCGCGCGGGCTATTCTCCTTATTACCTATACCGCCAGAAGTACATGGCGGGCAATCTCGAAAACACGGGCTACACCCTGCCCGGCAAGATTTGCGTTTACAACGTGGACGTCATGGAAGAAACGGCTTCCAACATAGCCTGCGGCGCAAACGCCGTGTCCAAACGCGTGTTCCCCAAAGAGAACAGGATAGAACGTTACGGCGCACCCAAGGACATTGCGTCCTACATCGCCAAACTGCCCGTCATCATCGAGGAGAAGAACAAACTGTTCTCGGGTCTCGACGGCTGATTTTGTGTCTTAACCTAAACCTCGGTTCCGGTCGTAATCGCCCGAATGTGGCCTTTTTCTCACATTTCCGCCGCTTTTCGGCACCGCTGCCCGCCGCCGCGTCCCGTTTAACAACCCGTTCAAACCACCCCGCAAACCGTGAATACAACACGTTGCAACCCACACCCGCAACCCATTGCAACTCACACCCGCACACCGCTCAAACCTTGTTATAATCCGCGGCCGTAACCTGCATAATCCTCGCCTTAACCCGCGGCCGAACACGCCCCCGTACGGACGATTCAACCCGCCCCGCAACACGTTGCAACCCGTCCCAAATCACGACAGCAACATGTCGCAGCAGCCCCATAAACAAAAAAATTTTGCCGTTTTGCAAAATTCCGTCAAAAACGGTTTACTTTTTATCTTGTTTATGGTAATATTTTATAGTACCCGTCGCTTGGCTTTGCGGGAACTCTGACGCATTGCCCCGGTCTCGGGCGTATCACGGGCATACCGCCCAATAAAAACGGAGGAATTGAAAATGGAAAAGGAACTTAAGCAGTCGATCATCGCCGATTACGCGAGGCACGAGGGAGACACCGGTTCTTCCGAGGTGCAGATAGCGTTCCTCACCGAGAGAATCAACCATCTCAACGAGCATCTCAAAGCCAACCCGGGAGACAAGCATTCCCGCCGCGGCCTGCTCAAGATGGTCGGTAAGAGAAAGGGTCTGCTCGACTATCTCAAGAAGACCGACCTCGAAGGTTACAGAGCCATCATAGCCAAACTCGGTCTGAGGAAGTAATTCTCCCAAGGAGAAATACTCCCGCCATAATTCAGAGTGAAAGGGGGTCGGTGTTTTCCGTCCCCCTGTTTTTTGAAAAAACGGAAAAAGCCGCCCAAAACGCGCATTATTCCGCAAAAAACCCGCCCGCGCCTCGGGCATGCGCCGCGCAAACCAAACGCGCAGGAATCTGGCACGAAACGCCAAGGCAATCCTAAAACGCGACGGGCGGAGATATAAATAAAAAAACGATAAAGAGTTAAAAGCATAAAGAGTAAAAAAGGAGATAAGATGCTGGAAAATTACAGAGTTTTCAAAACAGAGATCGGCGGCAGAGAAGTAACCGTCGAAACGGGCAAGTACGGCGGACAAGCCAACGGTTCCTGCCTCATAAGATGCGGGGACACCGTTGTCATGGTCAACACCTGTATGAGCGAAAAACCGAGAGACGGAATGGATTTCTTCCCCCTGTCGGTAGATTATGAAGAAAAGATGTACGCCGTCGGCAAGATACCGGGCGGCTTCAAAAAGAGAGAGGGCCGCGCGAGCGACAAGGCCATTCTGACCTCCCGCCTCATCGACAGGCCGATAAGGCCGCTCTTCCCCAAGGGCTTGTTCAACGACGTTACCGTCACGGCAACCGCCCTTTCGGTGGATACCAACATTCCTCCCGAACCCTTCGCCATGCTCGGCAGTTCGGTCGCCCTCAGCATTTCGGACATTCCGTTCGCAGGCCCCACGGGATCGGTGCTCGTGGGCATGGTAGACGGTAATTACGTCATCAACCCCGATTCCGCCCAGAGAGAAAGAAGCGCGCTTTCCCTTTACCTTTCCGGCACCAAGGAAGCCATAATGATGGTTGAAGCGGGCGCCAAGGAAATAAGCGACGACGAGATGGTGGGCGCCATTCTCTTCGGCCATGAAGAAATCAAAAAGCAGTGCGCTTTCATAGAATCCATCGTCGCCGAGGTCGGAAAACCCAAGAGGGAGATGGAACTTTACCACGTTCCCGAAGATCTGGACGCGGCCGTCCGCGCCTACGCTTCCGAAAAACTCGATTGGGCGCTTGACACCTTTGACAGGCAGATCCGCCAGACCCGTCAGGACGAAGTGGAAAAGGACTGCATCGAGCATTTTGCCGACGTTTACGAGGGAATGGAGAGGGAAATAAAGGATTCTCTCTACTACATAACCAAAGAGAAGGTCCGCGCCAAGATAACCAACGGCGGCGTCCGCCCCGACGGCAGAAAGTTGACCGACATCAGACCCATCTGGTGCGAACACGGCGTCCTGCCGAGAGTTCACGGCTCGGGCGTGTTCACGAGGGGACTCACTCAGGTTCTCACCACCTGCACCCTCGGCACCATAAGCGAAGTGCAGAAACTCGAAGGTCTCGACGACGAACAGTACAAGAGATACCTCCACCACTACAACATGCCCGGTTACGCTTCGGGCGAAGCCAAGCCCCTGCGCAGCCCCGGCCGCCGCGAGATAGGCCACGGCGCCCTTGCCGAACGCGCGCTCGAACCCGTCATTCCTTCCGAGGACGAGTTCCCCTACGCCATAAGGCTGGTGTCCGAAGTTCTCTCCTCCAACGGCTCCACCTCTCAGGCCAGCGTCTGCGGCTCCACCCTCGCCCTCATGGACGCGGGCGTTCCCATCAAGGCGCCCGTCGCGGGCATAGCCATGGGCCTTATCAAGGACGTGGACAGCGGCAAGATTTCCATAATGAGCGACATACAGGGTCTTGAAGATTTCCTCGGAGACATGGACTTTAAGGTAGCGGGTACCGCAAAGGGCATAACCGCCATCCAGATGGATATAAAGATCAAGGGAATTGACGAAACCATTCTCCGCAAGGCCATATCGCAGGCCAACGAGGGCAGGCATTTCATTTTGGGCAAGATGCTCGAATGTATCCCCGAACCAAACAAGGAACTTTCCAAATACGCCCCCAAGATCATAACCTTCACCATCAACCCCGACAAGATAAGAGAAGTCATCGGCTCGGGCGGCAAGGTTATCAACAAGATTATAGAGGAAACGGGCGTCAAGATAGACATAACCGACGACGGCAAGGTCAACATAGCCACCTACGGCGAGGACATGACCAACGCCAACAGGGCAAAGGCCATAATCCTCTCCATAGCCAAGGATCTCGAAGTCGGCGACATGTTCATCTCCACCGTCGCGAGAATACTCCCCAAAGTCGGTGCTTTCGTCGAACTCTCCCCGGGTAAGGACGGCATGATTCACATCTCCAAGATGAGCGACCACAAGATAAACAGCGTCGAGGACGTCCTGTCCATAGGCGACACCGTAAAGGTCGAAATCATCAAGATAGGAGAAAAGGGCATAGACCTCAAACTCCTCGAAAAGATGGACAACTGATGACAATCCGCGGGAGTCATCCCGCGGATTTTTGTATCCGAAACCCTCCGCTTTTGCGAGAAAAAGGCCACTTCTTGCTTTTTTCGCTATCCCGTCCCTTGGCCCCAACCCCAACACAACCCGCGCACCCGTACCTTTGGCCCCTCCCGAGGAGGGGCCGGCGTGCACGCGCCTGAGGTGGGCAACGTACCCCAAAAACCTCATTTTTGTGAGATTCAGGCTGCTTTTGCCTCTACTTCGCCCATCAACCCGCGCCGCCGCTCTGATCACTAAACACTAACTTGGCCCCTCCCGAGGAGGGGCTGGCGCGCACGCGCCTGAGGTGGGCAACGAACCTCGCCCATCAACCCGCGCCGCCGCTCTGATCACTAATCACTAAACACTCGCCACTAACTTGGCCCCTCCCGAGGAGGGGCCGGCGCGCACGCGCCTGAGGTGGGCAACGTACCCCAAAAACCTCGTTTTTGTGCGATTCAGACGGCTTTTGCCTCTATCTCGCCCGTCAACCTGCCTCGCCGCTCTGATCACTAATCACTAAACACTCATCACTAACTTGGCCCCTCCCGAGGAGGGGCCGGCGCGTAGCGCCTGAGGTGGGCAACGAACCCCAAAAACCTCGATTTTGCGCGATTTAGGCGGCTTTTGGGCTAATCATACCCTTTAACCAAACCAACAATCTCAACGGTTTTGGTGTACCCTCGCCCATCAACCCGCGCCGCCGCTTCCTTACAGCCCCAAAAGCAACCCGCCAACCAGCGGTAATAAACGCGGACGCCCCGCCGTATAATATACCGATTATCGAATTATAAGGCGAGAAATGGGTATATTATTAAAGGGCCGCAGGCTTGCGGCCGCGTCCAATCTGCTGCTCATCGTAATAACGCTCACGGTTGCCGCCGTGTGCTTCATTCCGCAGCCCGCTGCCACCGTCTCCGCGCCCGCTCCTTATACCTGCGGCAACAGGCAGAGCAACAAAGTTTCGCTCATGTTCAACGTTTACGAAGGGGCGGAACAAGTGGGCGAAATACTCGATATTCTGCGAAATAGGGGACTTAAGGCCACTTTCTTCATGGGCGGGTGCTTTGCCGACGACCACACTGATCTGCTCGTGCGCATAGCGGCGGAGGGGCACGAACTTGCCAACCACGGTTACTTTCACATCGCGCAGGACACGGCGGACGAGGAGAGGAACCGCGAGGAAATAGAGAGCACGGATAAACTGATAAGAGCGGCAACGGGCGTAAAGCCCGTGCTGTTCGCCCCGCCGTCGGGCGCGTACGGCCCCGCCACGCTTAATGCCGCACGGCAACTCGGCTACTTCGTCGTGCTCTGGTCAAAGGACACGATAGATTGGAAGTACTCCGACCCCGACAAGGTGTACACCCGTGCGACGGACGGAATCAAGGGGGGAGACCTCGTGCTCATGCACCCCAAACCGCACACCGTGCAGGCGCTGCCGCGCATACTCGACAGGCTCGCCGCGCTCGGTCTCGTGCAGACAACTGTTTCAGAAAATATTTTCGGAGAATGAATATGGTTAAACTAAAGACATACCCCAACGGTCTCAGGCTCATCGTCAAATCGCTCGAAGGCGTGTTTTCGGTAACGGCGGGCGTGCTCGTCGGTGCGGGTTCCCGCTACGAAACGGCCGAAAACAACGGAATTTCCCACTTCATCGAGCACATGCTCTTCAAGGGAACAGAAAAGCGCACGGCGTTTGAAATTTCGGACGCCATCGACCGCATAGGCGGGCAGATCAACGCCTTTACAACCAAGGAGACAACCTGCTATTACGTCAAGTCCACCGCCGAACACACCGAGGAAGCGGCGGAAGTCCTCGCGGACATCTTCTTCCACTCCCGCTTTGACGAAAAGGAGACCGAACGTGAAAAGGGCGTAATCAAAGAGGAGATAAACATGTACGAGGACACGCCCGACGAACTCTGCTTTGACCTGCTTGCCGAAGCCCACTTCGGCAACAGCGGGCTGGGCGCTTCCGTCCTCGGTCCTGCGGAGAACATCGACGCCTTCACCCGCAAGGACATAGACGACTACATGGCGCGTTTTTACCTGCCCCAAAACACCGTCATCTGCTTTGCCGGCAACATAACTTTTGACGAGGCCGAACGCATCACCGACGAGTATTTTGCAAACTCCTTTCCTCAAAAAGTGGCCTTTATCCCACAGGAATCGCCCTGTCCGGTCATTTTTGGCAGAAAGGACAAGAAGAAGGAGATAGAGCAGGCGCACGTCTGTTTTGCCTACCGCGGCTGCGCTTACGGCTCGAAAGAGGTCGACTATTTCAACCTGTTCAACACCGCCCTCGGCGGCGGAATGTCAAGCGTGCTGTTCCAGAAGGTGAGGGAAGAGTTGGGGCTTGCCTACAACGTCTACTCCTTCGTTTCAACTTACAAGGACTGCGGCGTTCTCGGCGTCTACGCGGGCGTAAACCCGTCCAACCTCGACCTTGCCGTCAACTGCATTCTCGACGAAATCGCCAAATTCAAGCGCAGCGGCCTTACCGAATACGAGTTTGAACGGGCGAAGGAGCAGATAAAGGGCAACTTCATCTTCAGTCAGGAATCCAATTCCTCGCAGATGCTGCTCTACGCAAAATATCTGCTGTACACGGGCAAGATTTTCGATTTTGAAAAGAAGATACAAACCATAAACTCGGTGGGCAGAAAAACCCTCAACGCCTTCATAAAGGACGAATTTGACATCTCCGCCTACTCCAAATCCATCGTCGCCAAGGACATCTGACCCAGCCCTGAAACCCTCGATTTTGTGCGATTCACGCGGCTTTTGGGTAACCGAACTAACACATGGCCCCTCCCGAGGAGGGGCCGGCGCGGAGCGCCTGAGGTGGGCAACGCCCCCCACAGCCAATCTGCTTCGCTGCTCTGCTCGCTAATCACTAAACACTCATCACTAACTTGGTCCCTCCCGAGGAGGGGCCGGCGCGGAGCGCCTGAGGTGGGCAACGCCTCCAACCCGACCCGACAGCCCTTTTTTGTAAGGAGCGGCTGTTTGTCTCGCCCCCATCAAAGGCTCTCGATTATATAAAAACCCCCGATAACCTGCGAAAAAGCCCACTTATTCATCTTGTAAAGCCTCTTGTCCCGCCAAACCCAAAAACCAAACCCAACAACCAAAACCCGCCAAGCCGTTACCCAATCCAAACTCAAAGAAAAGAACCGTCCCTTTCGGAACGGTTCTTCTTTTCAGGCCGAGCGGGTGCAGCCGTTCGTGCCCGAGGCGGAGAGCAGAGCGAGCAGAAGGAGCGTCTGTGTAATGTTGACGTCCCCGCCCGCCGACATCATCAGTATCAGCGCAAACAGTACGATATTGTCGGATAACATCTTAAACCTCCATTTCGACAATTTTTCTCGTTATATCATTATATTCGGCAAAATAAGAAAATATGAACGTCTTGACACCTGCGCAAACGTGTAGTATCATGTTTTTAAGGAGACAAAAAACATGGACAACATTCTTCAACTTGACAAAAGGACGCAAGAACTTGTGGAAAACTGCATGCTTTCCGACAGCATCCTTTCCGAACTCACCTATTTTTTCACCATCTTTTCCGACAAGACCCGCCTCAAAATGCTTTCCGCACTCGCCGTGTCGGGAATGTGCGTCAGCGATCTTGCCAACATTCTCGGCCTCAACCAGACAACCGTATCCCATCAGCTGAGGCTTCTCAAAAACCTCGGCGCGGTCGAATGCGAGCGGAAGGGAAAGATAATCACCTATTTTCTCAAAGACGAGCTTATAGGCGACGTGCTTATGAAGGGCATGGAATTTCTCGCAATCTGAATCCGACCTACTTTCCCAAAGACAAGCCTGCGGCGACGTGCTTATGAAGGGCATGGAATTTCTCGCTATATGAAAACAAATTCTTGTTTTTTCCGTGCGGATGTGTTAAAATATATATAATAATTCCGTTTTGGAGAACGATGATGGGAAACATTGAGGATAAACTTAAGCTTTTGCCCGAGAACCCCGGCTGTTATCTCATGTACGACAAGGACGGCAACGTCATATACGTCGGCAAGGCCAAAGTCCTTAAAAACAGGGTGCGCCAGTATTTTTTCAACACCCAGAAAAACGAAAAGACCGCGCAACTCGTCTCCAACATAGCCGATTTCAAATACGTCATAACCAACTCGGAGATAGACGCCCTTTCCCTTGAAAACAACCTGATAAAGAGGTACAAGCCCAAGTACAACATTCTCTTGAAGGACGACAAGCAGTACCCCTACCTCAGGATAGACCTCAAAGAGGATTTCCCCACGTTTGCCATCGTCAGAAAAGTAAGGCGGGACGGGGCCAAATATTTCGGTCCCTTCATGGGCGGCGTAACCGTAAACGAGGTGCTTGACATAATCTACACCTGTTACAACCTCCGCCGCTGTACGGAAAGGCTGTCGGCGGACAAGCCCAAGCGCGAATGCCTCAACTACCACATGAAACTCTGCCTTGCTCCCTGCTCGGGCAAATGTTCGAGGGAGGAATACTTAAGCAGGGTCTATCAGGCCGTCGATTTCCTCAACGGAAACGACGATTCGCCCGTCAAAGTTCTCACCGAACGCATGCAGAAATATTCCCAAAAGGAAGATTTCGAACTTGCCATGTCTTGCAGGGACAAACTGAACATGCTCGCGGGCATAAAGGAAAAGCGGATTACCTCCATGAACCGCTTTGTCAACGCGGACATAATCGCCATCACGGGCAACGGCATCTATCAGGTGATAACCGTTTTGGTAACGCGCGGCGGCAGAATGCAAGGCGTCAAGAACTTCAGCATGGACGAGGGCGTGGATACGGAAGGGGAGGCTTTGGAAGATTTCATCATGCAGTACTACAAGGAAGAAAACGGCGTTCCCGACGAGATAATCACCAACGTCGAGATACCCGACGCGCCTTTGGTAGAACGCATATTCCGTGCAATGTCCTCAAAACTCGTTACGGTCGTCTGCCCCAAACAGGGCGACAAGCGTAACCTTGCCCTCATGGCCGAAAAAAACGCCGTGGAATATCTCGAAAAATCCGTCAGCAGAATACGCCACAAGGACGACATGACCGTCGTCGCATGCGAGCGGCTCCGGGAGATTCTCAAACTTTCCTCATACCCGAAACGCATGGAATGTTACGACATTTCCAACATAAGCGGCACGGACAAGGTCGGCTCCATGGTCGTGTTTACAGACGGCGAACCCGACAGGGACAGTTACCGCAGATTCAGGATAAAAACGGTAGAGGGCAGCAACGATTTTGCATCTTTGCAAGAAGTGCTGCGCCGCCGCCTCGCCAAGATAAACACCCCCGACGAGGTGTCCTTCCCCAAGCCCGACCTCGTGATAATCGACGGCGGCAAGGGGCAACTGTCCGCCGTAAAGGCCGTCTTTGACGACATGAACGTTCAGGGCATTGACCTCATATCCCTCGCCAAGCGTGAGGAGGAAATCTACACGCTCTTTGACGATTATCCCGTCATTCTCGACAAGCGGGATTACGTCCTTCGGCTGCTGCAGCGCATAAGGGACGAAGCCCACCGCTTTGCCATAACCTACCACCGCACGATAAGGAGCAAACGTATGCTCACGTCCGCACTCGAAAGCGTGCACGGCATCGGCGCCAAACGCCGCAAACTTCTCATCAAACGTTTCGGCACGGTCGAGGAGATTAAAAAAGCCACCATAGAAGAACTCATGGAAGTCGACAGCATAGGCAGAAAGCAGGCGGAAATGATAAAGAACTACTTTGAAGAGGACAAAAATTCATGAAATACAGGATGGTCGTTTCCGATTTTGACGACACCCTTCTGTCATCCGCCCACACCGTTTCCACCGCCAACCTCAAGGCGATAAAGGAGTACGAACGTGCGGGCGGTAAATTCGTCATAGCCACGGGCAGAATGCTCAACACCATTCTCGCCACCGTCGCCCCGTTCGGCCTCACGGGCGAAATAATCGCCTTTCAGGGCGGTGTCGTCGCCGACGTTACGAGCGGAGAGGTCCTCATGAAAAAGTATCTCGACAGCGCCGCCGCTTACGAGATTTTAGATGATATAAGAAAATTCGGTTACTACGTTCAGGCGTACGCCAACGGAAGGTACTACATCAACAGAATGACCGAAAGGACAAAATATTACACCGCGGTCAACAACCTCCAACCCATAGTCGTCGGCGAGGACGTAGCGGGTTATTTTCGTGAAAAAGGCCTCAAATTCGATAAAATAGTGTTCGGCCTCAACGACAGAGCCGAGGACGACGATTATTCCGAGGTCGAAAAAACGATAAATTTCTTCAATAATAAATACGCGGGCAGGGTAATCTTCAACACCTCCAACATCCTGCTCATAGAAGCCGTCTCCGCGGGCTGCACCAAGGGCGAAGCCGTCAAATTCGTCGCTGATCGCAACGGCATTTCACGCGAGCAGGTCATCTGCGTGGGAGACGCGCTCAACGACCTTTCCATGATAGAATGGGCGGGTCTCGGCGTCGCCGTTTCCAACGCGCCGCAAGGCGTAAAAGACCGTGCGGACGCCGTAACCGTCTCCTGTAATGAGGACGCCATCGCGCGAGTCATCCACGACTACTGCCTGTAACGTCCCGCACCCACGCGGGCTAAACTCCGCCACCACCCAAAAACCCCCTAAATCGCACGGGAATCGACCAAAATCCGCTTACCACCCTGTACTATAAACAGACTAAATTCATACTATCGTTAAAGCGCAAACAACACTATCGTTAGTTGCAGACCGCATATAAATCACACTATCGTTTGGGATAAAATTATGGACGACATGAAAGAATACACGGCCACCGTTTCGGTAAATGAATTTGCCGAGGCCCTCAACCTCAGGGTGATAAACCCCGGCAGGGGCACCATTCCGCTCGCTTCGCAAAACATCTCCCGCCCGGGCCTTCAGTTAACGGGATATTTCGAGCATTTCGACCACACGAGGATTCAGGTCATCGGCATGGCCGAGCACGAATACGTCGCCACCCTCGACAAGGCAAAGCGGGCTCAGGTCGTCAACGAACTGTTCAGCCGTGAAATTCCCTGCCTCATCGTCGCCCGCAACCTCGACGTTACCGACGACATAACCGAATGCGCCTCCCGCTACGGCTGCCCGCTGTTCGTCTCGGGTCAGGTAACAACGCAGGTCGTCAACGACCTTTTCCATTATCTCAGCCGCACGCTCGCCCGCGAGACCATGCGCCACGGCGTCCTGCTCGACGTTTCGGGCGTGGGCATTCTTCTTGAAGGCGAAGCGGGAATCGGCAAGAGCGAACTTGCCCTCGAACTCATCGGCAGGGGGCACCGCCTCGTCGCCGACGACTGCGTGATCATCCGCCTCATCAACGACAACATCGTCGGCACCGCCCCCGACAAGATACGGGGTTACATGGAAATACGCGGCCTCGGCATCATTAACATCCAGACCATGTACGGCCCGGGTTCCATGAGAACGGAAAAGACAATCGACATCGTCGTCCACCTCGAAAAGTGGGATGAAAACAAGGAGTACGACAGGATAGGGGACATTAACCTCACCGAAGAGATCCTCGGTGTGGAAAAATTCAAACTCTTAATCCCTGTGTCGCCCGGCCGCAACATTCCCATCATCATCGAAACGGCCGCCCGCAAGTACCGCCTCAAGCAGTACGGATACGACGCCGCGCAGGAACTTCTCGACAAAACCCTCAGGTAACCCAACTCCCCAAACATTCCACCACTCCCTTTGGCGTAGCGTCTCCTCATCACCATACCCGCCCGAACACCCCATCGCCAACCCATTGAGGAACACTCCCATCGTTAAACCTCGGTCGTAACTCCTCATCATCACCCTTTCTGGTGCAACATCTTATCGCCAACCTCTTGTGGAACGACCTATCTCCAAACACCCCAGAATAATTCACATCATCATAAAAACCAAAAAAGCCGCGAGGTCTTTACCCCGCGGCTTTGTTATGTCCGCCCGACTTTTGTGTTCGCCGCCTCTTCTGCCGCCGGGTTTCTCGACAAAAGCCTCGGACGATCCGCGAGCAATTTTACAAAATTCGACGAATAAAGTGGCAATATTTACAGAAAGTGCAGGCTGAACGCTTGCCTTTTTTACAATTATGAGGTATAATTGTCGTATAGAAGTTAAAATTGTAAAATCTATGGACGGTATATCATGAAATATTCTGTGGCATTACTGATGGACGGCGGCGGAGAGTTGCGGAGCGAACTTGAAAAGGATGGAGACTTTGCGGTTGTGGCCGAAACCTCGGACGGGGACAGGGGGCTTGCCGAAGTGCTCGCCTCAAAGCCCGACGTCGTGATTCTCGACCTCGTGCTCAAAGGCATGGACGGGCTTACCCTGCTCACCCGACTCAAAGAGAACGGTTACGAAGGCAAGCGGGCGGTCTACTCGGCGTGCGCGGGGGACGAAACCATCCGTTCGGCCACCCGCCTCGGTGCAGATTTGTACCTCGTGCGTCCGCTGCGTGCGGAGATTGTCGTGGAACGCATAAAGGCCCTTACCGAAAAGAACCTTCCCGAAACCAAAGCGCGTGAGGACGGCGCGGCGGATCTCAGAATAAGCAACGTCTTCCTTTCCGCGGGCATTCCTCCGCACATCAAGGGTTACGGATTTCTGCGTTCGGGCGTAAAACTCGCCATGAAGGACCCCGCCATCCTCGGCAACATAACCAAGCAGCTTTACCCGACCATCGCCCGCGAGTACGGAACCAGTCCCAGCAAGGTAGAACGCGCCATCCGCCACGCCATAGAGGTGGCGTGGAACAGAGGAAGGATCGACAACCTCAACTCCATATTCGGCGTAAACTTCTACAAGGCGGGGGACAAGCCCACCAACGGCGAATTCATCGCCCTCGTCGCCGACCGCCTTATTCAGGAACAGCGCATGGGCAAACTCGGGTAAATCCTGACCACAGCGTAAGAATACGGTATGGGCAAACTCGGGTAATCTAATACAGAAATAATGTCGTCAACTCGGATAAGTGCCCTAAATCTCACAAAAACGCCCATTTTAGCCTTCGCGCACCCATGCAAAACACCCTTTCGATTTACCTCTCCGCCACTCGTCCGCGCTGACCGTTTTGACCCAAATATTCATCTTTAACCGCTAAACTCCATGACACAAATAAAACCCTGTGAAAATACTCACAGGGTTTTTTGTTGGTTTTTGCTCTTTTCGCCCGCACAAGGGCAAAAGGCAACGCCTTTTTATCTCCCACAGAGGTAAAGGGACGATGTCTTTCCTCATCTCAAAACGAGGAGAGAATTTTCGGCATTTTCTCAAAAGTGGCCTGAATCGAACATTATTGGCACATTTTAGCAGACGTGTATCCTCGTCAGATGTATACATGCGTATATGATGATATGTATATGTGTGCCGCAACGCACCTTTCCAATCCGCCCCGCAATTACGCCGCGCCGGCGGTTGGGGCAGAGCAAACCGCGCCGGACATCTTTCATAATGTTCCGTCCGTTACATATATTATACCATGAAAGTATTTGCCAAATGGGCGGTCGCCCTGCTGTTTGCGGCCTTCCTCGCGGCCGCTCCCTTCGCTCTCGAAGCGGCGTTTTTACCCAAGGCGTATGAGGCCGAGGCCGTCGGCGTGCTCGTGGTGTGGCACATCGACTCCTTCGAGGGCGGAAAAGGTTCGCGGCGGGCGTTTCTCGAAAAGACGGCGGCGTCCTTTGAGGCGGCGCACGAGGGACTTTACGTTTCGATAATAAACCACACCAACGCCAGCGCGGAGACAAGTGTGCAAGCGGGAAATGTGCCCGACGTCATCTCCTTCGGAACGGGTCTTTCGGTTGCCGCCGATATTGCAAAACCCCTTAAAACGCACAAAAACGGCTGTTTTTTCAATTCGGGCGCCCTCGGCGGAACCGCCTGTTTCTACCCTTACGCGTACGGAATGTACCTTAAATTCACGAGGAGTGGAGAAGGCTCGGTCGTCTCCCGCGGGGCGGACAATTTCTCACGGTTTGCCCTGCTGCTCGCGGGCGTTGCTGCAGACGAGGAGCTGCCACCTTCCGAAGCCTGCGCCCGTTTCGCATCGGGCAAGGCGGGTGTGCTTTACGGCACGCAGAGGGACGTTTACAGGCTGAGCGGCAAGAACGTGGAATACTCGGTCGAACCGCTCGGCACCTTCACCGACCTCGT
Source organism: uncultured Clostridia bacterium (assembly GCA_947627065.1). GTDB lineage: Bacteria > Bacillota > Clostridia > Christensenellales > Borkfalkiaceae > RGIG3732. Next base: position 47,412 of record CANQUN010000003.1, read on the forward strand.
GCAGTACGTAGCGGCGACATCGCTATCCGACGCGCGCCTTGCGGCCGCCAAGGAATTTTGCGAATACCTCATCTCCGACGAGGTGCAGCGCCGCCTTGCGGAAATCGGGCTGTTTTCTCCGACGGGCGCCGCCGTTTCGTACGGCGTTCCCGAGATGGACGCGCTGAAAGCCAAGCGCCCGACCGAGTGTTTCAGCCCCTTCGTGGACGCGGCCGCCCGCCTCAGCCTCATGCAGGCCGACGGTCAAGAAAAATTTTTGGAGAAATTTCGGGATTACCTCGAGCAATAGTTTGTAAATAAAAGAGGAATAGTGTAAAATATAATGGAACAGATATACGATCCCGAACGACTCGCCACGGCCCTCGTCGCCACCGCCATCCCGCACGTTCGCGGGGAGAGGCTTGCCGCGCACACGACCATCGGCATAGGCGGAACCGCCGACTTCTACCTGACCCCGCGCACGGAGGCCGAATTCAACGAGGCCGTCGCCCTGTGCCGTAGCGTCCGCGCAAAATTCACCGTTCTCGGCGGGGGAAGCAACGTTCTCGTGTCGGACGCGGGCTTTCGCGGCGCGGTGATTTCCACCGAAAAACTCTGTAACATATCCGTGGAAAAGAGGGCGGGAGACCTCGCGTTCATCCGTGCGGAAGCGGGCGTTCCGCTCGCTAAACTCACTCACTTCGCATGTGAAAACGGCCTTGGAGGCACGGAGTTCCTTGCGGGAATCCCGGGCAGCGTGGGCGGCGCGTTGGCCATGAACGCGGGCTGTTTCGGCCGATCCGTGTCGGACATCACCGTCTCCGTCCAAGCGGCAGACGGCAGAAAAACGGTGATTTTAAGCCGCGAGATGTGCGGCTTTGCCTACCGTAACAGCGTCTTTCCGGGTGGCGGCATTTTTGCAATAAGTGCCCTTTTTCTCACAAAAACGGCCAAAAAGGACAAGATAGAAGAGACGACAAAAGCGTTTTTGTCCATGCGCCGCGGCCAGCCCCGCGCAAGGAGCATGGGCAGCGTTTTCAAAAACACGGCCGCCTATCCCGCTGGCCGACTGATAGAGGAAAGCGGCCTTAAAGGCACCCGCGCGGGCGGCGCCTGCATCTCGCAAGAACACGCCAACTTCATCGTAAACGTCGGTTCGGCCTCGGCCGAGGACGTGCGCACGCTCATAGCCATCGCCAAAGCCGCGGTGAGGGAGAGGACGGGCATAACCCTTGAAGAAGAGATAAGATACATAGGAGAATTCACTTGAAACTTTACGCCGATTACCACACCCACACCGTGTTCAGCCACGGTTCGGGCACGGTGATGGAAAATGCCCGTGCCGCCGCTGCGGCGGGGCTTAAAGAGATGGCCGTGTCCGACCACGGGTTCGCCCACCCATTCTTCGGGCTGAAGAGAGAAGCGCTGCCCGCCCTCCGCCGTTCTGTGGAAGAAGCGTCGCGCTCAACGGGCGTCCGCGTGCTCATGGGCATCGAGAGCAATTTTGTGGACGGAAGGGGCACGTGCGATCTCAAAGAAGAGGATTACGACAAGTTCGACGTGTTCCTTGCAGGCGTCCACGTAATGGTGAATTATCGCGATTTAGGGGCTTTTTGGAACATGGGCGTCCTTTCTCCCGCCGTAAATTCCTTTGGCGGAACCCTCGACGGAAAGGTGAAAAGTTACATCACGGACGTTTACGTCAACGCCGTAAGGCGGCAGCCCATAGACGTGATAACCCACCTTGATTACAGGGTCTTTGCCGACGTTAAAGAAGTGGCGGCTTGCTGCAAGGAATACGGCACCTACATCGAGATAAACACCAAAAAGACGCACATGACCGACGAGCAGTGGCATGCCGTAATGGAAACGGGCGTCAACTTTGTAATCGGTTCGGACGCACACTCGCCCGACCGCGTGGCCGACGCCGACCCCGCCTTTGCACTTATGCAGCGGGTGGGCATTCCCGCCGAACGCGTCCACAATCTGGACAGGCTCCCCTCGTTCAGATTCGCGGCGTACAAGAGGGGACAAAGATGAATTTCACGCGTAGAGTAAAAGATTCGGCAAAAGGAATCTGCCGCCAACCCGCATTCGCGGCGTACAAGAGAGGACAAAGATGAATTTCACGCGTAGAGTAAAAGAGGAGTTGACGGCCAAAGCCTTCGACTCAGACTGCTGCAAACTCGCCTGCATTTCTGCATTTTTAAGGACGAGCGGCTCGGTCGTGTCCGACGGGCGGAACATAGGTTTCTCCTTCACCACAGAGAGCGCGTCCACCGCAGAATACTTCAAAAATCTCATAGAAACCCGCTTTTCCCTCAAACCGCTCCCCGTTGCCGCCAAATCCCAACCCGCGGACAAGCAAGCCGATGATCGGCCGCAACCTGCGGACAAGCAGCCCGACGTTCGGTCCGACAACGTGCAGGACAAAACCAAAGGCATGCGCGGTGCGGAAAAGGAGAAGATAACTGTCGAATACATCGACGACACCACCCTCGGCATACTTTCTGAACTCGGCATTCTTTCGCTCACGCCCGAAGGCGTGTCGGTCAGGGTGGAGATTGACAAGTACCTCGTGGAGGAGGAAGAAAGCAAGCGCGCGTACATCGCCGGGGCGTTTTTAGGCGGCGGAAGTTGCACCTTGCCTTCGGACGAGGCGGGCAAGCGGGGCGGCTACCACTTTGAAATAGTCTTTTCTTATTACCGCACGGCTTCGGACTTCGCGGTGCTCATGGCCGAATTCGACATTCTCGTCAAGTTGATTTCGAGAAAGAACACCTTTGTCGTGTACATCAAAAACAACGACGAAATTCAGGAAGCCCTGTCGCTGATGGGTGCGGACAACGCCTCGCACGAACTTGCCGAAACGGTGGTTTACAAGGACATGAACAACACGGCCAACCGCAAGAGAAACTGCGATTTAGGCAACATTGACAAGCAGGTCAAGGCTTCCGAAAAGCAGTGCGCAGCCATAGAGGTCATCATGAAAACCGTGGGGCTGGACGCCCTCCCGCCCGAACTCGCCGCGCTTTGCCGCCTGCGCATGAAGGACAGTTACCTCACCTACGAGGAGATGGCGGAAGAACTCGGCATATCCAAGAGTTGCGTCAACCACAGGATGCGCAGGGTAATGAAGATAAAAGAGGAACTCAGCGACTGAACGTGGCCGCCCGCCGCAGTCAAAAGCGGCGTTCCGAAAACCGCAAGCGGCAACCGCTCGTAAAATTCAATTAGTGGCCTTTTTCTCACAAAAACGCGCAAAAACGGTAAAAATCAAGCCGAACCGAAAAATCCCGTCAAAAATCCGAAAAGTGGCCTGAATCACGCAAAACCCGCATTTTCGCCCAAACGGCAAGCGGAGCCAACCTTGCCCCAAAATCATAAGACCGCAAGCCAAAACAACCCAAATCATAAAAGCATAAACAACCGACACAGAATAAAAACCATTAGACCAACCCACACAAAATAAAAAGCGTAAGAGGAAGATATGACCGATTTTGTGCATTTACACGTTCATACCGAATACAGCCTGCTCGACGGAGCGGCCAAGATAGACGAGATATTCAAGGTCGTCAAGGAGCTGGGACAGAGCGCGGTGGCCATAACCGACCACGGCAACATGTACGGCACCCTTTATTTTGCCGAACTTGCCAAAAAAGCGGGCGTTCAGCCCATAATCGGCTGCGAGATGTACATGTGCGACGACATGACCCGCAAGGGCGGAAGGGTGGACGCCGAAAACGACCACCTCATACTTCTTTGCAAAAACAAAACGGGTTACAAAAACCTCATACGTCTCGACAGCGACGCGTGGGTGGACGGCTTCTACTTCAAACCGAGGTCGGATTACAACCACTTGAAGGGCCACACCCAAGGCCTCGTCTGCCTTTCGGCGTGCATCGCGGGCAAGATTCCCAAACGGCTGCTGCGCGGCGACTACCAAGGGGCAAAGCAGACCGCCCTCGAACTGAAAGAACTGTTCGGCGACGACTTTTACATAGAGATACAGGACCACGGTCTTGAAGAGGAAAAGGTCGTGCGCCCCTTGCTCATAAAACTTGCCGAAGAGGTGGGCGTAAAACTCGTTGCCACCAACGACGCGCATTACCTTACCAAAAAGGACAGCGAGATGCAGGACGTAATGCTGTGCATAAACACCAAGCGCACGCTCGACGACCCCAACCGTCTGAGATTCGGCTCCGACGAATACTATCTAAAGAGCGGAGACGAAATGCTCTCCCTTTTCCCCGACCACCCCGAGGCAATAGCAAATACCCTCGAAATCGCACAAAAATGCAATGAAGAACCCGTCTTTAACCTCACCGCCAAGGGCGACCCCATAAGGGACAAGACGCTGATACCCGGGTACGTTCCGCCCGACGGAAAGACCCCCTACGAGTACCTGAGAGAACTTGCCGAAAACGGTCTTAAAAAACGCTACAAGGAGATCACCCCCGAGATAAGGGAGAGGTTCGAGTACGAACTTTCCACCATAGCAAAGATGGGTTATCTCGAATACTACCTCATAGTTTGGGACTTCATCAACTACGCGCGCGAGCACGGCATTCCCGTCGGCGCGGGCAGGGGCAGCGGCGTCAGCAGCATAATAGCCTACTCGGTCGGCATAACCGACGTGGAGCCTCTCAAATACTCCCTCGTGTTCGAGCGGTTTTTGAATCCCGAACGCGTCAGCATGCCCGACTTTGACATAGACTTCTGCAACGAGCGCAGAGGAGAAGTGATAGAGTATGTCAGGAACAAGTACGGTGCGGACAAGGTTGCGCAGATAGTAACCTTCGGAACCCTCGCTTCCAAGGCGGCCATAAAGGACGTGGCCCGCGTTTACAACATTCCGTTTTCGGATGTCAACAAGATAACCAAACTCATGGACTCCCGCTGCACCATAGCCGAATCCCTCGGCTTTGTCAAAAACAAGGACGGCGTGGACGTGTGCGTGAGAGAACTCAAAGAACTTTACGACACCGACCCCACCCTCCACAGGGTCATCGACATGGCGCTGCGGCTTGAAGGAATGCCCAAAAACATCTCCCAGCACGCCGCGGGCGTAATAATCTGCGCCAAACCGCTTGCGGACAACATTCCCCTTTCCAGAAACGGAGAGGACGTAGTAACGCAGTTCGACATGAAGGAGGACGAAGCCCTCGGCCTGCTCAAGATGGACTTCCTCGCCCTGCGCACCCTCACCGATATAAAAAAATGTCTCGATTACATTGAGGAAGATTACGGCATAAGGCCCGACTTTCAGGAGATAGGTTACGACGTAAAGGAAGCCTACGACCTGATTGGAGAGGGCGAGACGGACGCCGTGTTCCAACTTGAAAGTCCGGGCATGAAGAGGTTCATGCGGGAACTCAAGCCCGCCAATCTCGAAGATATAATCGCGGGCATCTCCCTCTACCGCCCGGGTCCCATGGATTCCATACCCAAGTACATAAAGTACAAGAGCCACCCCGAAACCATAGTCTACAAGCACCCCATGCTCGAGTCCATACTCAAGGTTACCCACGGCACGCTCATATATCAGGAGCAGGTCATGGAAATCGTCCGCAAACTTGCGGGTTACAGTTTCGGGCAGTCGGACATAATCCGCCGCGCCATGGGCAAGAAGGACGTGGACGAAATGGCCCGCCAAAAGAAATTTTTCATCTTCGGCATGCCCGCCGATGGGGACAAGCCCGCCATAGAAGGCGCGGTCGCTCGCGGCGTGCCCGAGGACGTTGCGGGTGAAATATTCGACGAAATGGCGGGTTTTGCAAAGTACGCCTTCAACAAATCCCACGCGGCGGCTTACGCAGTCCTCGCTTACCAGACGGCGTATCTCAAAAAGTTCTACCCGCACGAGTTCCTCGCCGCGGTTCTCAACAACAGGATAGACAAGATAGAGGAGACCACCAAGTATATCCAGTACCTCAAAGACAAGGGAATCTCCGTTCTGCCTCCCGACATTAACCGCTCCAAAGCCTACTTCTCGGTGGAAAACAAGTGCGTGCGTTACGGCCTCGTCGCCCTCAAGAACGTCGGCCTTCAGGCCATAGAATCCATCGTCGAGGACAGGGATAAAAACGGCCCGTTCATATCGTTTGAAAACTTCGTGTCAAGATGCTCGGGCAAACTGCTCAACAAACGTCTGGTGGAAAGTCTCATTCTCGCGGGCACATTCGACTGTTTCGGCGTTCCCCGCGCCCGCCTCATGGCCGTTTACGAAGAACTGCTCGACAGGGTCGCGGGCATAGCCAAGCAGAGGGAGAGCAACCAGATTTCTCTGTTTGACGGCATGCTCGGGCAGGACAACACCGTTACCGTGGATTACCCCGTCGAGATAGAAGAGTACGACCAGAAAACCAAGTTGATGAAGGAAAAATCCGTCATCGGCGTGTACATTTCGGGCCACCCGCTCGAGGATTACCGCGAAAAATTCAAGGGCATGTTCACCACCCAGATACTCGAATATTACGAGGAGGACGAGGATGGAGAAAAGACGTATACCGAACTGGTGGACGGCACCCGCGTTACCATGGGCGGCATGATATCCTCGTGGTCGAGAATAATGACAAAGAGGGGAGACTTCATGGCATACATCACCCTCGAGGACGTCTACGGTCAGATAGAATGCGTCGTTTTCCCCAAGACTTACGACAGATTCAAGGACTTTATAAAGGAAGAAGAGGTCCTCAAAATAACGGGCACCCTCAGATACGAAAAAGGGTCGGAACCCAAGATAAACGTCGAATCCATAGAGGTTTACGAGGACGTGCAGGAAGAGATTCCCGAAGTCAAGACGAGCGGCGAGCGTGATTGGCTGCTCATAACCCTGCCCCCCGAAAAGGAAGATATCGTAGACGATCTCATCGACATCTTCGGCTACTATCAGGGCGACGTCAACGTCGTGCTCGAAAAGGGCGGCAAGCGTTACAAACTCAACACCCCCGTCCGCCGCTGCAACGCTCTCGAGGGCGAACTCTCCGCCCTTCTCGACGAGGGCGAATACTCCTTCTTCCGCAAATAACCCCCTAAAACGCACAAAAACGGCACATTTTGTGTTGTCGCGCCTCATAACCCCTCAACTGTTCTCGGCAGATTGTTCAGGCCAAACCTTTGTCAGTTGGTCGTAAATCCATTTCGGCCGTTTGCGCTCTTGCCGTGCCAACCTATTGTTGGCCGATTGCTACTCTCAATTCTTTTTTGGGTTAGTTGTGCGCTTACCCAAAACCCTTTGTAGGTTCGGCCACTCCGTCCCGCCAACTATTTGTCGGTCAGTTACAACTTCAAAATCCTTTTTGGGTCGGTTACGCTCTTACCTCGCTCCCGCTTGTCGGTCGGTTACATGCTTGCCAAAACCCTTTTGTTGGCTCGGTTGTAAAATCCCTTTGTCGGTCGATTAGTCCCCTAAAACGCACAAAAACGCCACATTTTGCCTCTGTACGGCGCTGCGGATAACCGTCATCTGCCCGCACAACTCATCACCTTTCGATACCGTACCGCGGAACTTCCCGCGGTATTTTTCATTGCCGCCCGTCCGACTTGGCGCCTCCTCGGGAGGAGCTGTCGCGGAGCGACTGAGGTGGCCCTCAAACAATCCGTCAACCCCACCGACACTCGGGCAACCGCGCCCGACTTGGCGCCTCCTCGGGAGGAGCTGTCGCGGAGCGACTGAGGTGGGCCTTCCATTCGCCTCCCAATCGCCGCTAATAGTCTCAAACAATTGCCTACCCGTCGCCGCCATTGCCATCGTTTCCACCATTTCAGCCGTTATCGCCAAGCCGTGCCGCAACGACGTATGCCCGCAAGCACACCCGCACACTTGCACATCTGTTACGGCCGCCCCAACACCCGCCAAAGCCGCACCGGAGAGGGCAGCCAAACACCCCGCCACGACTGCGCAAACGTGCATTTGTACCCGCAAAACGATAATTTTGCGCATTTTTTGCCGCCGTTTTCAAAGCGCGTGTTATTTTTTCACACTTTTCAGGCACTTTGCGGGTTGCGGCGTAAAGTTTCACCAAATCAACACAATTATTTTCTTAAAAGTATTGAAATTGACTTTAATGTGTAGTATAATGTTTTGGTAAAGTAGGATATACTAAGTGTATCCGTATCGGGCGGAACTGAAATGACAGATAATTACGAATTACCCATATTCCTTTTCCACCAGGGGACAAACTTCTACGCGTACGAATTTTTAGGTTCGCACTTCGGGGAGAAAAACGGCAAGCCCGGGGTCTATTTCCGCGTGTGGGCGCCGGAAGCAAAGGCGGTGTCCGTCGTCGGCTCCTTCAACTTCTGGAACACGACCAAAAACCCCATGGAACTCATTGACGACAGCGGAATTTACGAGACCTTTATACCAAAACTCAAAAAGTACGACAAGTACAAGTACGCCATAACCTCCGAGAGCGGCACGGTGTTCAAGGCCGACCCTTACGCCGTCCACAGCGAAACGCCGAGCGGAACGGCCTCTCAGATTTATTCGCTGGACGGGTTCAACTGGACGGATGAAGAATACGTTGCGGCACGCAACGCGACAAACGTGTACTCCGGACCCATGAACATCTACGAGGTGCACCTCGGTTCGTGGAAGAGGAACGAGGACGGCAGTTATTACGACTACCGCAGGCTTGCCAAAGAACTCGTCAAGTACGTCAAGGACATGAACTACACGCACATAGAGTTGATGCCCGTGTCCGAATATCCCTACGACGGGTCGTGGGGCTACCAGATAACGGGGTACTTTTCGGTAACCTCGCGCTTCGGCACCCCGCACGACTTCATGTACTTCGTCAACGAATGCCACCGCCACGGCATAGGCGTCATCGTCGACTGGGTGCCCGCCCACTTCCCCAAGGACGAGCACGGTCTCATAGAGTTCGACGGCCGGCCCCTTTACGAAAACAAGGGCTGGGACCGCATGGAGCACAAACGCTGGGGAACGAGGCGTTTCGATTACGGCAGGAGCGAGGTGCAGAGTTTCCTCATTTCCAACGCCGTGTTCTTCTTTGAAAAGTACCACGTGGACGGCCTGAGGGTGGACGCGGTTGCGAGCATGCTCTATCTCGACTACGACAAGGCCCCGGGCGAATGGATACCCAACCAATACGGAGAAAACAAGAATTTAGAGGCGGTCGCCTTCCTGCAAAAACTCAACTGTGCCGTGTTCGAACGTTTCCCTTATGCACTGATGATTGCCGAGGAATCCACGGCTTGGCCCATGGTAACCCGCCCCACGGACGTCGGCGGTCTCGGCTTCAACTTCAAGTGGAACATGGGCTGGATGAACGACACGCTTTCCTACATACAGACGGACGCGTACTTCCGCAAGTACGAGCACAACAAACTCACCTTCCCCATGATGTACGCCTTTTCGGAAAATTACGTTCTGCCCATCTCGCATGACGAAGTGGTGCACGGCAAAAAGTCTCTCATCGACAAGATGCCGGGTTCTTATGAAGAAAAGTTTGCCAACGTGCGCGCGTTCATGTGCTACATGATGGCGCACCCGGGCAAGAAACTCATGTTCATGGGCTGCGAATACGGGCAGTTCAAAGAGTGGGACTTCGGTTCGGGTCTGGAATTTTTCATGCTCGGCTACGAAAAGCACAGGCTGCTCAAAGACTTTTTCAAAGAGATAAACGGCATCTACCGCACCACCCGCGCCCTGTACGAGATAGAGGACGGATGGGACGGGTTTGAATGGATTGACTCCGACGACAGGGACAACAACGTGATTGCCTTCAAACGCATGGACAGGGAAGGGGGAGAGACGCTGGTCGTCATCAATTTCTCGGGCGTCGCGCGCGAAAATTACCGCATAGGCGCAGACGAGGGCAAGTACAAGGTAATTCTCAACACCGACCTCAAACGTTTCGGCGGGGAGGAAAAGTTTACAAAACGCGTCTACCGCACCGTCAAAAAACCCATGCACGGCAAGGAACATTCCATTCCCGTCAACCTCAACAGTTTCTCGGGTCTGTATCTGCAAAAGATAAAACAATAGCGGCGTCCGCTCAGGTCTTTGCTCTTGCGGAAAACGGCCGTTAATGCGCGAAAAAGGCCACTTTTTGCCGCGATGTGTCAAAAAGGCCATTTTGCCGCCAAGCACCAAAAATGGCACTTTTGCCGCAAAGCACCAAAAAACACCGCCATGTAAGACGGCTTTATATACAAGGGCTTTCGGAATGAAAGCCCGCTTAAAGGGAGGAAAATATGTACAAGAAAAAAGAATGCGTGGCCATGCTCCTCGCAGGGGGGCAGGGCAGCAGACTGTACGCGCTGACTACAAAGATAGCCAAGCCCGCGGTTACCTTCGGAGGGAAGTACAGGATAATAGACTTTCCGCTTTCCAACTGCGTCAATTCGGGCATAGACACGGTGGGCGTGCTCACGCAGTACCAGCCCCTCGTGCTCAACGAGTACATCGGCAACGGCCAGCCGTGGGATCTGGACAGATCGTTCGGCGGCGTGCACATCCTCTCGCCCTATCAGGCAAAGAACCGTTCGGACTGGTACAAGGGCACCGCCAACGCCATCTACCAGAACCTCTACTTCATCAAGACTTACGACCCCGATTACGTGCTCGTGCTGTCGGGCGACCACATATACAAGATGGACTATTCGGCAATGCTCGATTTTCACAAGGAAAACGGCGCCGCCTGCACCATAGCCGCCATAAAGGTGCCCATGGAAGAAACTTCCCGCTTCGGCATAATCAACACGGCGGAGGGCGGCAGGATAACCGAGTTTGAAGAAAAGCCCAAGCACGCCCGCAGCGACCTTGCGTCCATGGGAATTTACATATTCAACGCAGACAAACTCTACTCTTATCTCGAGGCCGACGACGCCGACCCCAAGAGCACCAACGACTTCGGCAAGGACATTCTGCCCAAGATGCTGGCGGCGGGCGAAAGGCTGTTTGCCTACACCTTTGAAGGTTATTGGAAGGACGTTGGGACGATAGAATCCCTGTACGAGGCCAACATGGACCTGCTCGGCGAAAATCCCACCCTCGACCTTTCGGACTCGGGCTGGCGCATACATTCCCGCAACCCGATAGCCCCGCCGCAGTACGTGGGCAAGGACGCAAAGATACGCAATTCCATAGTGTCCCTCGGCTGCGAGATAGAGGGCACGGTGGAAAACTCCGTTCTCTCCTCGGGCGTTGTCGTCGGCAAGGGCGCGGTCGTAAAGGACAGCATAATCATGAGCGGCGCAGAGATTGCCGACGGAGCCGTCGTAACCTACTCCATCGTGGATGAAGAAGCGCGCGTGGGCGCCTCTGCCCGCGTGGGAGAGGAAAGGGCGAGCGGCAACGGCATAACCGTCGTCGGCAGGGGCTGCAAGGTAGATGAAAACGCCGTGGTAGGCGGCGGACAAATACTCGATATTTGTGAGAAATAGGGGGTAAATCATGAGTAACGCGATAGGAATAGTATTTTCCAACATACACGACAGCGACCTGCCCGAACTTACGCAGCAGCGCACGCTCGCTTCCATTCCCTTCTGCGGAAGGTACAGGCTCGTAGACTTCACGCTCTCCAACATGGTCAATTCGGACATAACCAAGGTGGGCGTAATTACCAAGAGCAACTACCAATCGCTCATGGACCACATCGGCAGCGGCAAGGATTGGGATCTTGCAAGAAGGTACGGCGGGCTGAGGATTCTGCCCCCGTTCGGCGTGCAGGAAAACTCGTCCCTGTACAACACGCGGCTCGAAGCGCTCAAAAACAACGTGGGTTTCATAGAGAAATCAAGCGAAGAATACGTTGTGATGACCGACTGCGACCTCGTGTGCAACATGGATTATGACGAAGTAATCCGTTTCCACATCCGCCGCAACGCCGACGTAACGCTCGTTTACAGCATGGCGGACGCCGCCGAGATGACCCCCACCAACAACACCGTCCTGTCTTTGGGAGATGGCGGCAAGGTGGAAGAAATGGCGTTTGCCCCCAGAGTGCACGGCAAAGTTCCGCTGTTTGCCAACGTGTTCGTCATGAAGCGCGACCTTCTCTACAACCTCGTAAAGGACGCTATTTCCCACAATAAACACCATTTTTCGTCCGAAGTCATCGCCGAGAACATCGACGCTCTGCGCATCTACGGCTTTGAACACCGCGGCTACATCGCCAAGATAACCTCGCTCGTCAGTTATTACGAAAAGAGCATGGAACTGCTCGACCGCGACAGGATGAACGAGATTTTCTTCAACAACAACGTGTTCACCAAAGTAAGGGACAGCGCGCCCACCGTTTACGGGGACGACGCGTCGGTCTCCAACTCCCTCATAGCCGACGGCTGCGTGATAGAAGGCAAGGTTAAAAATTCCATACTCTTCCGCGGGGTAAACGTCGCCAAGGGCGCGGTCGTGGACGGGTGCATCCTCATGCAGGACACAGTCGTCTGCGAAAAGGCCTCCCTCAAATGTATAATCACCGACAAGAACGTCGTCATCACCGAACGGCGCAAACTTGCGGGATGCGACGTCAATCCCTTCTATCTGAGAAAGGGTTCCACCGTATAGGCGCCCCTGCGTAAACCGCCTCCAAAAAAGGGCGGACGGAGCGTGCGCGGGCAACCCGCAACCAAACGCCCGTAAAGCCCAAAAGTGCCCCGAATCGCACAAAAACCCCAAATTTCAAAAACACCCGTAATAGCAAATACGGATTTTCGATAAGGAGAAAATATGCTTGAAGAGATCAAAGTGAAAAAATGCGTTATGTTCGCCGCGTCCGAATGCAACCCATTCGTGGGTACGGGCGGCCTTGCCGACGTCATCGGTTCGCTGCCCGCCGCGCTTGCCGAAACGGGCGAATTTGACGTTATCGTCGTGCTGCCGCTGTATTCCCGCACGGATGAGGCGTACAGAAAGAAGATGCGCTTTTTGGGCAGCATCAACGTCCCGCTGTCGTGGAGGAACCAGTACTGCGGGGTGTTCACGCTGGCCGAGAGGGGAGTGAGATATTTCTTTCTGGACAACGAGTATTACTTCAAACGCAACGCCGTTTACGGAGAGTACGACGACGGGGAAAGGTTTGCATTCTTCTCCAAGGCCGTGCTTGAAATAATGCCCTTTATCGACTGTTATCCGCACATTCTGCACTGCCACGACTGGCAGACGGCGCTGTCGGTAATCTACCTCAAAACGTTGTACGCGGGGCGTTACAGATACAAGGACATAAAGGCGGTGTTCACCGTTCACAACATAGAGTATCAGGGCAAGTACGGTTACGACTGTTTTGCCGACCTGTTCGGCCTGCCCGAATATTCCCGCCCCATGCTCGACTTTGACGGCTGCATAAACCTGATGAAAGGCGCAATCGAGGTGTGCGACAGGTTCACTACGGTCAGCCCCACTTACGCCCGCGAGATAACCGACGGTTACTTTGCCCACGGCCTTGAAGAAGTTGTGCGCCGCAACTCGGGCAAACTTTCGGGCATACTCAACGGAATCGACACCGAACTTTACAACCCCAAGACCGACCCCAAACTCTTTGCCACCTATTCAAAGACGAACACCGAGGGCAAGGAAGAGGGCAAGCGCATGCTTCAGGAAATGCTCGGCCTGCCCGTCAGGGGAGACGTGCCCGTCGTTTCCATGATAAGCCGCCTTGTCGCCCACAAGGGTCTCGACCTTGTCAACTGCGTGCTGGAAGAATTCTTGCAGCAGGACGTGCAGTTCATAGTCCTCGGCACGGGAGACGCGGTGTACCGCAACTTCTTCTTTTACCTTGCCGAACGCTACAAGGGCAAGATGAGGTTCATTGCCGAATTCAACAAGGACCTTGCCGCCAAGATATACGCGGGGTCGGACATATTCCTCATGCCCTCCCGTCAGGAGCCGTGCGGGCTTTCGCAGATGATAGCCGCGCGTTACGGCACCATTCCCGTCGTCCGCCGCACGGGCGGCCTTGCGGACAGCATAGTTCCCATCGGGGAAGAAGGCGGGTTCGGCTACGTGTTTGACAACTACAACGCACACGAGATGCTCTTTGCCGTAAAGAGGGCGGCGGAAGAATATAAAAACAAACCTCTGTGGAAAAAATATGTAAAGAAAGCCATGGAAGCCGACTTCGGCTGGAAGAAATCCGCCGCGGGTTACGCCGCAATGTACGACGGTTTGCTCTTTTAAGGCTTTTCGGGGAAAGGATGATTATTTTACGCGAGGTGTAGGCCCGACAATGTACGAAGTCAAAAATTTTAATGCAAAAGAAGCGAAAACGATCATCGAAGGCAAACTTTCGAGATTTTTCGGAGTAACGGGGCAGGAGGCCACGACCGACCAGTTCTACAAGGCCGTTGTCATGGCCGTCAGGGACATTCTGCTCGAAAAGAGAAACAAGTACCACCAGACCGTCAAAAAGGCCAAGGCAAAGAGGGTGTATTACCTCTGCATGGAATTTCTGCTCGGCCGTTCGCTCAAAAACAACGTTTTCAATTTAGGCATAGAAAGGAGCCTGAACGAGGCGCTGGCCTCCTTCGGCACTTCTTTGGAAGAACTCTATGAAATGGAGCCCGACGCGGGCCTCGGCAACGGCGGTCTCGGCCGTCTCGCCGCCTGTTTTATGGACGCGCTCGCCTCGGGCGATTACCCCGCCATGGGCTATTCCATAAGGTACGAATACGGTCTTTTCAAGCAGAAGATCGTGGACGGCTGGCAGACCGAACTGCCCGATATATGGCTGCCCGGGGGAGAAGTTTGGCTCACCCAGCGTGCGGACAAGACCTTTACCGTCAAGTTCGACGGCCACATCCGCGAAGTGTGGAAGGAAGGCGGAATGCAGATTGAGTATTTCGACTATCAGGAGATAGAAGCCGTTCCTTACGACATGATGATATCGGGTTACGGGTCGGAGGCCGTGTCCGTTTTGAGACTGTGGACGGCGCAGAACAAGCACAAGTTCGACATGCGCTCTTTCTCTCAGGGCGACTACATGCGCAGCATGCAGGCCGACAACGAGGCCGAACTCATCTCCAAGGTTCTCTACCCGTCGGACAACCATTTCGAGGGTAAGTCCCTCCGTCTTAAACAGCAGTATTTCCTCGTCTCGGCTTCCTTGCAGAACATCCTTTCCGAGCACCTGCACCGTTACGGCACGCTCGACACCCTGCCCGACAAAGCCGCCATCCACATCAACGACACACATCCCGCCCTCGCCGTGCCCGAACTCATGCGTCTACTCATGGACGAACACGGTTATTCGTGGGAGAGCGCGTGGGACATAGTGCACAGAACCATCGCTTACACCAACCACACGGTCATGAGCGAGGCGCTCGAATGCTGGAACGAGGATCTCATAGAACGCCGCCTGCCCAGAATCTACGCCATAATCAAGGAGATAAACCGCCGTTTCTCGGCGGACATGTGGCAGCGTTACCCGGGAGATTGGAACAGGATAGAACGCATGAGCGTAATGTCCCACGGCCAGATTCGCATGGCCAACCTCTCGGTCATCGGTTCGCACAAAGTCAACGGCGTCTCCGCCTTGCACAGCGACATAATAAAGAACAGCATATTCAAGGATTTTTACGAGGTTACGCCCGAAAAGTTCACCAACGTTACCAACGGCATCGCCTACCGCAGGTGGCTGTGCCAGTCCAATCCCGAACTTTCCGCTCTCATATCTTCCGCCATCGGCGACGGGTTCAAAAAGGACGCTTCGCAACTTTCCCGCCTCACCGCCTTCACGGGGGACAAGAACTTCCTCACCGACCTCAACGCCGTCAAGGCGACTAAAAAGAAGCAGTTTGCCGAATACGTCCTCAAACGCACGGGTCAGGTCATCGACCCCGACACCGTGTTCGACGTTCAGGCCAAACGCCTGCACGAGTACAAGCGGCAGCTGCTCAACGCCATGAACATCATCTCCCGTTACGCCGAACTCAAGGACGACCCGTCCGCGCCCTGCACGCCCACCACCTTCATCTTTGCCGCCAAGGCCGCGCCGGGCTATTACATGGCAAAGGAGATAATAAAACTCATCTGTTTCATAGCCGAGGACGTCGCCAAGGACCCCGTCCTCCGTCAGAAACTCAACGTCATATATCTCGAAGATTACAGCGTTACCATGGCCGAAAAACTCATGCCCGCCGCCGAGGTAAGCGAACAGATTTCCACAGCGGGCAAGGAAGCGTCGGGCACGGGCAACATGAAGTTCATGATAAACGGCGCCCTCACCGTCGGCACGCTCGACGGGGCCAACGTGGAAATGAAGGAAGCCGTGGGGGACGACAACATATTCATCTTCGGCCTCACCGCCGCAGAAGTCGGGTACATCTGGAAGCACGGTTACCATTCCACCGCCTATTACAACGACAACGTAAAACTCAGGCGCGTCATCGAAATGATGAAAAAGGGCTTTAACGGCGAAAGTTTTGAAAACCTCGTCAACTACCTGCTCACGGCCTCGCCTGTCGCCGACCCGTACATGTGCATGGCGGACTTCGGCGCTTATCAGGACATTCACGCCGCCGTGGACGCCGCTTATGCGGACAGGCTCCGCTGGGCAAAGATGAGTCTTTGCAACATAGCGGGCAGCGGCAGATTCTCCGCCGACAGGGCCATCGAGCAGTACGCCCGCGAAATCTGGGGGCTTACCCCCACCAAAGGATGAGGGCGGAATATTACCCCTTGTCAAGGGAATGCAAGAGCGTCAAGGGCGGAATAAAAACCTCTGAAATATTGACATTGACGATAGAAACCGAAGGGGAGACCGTTCGGCTTCTGTTACGTCCGGACGGCGGAGAATATGCCCTTTATCCCATGAAAAAGACGGGCAACCGTTTTTCTGCGGACATCTCGATAAAGACTGCGGGACTTTATTACTATGCGTTTTCCGTTGACAACGTAAGGCTCGGAGCCGCCGCGGATTTTTACGGCGAAGGCTACGGCAATCTCGCCGAAAACGGAGAGGATTTTCAGCTCACCGTGTACGACGCGGCGTACTCCACTCCCGCATGGTTCAAGGGCGGCGTGGTCTATCAGATTTTCCCCGACCGTTTCAGACGGGCGGCACCCTCAACTGAAAAAACAGACGGAACCGCGGCAACCTCGGCGGCCGCAAGCGCAAACGCCGGAACCGCAAGCGTAAAAACCGCACCCGTTTCGCCCGAAAAAACAAACGCGCCCGCCCCGAAAACTTCCGCACCAGAAAATTCCGAAATTCCCGCCGACCTCTCGGCCTCGGGCAGGCGTATCAAACGCTGGGGCGAAGAACCCGACTATCTTCCCGTCGGCGGCAAGATTCTCAACGGCGATTTCTTTGGCGGCAACTTCCGCGGGATGACCGAAAGCCTCGGTTATCTCGCTTCTTTGGGAGTTACCGCCGTTTATCTCAACCCCGTGTTCAAGGCCCGCAGCAACCACCGTTACGACACGGGAGACTACATGCAGTTCGACCCCCTGCTCGGCACCGAGCGGGATTTTACAGAATTTGTCGGGCGGGCGGCGGAACTCGGCATCCGCGTAATTTTGGACGGCGTTTTCAACCACACGGGGGACGACAGCGTGTACTTCAACAAATACGGCGCGTACCCCTCCGTCGGCGCGTACAACTCGCCCGAATCTCCCTATTACAATTGGTTTACATTCTATAAATATCCCGACTCCTATTCCTCGTGGTGGGGAATAGACACCCTTCCGCAGACCAACGAGAGCGACCCGTCATTTGTCAAATTCATAACGGGCAGCCGCGGCGTGCTTGCAAAATACCTTGCCATGGGCGTCGGCGGCTGGCGGATAGACGTTGCGGACGAACTGCCGCCCGCTTTCCTTCGCGCCGTGCGCTCCTCCGTCAAAAAGCATTCGTCGGACGCCGTAATCATCGGTGAAGTGTGGGAAAACGTTACGGACAAAATCTCTTACGGAGAGCGTCGCAGTTATTTTCAGGGCAAGGAACTCGACGGGGCCATGAACTATCCCCTCAAGGACGGTATCATATCCTTCCTCAAAACGGGCAGGGCGGTGGAACTCGTCAGGGTCATGCGCACCCAACTCGACTGTTACCCCAAGCCCTCGCTCGATTGTATGCTCGG
Organism: uncultured Clostridia bacterium; assembly: GCA_947627065.1. Classification (GTDB taxonomy): domain Bacteria; phylum Bacillota; class Clostridia; order Christensenellales; family Borkfalkiaceae; genus RGIG3732. The sequence continues at coordinate 65,442 of CANQUN010000003.1, forward strand.
CATTCTCGCCACGCACGACACGGCGCGGCTCATCAACGTGCTCGCCGCCGATTGCCCCGACGGGCGAGCACGGCAGGCTCTTCCGCTCACGCCCGAAGAGTACGAACGCGGGCTGTCCCTCGCCGCCATGGCGGCCGTTCTCGAGTTTACCCTCTACGGCGTGCCCTGCGTATACTACGGCGAAGAGATCGGCATGAGCGGGTGGGGGGACCCCTTCAACAGAAGGTGCATGGAGTGGGGCAAGTCCTCGTCTCTGCTTGAACTCTACCGCAAACTCGGGTGTCTCAGAAGGCGTGCGGTCTTTACGGACGGGGACACTTTGATAGAACACGTCGGCGCAAGAAACGTGGTTTTTTGCAGGAAAAAGGGCACTTCTTGCGTTCACGTCGCCGCAAACGCGGGTTTCAATACCCTCGTGCTGAGGTTCAGCACGCAGGCGGAAAATCTACTTACGGGCGAGCGGGCAAACGAATTTACCGTTCCGCCCATGACCGTCGCCGTCATCGGAGAAGAATAAAAAAGGATAGGAGAGGATATGAAAGCCGTCGTTCAAAGAACAAAACAGGTCGTTTTAAGCGTTGACGGGCAGGAGATTTCCCGCATATCGGGCGGGCTGGCCGTCTACTTCGGCGTCGCCGTCGGCGACACCCTCGCCATGGCCGAAGCCCTCGCCAAAAAAATCGTCAACATGCGCATCTTCGAGGACGAAAACGGCAAGATGAACCTTTCCGTCAAGGACGTCGGCGGCGAGATACTGTGCATCTCGCAGTTCACCCTGCTCGCCGACACGTCGCACGGCAACAGGCCGGGTTTCACCGAGGCCGAACGGCCGGAAACCGCAAAGCCTATGTACGATCATTTCTGCACCCTTCTCGCCTCTTACGGCGTACCCGTCAAAAAGGGCGTGTTCGGCGCGGACATGAAGATAAACCAGCTCAACGACGGCCCCGTCACGATAATCCTCGAAAGCAAATAACCGTTCCCGCATTATCTCAATATGCCGATAATGTGCGAAAAAGGCCGCTAATTTTTTAAGGCAAACCGTGCTTAAACCGCAAAAACGCCCGATAATGTGCGAAAAAGGCCGCTTATCTTAATTTCCAACCCACCTTGACCCCTCCCGAGGACGGGGCGGCGCGCAGCGCTTGAGGTGGGCACACCCCAACACGCCCCTCAAACACTCAACCACCCGAAATCATATACCAAAATGGAAGTTGCTGACTTAAAAACAATTCTGTCGCCCGCCCTGCCCGTGCTCAAAAGGCTCACGGACGCGGGGCATCAGGCGTACGTCGTAGGCGGCGCGGTGAGAAATCCGCTCATCGGCTTTCCCGTCGTCGATTACGACATCACCACGAGCGCCCTGCCCGACAGCGTGCTCGGGCTGTTTTCCGATTGTACGGTGTTCACCCCGGGCATCGGCTTCGGCACGGTCGGCGTGATTTACAACGGAATCAAGTTCGAGATAACATCCTTTCGGGGAGAAGGGGGCTACCGCGACTGCCGCCGTCCCCAAACGGTCTCCTTCGGCTGCTCGCTCGAAGAGGATGTTTCCCGCAGGGACTTCACGGTAAACGCAATGTGTTTCGACGGCGAACGGCTCGTTGACCCCTGCGGCGGCGTGCGCGACTGCGAGGATAGAATCCTTCGCGCTATCGGCAACGCGGATGAGCGTTTCCAAGAGGACGCCCTTCGCATTCTACGCGCCGTGCGCTTTGTCTCCGAGTACGGCTTTACGGTTGAAGAAAACACAAAAAGTGCCCTTTTTCGCACAAAATCGGCACTAAATAACATTTCCGCCGAGCGAATAAGAGAAGAGTTCGGCAAGATTCTGTGCGGGGAAAACTGCGTGCGTGCCCTCACCGAATACGCCCAAATAATTGCCGTTTTCATTCCCGAAATCGCGCCCTGCTTCGGCTTTGACCAGCGCACGAAATACCACGCCTACGACGTTTACACCCACACCTTAAAGACGGTTGCCGCCGTCCCACCCGACCCCGTTTTGCGTCTTGCCGCCTTCTTTCACGACATCGGCAAGCCGTCCTCCTACTTTCTCGGCGAGGACGGGCAGGGGCATTTTTACGGCCACAACGCCGTAAGCGCGCGCATGACCGATGAGATAATGCAACGCCTGCGCTACCCAAACGCCGTGCGGGAACAAACGGTGCTGCTCGTTGCGCACCACGACGAACAGATCGTCTTTGCCGAACACCCCGCGGGCAAGCGTGCGTTCATCGCAAAAACCCTGCGCCGCTTCGGCGAGGACGGGCTGCGGCGGCTGATTTTGTTGAAGAAGGCCGACAACCTCGCCAAGGGCAAGGACGTTGCCGACAGGCTGGCCGCCCTCGACGCATTTTGGGCGGACGCGCAGGCCTATCTTGCCGAAAAGCCCTGTTTTTCGCTAAAAAACCTCGCTGTGGACGGCAACGACGTCATGTCTCTCGGCGCAAGCGGAAAGCGCGTGGGGGAGGTGCTTAACGCCCTTTTGGACGGTGTGATTTCGGGCACCCTCACCAACGATAAGGCCTGCCTCATGAACGCCGCCACCATTCTGCACGGCGACAAATCCGCACCACCAAACAACGCCCATTCCGAACCCGCACTCCAATCCACTCCAAAAACCAACGCCACGACAAACACGGATATAAATATGAACACCGACATTAAAGACCAAACCGCCGCGCTCGCACGCGCGGCCGAAATACTGAAACAGGGCGGCCACTCGGTCGTCTTTACGGACGGCAGGACGACGATCGTACGCGACGGGAGCGGCATCCGCCCCCTCGTCGAACTTCTCGGCGATTCATCGGTTGCGGGTATGTGCGCAGCGGACAAGATAGTCGGCAAGGCCGCCGCCGTTCTGTTCGTCGCGCTCGGAGTAGCCGGCGTCCACGCCCTCGTTATGAGCAGGGCGGGAGCCGAAGTTCTCAAGGCCAACGGCATTCCCTTTTCTTATGACGACATGGCCGAATACATCGTCCGCAGGGACGGCAACGGAATGTGCCCCATGGAGGAGACGGTCGCGGGTATCTCCGACGTAAACGCCGCCGTTCAGGCCCTCTGCGACAAGGTCGGCAGAAAGGCTCCTTAAACCAAAAACCCCCTAAATCTCACAAAAACGGCACAAATTCACAAAACGCAACTTCCAAAAAATGACATATCGCCGTACGGCCGCAGCCGACGGCGTACAAGGAGGAAAATCATGAAAATTTCCAAAATCTTAACCTTCATGGTCTCGCTTGCCATAGCCGCGGCGGGGCTTTCGGCCGCTCGCACGGCTCAGGCCGAATTTGTCGAACCAACCGTTCGGGACAGTTCGCTCATCGCCGCGCCCACGGTCGTCCTTTCGGTAAAAACCCCCGAAAACGCGCAAAATATAGCCACGAGCGGCGCGGACAGCGCAATCTTCACCGTCGGCGAGGACATGGCCGTGCTCGGCGAAACGGGCGGAAAAATCGCCGACTTTGCCGAAATCTACGGCGACATCGACGGCAAGGTTATTCCCAACATCATCGCCGGGAGCGGCGCGCTCTCGTCAATCGAACGATTCGCCGCGGACGAGGGGATGACGGACATTACGATGATAGGCGACGAGCAATTCCTCACCAAGGTTCACGAACTGTTCCCCACGGCACGCCGCATGCTCGATCTGAGAGAGGGCGACGCATCCTTCCGCAACGCGCTGTTCTCGGCTAACCGCGCGGGCGCAAACGGCGTGATTCTGCCCGTCGGCACCGACGCGGAGACCGTGCGTTCGCTTCAGAACATGATGAAAGCCGTCTGGCTGGACGTGGGCGAAGGGGACAGGTTTGAAGTGATGCGCGCGCTCGCAACGGGCGCGTTCGGCATCGTTACGGAATCGCCCGCCACCGCACGCGACGTGTTTGCCGAACTCGGGCGGGGCGGCAGGCTGCTGCTGCGTTCGCCCATAATCGGCGCCCACCGCGGCGACCCGTACAATTATAATGAAAACTCCATAGAAGGCTGCGAGGCCGCGGCCAAGGCGGGAGCCACCCACGTGGAACTCGACTTCCACCTGACGGCGGACGGTGAAATCGTAGTGATGCACGACGACACCATCGACCGCACCACCAACGGCAAGGGCGCCGTTTCATCCATGACTTATGAGCAACTTGCCCGTTACAACATCATCAAAAACTGCAGCGGAACGCCCACGGGCAAACTCAGCAAGATTCCCACCGCGGACGATGTGTTCGCATTCATGCAGGCCAACCCAAAGGTAAACCTTCTTCTCGAAATCAAGGCCAACTCCGAGGCGCTAATCACCAAACTCAAAGAAAAGATTGACGAATACTCCATGGCGGACAGAATCGTGTTCATATCCTTCTTTGAACAGCAGATCATCCGTGCCCGCGCGGCCATGCCCGAAATCTGGGGACTTTACCTCGGCACTTCGCCTTCATCGGTATTCATGTCCAACTCCATAGACCAGTGCGCCCGCAACGGCATGGGTTATGACGCCGTGTGCAACGGCGTTTCCGACGAGTTCATCAAAGGATCGATAGACAGGGGATACCTCCCCGCCTTCTGGACGTACGACACCTACGTTCAGGAGACCGAAGCCCTCCGCATGGGCGTGTTTGCCATAACCTGCAACCGCCCCACCGAACTCAACGAACTTTACACCCGCATAGAATGCGCCGACCTCACGGGCAAACCTTCCGATTACACCGTCGGTACCGAAGTGGAGATTGAACTCATCACGGTGGACGGTTACCGCACGCCGGGCGTCGGCACGGTCGTGGCCGTCAGTGAAACCGAAACGACGCTCAGCATTGCCGTAACGGCCGAAATTGCCGCCGACATGCAGGCCCTTACCGTTGCCGAAATCCAAAAGCCCGCAAGCGGCGGAACGCACGGCACGGGCTCGGGCGGATGTTCGGGCAGCGTTGGCGGAAGTTGCGTCGCGCTCATCTTCCTTGCCGCCGCGGCTTTTTGCAAAAGGCCGTTCGGTAAGGTGAGATAAAAAGAGGGGCGAACCCAAAGCCGTTTGACAAAAAGGCAGGGGCACCCAAAACTGCGGGTGTAACCGCACAAAAAGCACGGCGAGATAAGCGCCGTGCCAAGAGTAAAAGTAAAAGAAAAACGCAGTGTTTTTGCACTGCGTTTTCTGGTGTGAAGAATGGGACTTGAACCCACACGGTTAAACCATACGCCCCTCAAACGTACGCGTCTGCCAATTCCGCCATCCTCACACGGCTATATTATTCTATTACATTTGACGGGAAAAGTCAACAATAATAAACGGGTATTCAAAAAATTTTTTCGGTAAATCTCAAAAACACGTTTTCCAACGTTTGATTATTTTCGCCCGCGGTGGTATACTTTTAGTAAATATGCGGCATTTGCCGCGAGGAGTTTACGGTGAACGACAGGCAGGATTTTTCAACCATAACCGACGCCGACGCGACGTTTGAAGAAAGCGGAGACGCGTCGTTTGAAGAAAGCGGAGACGCGGTGTCCGAACAAGACACAGAAGCGGCCGCGGAATCGAATTTCCAATCGGCAGAACCGGATTTCCAATCGGCCGACGAAGGCTGCCCCTCTCGGGACGGCTCGTTTGCAAACGCCGACGGGACGGAATTTACCCCATCGAACGCGGCGGAATTTACATGCCAAAACGCGGCGGAGAATCCCGACGCTCGGGCGGCAAACATGCCCGAAACCTGCGAAATAGGGGACTTTTCACCAAATCCGCCCCCGCAGAACATACCGCCCGCACCCGCTTGGAACGCTTATTCTCAACCCGCTCCCGTGCCGCCCGCATACGCTCGGCAACCGTACCCGCAGACCCCTCAAACACCCGCTTACTATGCGCCGCGGGGCGCAGCGCAACCCAACGCGCAGCCTGTCAATATGCAACCTTACGCTTGGCCCGCATACGTTCGGCCGCCTTACAGTCAGCCCACCCAAGCGCCCGCGCAAAAGCCCAAAGAGCCGCCCACCGCAAAGAAAATGCGGCTCGCGCTCAATCTTTCGCTCGTAGGTCTCATACTTTCGGTGTTCTGCGGGCTGGGCATATTCTTCGGCGTCGCGGGTCTCGTACTCGGCGCGCTATGGGGCGGAACCAGGTATCAGGCCACGTCCATGGCGATAAAATTGGGAATCACTGCCATCGTCCTGTCGGCGGCGTTCGGCCTGCTCGGCGCGTGGGTCATCGTGTCCGCCGTGATTGCCGCCCTATGATTTCGGGTTAAAACAGCGGCGTTTGGCGCACAATAAAAGTATGCTTGACACGAGAACGGAAAATCTGCTCGGCATACTCAAAAACATCTGCCCGCCGCAGGGCTACACGGTTGTGTCCGCGGACGAAATAACCGAAAAAGTGCCCTATATCACGCAAAAAGAGGCAGAAATGCTCCTCAACCTCCTCTCCGCCCAAGGGTACATTTCCCTCAAATTCGTAGGCGGAGGGGAATACTGTCTCGCCGTTCTGCCCAAGGGCAGAGAACAGCGGCCGCCCGCGAAAAAGCCAAAGGACGGGCGGATGCTTGGATATCTGCTGTGCGCCCTCGCGGCGTTTGCGGGCGCTTTCGTCGGCGGTCTCGCGGCGGGGCTTCTCTGAATGCTCACCCCCAAGGAGAGGGCCGTCCTCCTTTCCGTTCTCGACAGGTGCGGCGACAAGTCGTCCTGCCTCGTCCCGCCCGCTTCCCTGCTGCCCAAGAGAGGGACAATCACCGCGGACAGGCTCAACGACATACTCAAAGCCCTCGAATACGACGGTTACATCGACGTGATTCTGTCGGACAGACACGGCGAAACGGTTTACTGCATAACCCTGCTCGCCAAGGCCAAAGGCTTCCGCAGGGAACGCATACAGTCCGAAAGGTACCTTGCGGGCAGAATCCTCGTTGCGATAATAAGCGCGCTCATCACCTTTGCCGTCGGCAGGCTGCTGTACCTTATAATAAAATAACGTTCGCCGCACGGCCGCCGTTACACCCCCCGTCGCGCACCAAACCGCAACGCTCAAGCACATCGTCCGTGCGGCCACCCGCTCATCGCTACACTACCCGCGACTTGCGCGGCCGCCAAACCAACGCCAAACCCGTCGTCCAAAAGGCGCACGATCACCCGCTTGAAATCCGCCGCAAACATTGACGTTCAAAAACATAAAAACCCCCTGAATCTCACAAAATACCCCGATTTTGCTATTTTATGGAAGACAGAAAATTCATTCTCAAAAGCAAATACGAGCCTACGGGAGACCAGCCGCAGGCCATTGAAAAACTTACCGAAGGCGTGCTTGACGGTCTGAGAACGCAGGTTCTCGTCGGGGTTACGGGCAGCGGCAAGACGTTTACCATGGCAAACATCATCAAAAATCTCAACCGCCCCGCCCTCGTAATCGCCCACAACAAGACGCTTGCGGCCCAGCTTTGCAACGAGTTTCGTGAATTTTTCCCCGAGAACAGGGTGGAATATTTCGTCTCCTACTACGACTACTACCAGCCCGAAGCGTACATTCCGCAGACGGACACTTACATAGAAAAGGACCTTTCCATAAACGACGAGATAGACAAACTCCGCCACAGCGCGACCTGTTCGCTTGCGGAGCGGCGGGACGTCATCGTCGTGGCGTCGGTCTCGTGCATCTACGGCCTCGGCGCACCCGAAGAATACTTCAAACTCTCCATATCCCTGCGCCCCGGGCAGGAGATGGACAGAAACGAACTGATGCGCCGCCTCGTGGACATTCAGTACGAGAGGAAGGACGTGGACTTTGGCCGTTCGTCTTTCCGCGTGTGCGGCGACACGGTGGAAATCTTTCCCGCATCCAATTCCGAAATCGCCGTCCGCGTGGAATTTTTCGGCGACGAGATAGAGCGGATAAGCGAGGTAGAAGCGGTTACGGGGCACATCGTGTCCGATCTCAAGCACGCCGTAATCTTCCCCGCCAGCCACTACGCCGTAGGTTCGGACAAACTCAAGGACGCTCTTGCCGCCATAGAAAAGGACCTTGCCGTAGAGGAGGCCGAACTTACCCGCGAGGGCAAGTTGGTAGAAGCGCAGCGGCTCCGCCAGCGCACGCGTTACGACATCGAGATGATGCAGGAGATAGGCTTCTGTTCGGGTATCGAAAATTACAGCCGTTACTTTGACGGGCGCCGTCCGGGCGAGCCGCCCTTCACCCTGCTTGACTATTTCCCCGACGACTTCATCCTGTTCATAGACGAAAGCCACATGACCTTGCCCCAACTTCGCGCCATGTACAACGGCGATCTGGCAAGAAAGAAGAGCCTCGTGGACTACGGGTTCAGGCTACGTTCGGCTTACGACAACCGCCCCCTCAGGTTTGAAGAATTTGACGAGCGCGTCGGCCAGATGATATGCGTGTCCGCCACGCCCGCCGAGTACGAACTGAGTCAGGCGGGGCAGACGGCCGAGCAGATAATCCGCCCCACGGGGCTACTCGACCCCGCGGTGGAAGTGCGCCCGATAGAAGGCCAGATAGACGACCTGCAGGCCGAAATAAAGCGCGTAATCTGCGAAAAAGGCCGCGTTTTGGTTACAACGCTCACCAAGAAGATGGCGGAAAGCCTCACCGAATACCTCAAAGACAACTCATTCAAAGTGCGCTACATGCACAGCGACATAGACACGCTGGAGCGGGTTGACATAATAAACGGGCTGAGGCGGGGAGACTTTGACGTCCTCGTCGGAATAAACCTGTTGAGGGAGGGGCTGGACCTTCCCGAGGTCCGCCTCGTTGCCATACTCGACGCGGACAAGGAAGGATTCTTGCGCAGCGACACCGCGCTCGTGCAGACCATCGGCCGCGCGGCGCGCAACGCGGACGGCAAGGTTATCATGTACGCCGACGTAATCACGGGCAGCATGGACCGCGCCATAAAGGAGACCGAGCGCAGGCGCAGGATTCAGCGCGAATACAACGAGAAGAACGGCATAATCCCAAAGACCATAATAAAAGAAGTCGTCAACACCCTCGAGATAACCAAGAAGGCCGAACGCGCGTCGGACGTCAAACTCAAGGACATTCCCGAGGAGATAGAACGGCTCAAAGCCCTCATGAAGGTGGCCTCCGCCTCGCTCGAATTTGAAAAATGTATTGAGATAAGGGACACCATAGCCGCCCTCAAAAAACGCATGCGCGCAGGCAGATAAGTGGCCTTTTTCTCACAAAATCGCCGCATTTTCAAAAATCCGCAACCAAAAGAGCAACCAAAAACCGCAGCCAAGACCGCAAAGCAGCCGGAAACGGCCGCCTGCAGCCTCATTCACACCGCCGCATGAGACAATAAGTGGCCTTTTTCTCACAAAAACCCGCATTTTCAAAGAACTCAACCCGCAACGAGACGGCGGCACACACAACCAAACCCAAAATCAAACCACAACCAAGGGAGAACCGCATGAACGATTACATCAGGATAAGGGGCGCAAAGGAAAACAACCTTAAAAACATAGACGTGGACATTCCCAAAAACAAGCTCGTCGTGTTCACGGGAGTATCGGGCAGCGGCAAATCCACGCTGGCGTTTGACACCATATTTGCCGAAGGCCAGCGCCGCTACGTCGAAAGCCTGTCCAGTTACGCCAGGCAGTTTTTGGGCCTCATGGAAAAGCCCGACGTCGAGTCCATAGACGGGCTGTCTCCCGCCATATCCATAGACCAGAAAACCACCTCCCACAACCCGCGTTCCACCGTCGGTACGGTTACGGAAATCTACGATTATCTCAGGCTGCTCTACGCAAGGATAGGCATTCCGCACTGCCCGCGCTGCGGCAAGAAGATAGAACGCCAGACCGTGGACCAGATTGCCGACAGGGTGATGGCCATGCCCGAAGGCTCGCGCATACTCGTTACCGCCCCCGTAGTCAGGGGCAGAAAGGGCGAGTTCGGCAAGCAGTTCGAAGGGTACCGCCGCAGCGGCTTCAGCCGCGTTTACATAGACGGTGCGGTCTACGGCCTCGACGAGGAGATCAAACTTGACAAAAACGTCAAGCACTTCGTCAACGTCGTCGTGGACAGGCTCGTCGTAAAAGAGGGCATTCTCAAAAGACTCACCGACAGCATAGAGACGTCCCTCAAACTCAGCGACGGCCTCGTTGAGATAGTGGAAGGGGACAAGGGCGAACTTTACTCCACCAGATACTCCTGTCCCGACTGCAACATAAGCATAGAGGAGATAGAGCCCCGCCTCTTTTCCTTCAACAACCCCTTCGGCGCCTGCCCCGAATGCAACGGCCTCGGCTTTAACAACAGGATAGACAAAAACCTGTTGATGCCCGACCCCAAAAAGACGCTCAGGCAGGGCGCGCTCACCGTTTCGGGCTGGAACCTCGACAGCGCAAAGACCACGCAGATGTACTTCAACGCCCTGTCCAAAAAGTACGGTTTCAGCCTCGACACTCCCGTCGGAGAACTGCCCGAGCACATACTCAACATTCTCCTTTACGGCACGGGGGACGAAAAGCTGAACATAGAGTACAACACCTACACGTTTACGGGCAGCATGACGGGCACGTTTGAAGGCGTAATCAACAACCTCGAGCGGCGTTACCGTGAAACGACAAGCGACTACACCAAGATGGAGATAGAACGGTACATGACCGTCGTGCCCTGTTCGACCTGCAAGGGACTGAGGCTCAAAAAGGAAGCGCTTGCCGTAACCGTAGGCGACAAGAACATAGCCGAAATATGCGACATGTCCGTCGTCCGCCTCATCGAATTTGTCGATTCGCTCACTCTAACCCCGACCGAACGCATGATCTCCCAACTCATAATAAAGGAGATAAAGGCAAGGCTCAACTTCCTCAAAGACGTGGGGCTTGGGTATCTGACCCTCGCGAGAAGTTCGGGCACGCTGTCCGGCGGCGAAGCCCAGCGCATAAGGCTGGCCACGCAGATAGGAAGCGGGCTTTCGGGCGTGCTGTACATTCTCGACGAACCGAGCATCGGCCTCCACCAGCGGGACAACGCCAAACTTTTGGACACGCTGGTTCGCCTTAGGGACCTCGGCAACACGCTCATCGTCGTCGAGCACGACGAGGACACCATGCGTGCCGCCGACTACATCGTGGACATAGGCCCGCGCGCGGGCGTTCACGGGGGCGAAGTTGTCGTTGCGGGAACTCCCGCCGAGGTCGCCGCCTGTGAAAAATCCATAACGGGCGACTACCTCGCAGGGCGCAGAAAGATAGAAATCCCGCCCTTCAGATTTCCCCAAGACGGCCGTTTTCTCGCGATAAAGGGGGCTAAACAGAACAACCTCAAATCCATCAACGTCAATTTTCCCGTCGGTCTCATCACCGCGGTAACGGGCGTTTCGGGCAGCGGCAAAAGTTCGCTCGTCAACGAAGTTCTGTTCCCCGCACTCGACAACGCGCTCAACGGCAGGAAGGGTTTTCGCCAGAATTACGACTCCATAGAGGGCGTTGAATATTTCGACAAGATCATCAACATCGACCAGTCTCCCATCGGCCGCACGCCGCGCAGCAACCCCGCCACATACACGGGCGCGTTTACCCCGATAAGGGAACTTTACGCTTCCACGCCCGACGCCAAAGAGCGCGGCTACAAATCCGGCAGGTTCTCCTTCAACGTGCCGGGCGGCAGGTGCGAACGGTGCGACGGCGACGGTATAATAAAGATAGAAATGCACTTCTTGCCCGACGTGTTCGTCCCCTGCGAAGTCTGCCGCGGCGCACGCTACAACAGGGAGACCCTGCAGGTCAAATACAAGGGCAAGAGCATAAGCGACGTGCTCGACATGACCGTTGACGAAGCCGTATCTTTCTTTGAAAATCAACAGAGAGTATATTCCAAGATAAAAACGCTGCAGGAAGTCGGCCTCGGTTACATCCGTCTCGGCCAGCCCGCAACCACCCTTTCGGGCGGCGAAGCCCAGAGGGTCAAACTCGCCACGGAACTCAGCCGCCGCTCCACGGGCAGAACGCTGTACATTCTCGACGAGCCTACCACGGGCCTGCACTCTTACGACGTTGAAAAACTCATCGACATCCTCATCCGCCTGCGCGACGGCGGCAACACCGTCATAGTAATCGAACACAACCTCGACGTCATCAAAATCGCCGACTACATCGTAGACCTCGGCCCCGAGGGCGGCGACATGGGCGGAACCGTCATCGCCTGCGGCACGCCCGAAGAAGTGGCTGAAAACGAGCGTAGCGCCACGGGCAACTTCCTCGCCCGAATCCTCTCCAATAAATAACCGTCCTGATACCCTATCAAACACCCGCTCCAATAATAACCCTTTCCCAAACGAGCCTTTCCAAACAACCGCTCGCACCCGATTAGTCCCCTAAATCTCACAAAAACGCCTATTTTTTCCGCCGCGCACCGTCCCCGTATCTCCCGCAGGAGGCTCTCCATAAACTTTCCGCCTTTCCGCGGCACACTCCCCGCCTAAATAGCACGTCAAAAAAATTGACAACGGCGGGGCGTTTGTTGTATCATATTATAAAACTAATAAAGGTAAAAAGCCATGCCCAAGGTCATAAACGAAGCGTCGCACACCTTCAGCGAATATCTGCTCATTCCGGGGTATTCCTCGGCGGAATGCGTGCCCTCGGCGGTCAGTCTCAAAACGCCGCTCGTCAAATTCCGCAAGGGAGAGGAGCCGCCGCTTTCCATGAACATACCGCTCGTGTCGGCAATCATGCAGTCGGTTTCGGACGACAAACTTGCCGTTGCTCTCGCCAAAGAAGGCGGCGTGGCGTTTATCTACGGTTCGCAGTCAGTCGCCGACGAAGCGGCTATGGTCGCGGCAACAAAGGCCTACAAGGCGGGCTTTGTAAAGAGCGATTCCAACATCCGCCCGACGGACACGCTGGCCGACATCCTCGCCCTCAAAGAGCGCACGGGGCATTCCACCGTGGCGGTAACCGACGACGGCAGTGCAAGCGGCCTTCTTGTCGGAATAGTAACGAGCAGGGACTACAGGGTCAGCCGAATGTCCCCCGACGACAAGGTTTCCACCTTCATGACTCCCCTTGCGCGGCTGGTAACCGCGCCCGAGGGTACCACCCTCAAAGAGGCCAACGACATAATCTGGGACAACAAACTCAACTCCTTGCCCATCGTCTCGGCGGACGGGCACCTTTGCTACTTCGTGTTCCGCAAGGACTACGACGAGCACAAGAACAACCCCAACGAACTGCTCGACGATAAAAAGCGGTTTGTCGTGGGGGCGGGCATAAACACCCGCGACTACAAGGAGAGGGTTCCCGCCTTGGTAAACGCGGGCGCCGACGTTCTGTGCATCGACTCGTCGGAAGGGTTTTCGGAATGGCAAAAGCGCACCATCGAATACATCCGCTCGGTCTACGGCGACAAGGTCAAGGTTGGTGCGGGCAACGTCGTCGACGCCGACGGCTTCCGCTTCCTCGCCGAGTGCGGGGCGGATTTCGTCAAGGTTGGCATTGGCGGCGGTTCCATCTGCATAACCCGAGAGACCAAGGGAATAGGCAGGGGACAGGCGAGCGCCGTGCTCGACGTGTGCAAGGCTCGGGACGAATACTTTGCCGAAACGGGAGTCTACATTCCCGTGTGTTCGGACGGCGGAATCGTCCACGACCACCACATAACCATCGCCCTCGCCATGGGCGCGGACTTCGTGATGCTCGGCCGCTACTTCGCGCGGTTTGACGAAAGCCCCTCGGGCAAGGTTTTAATCAACGGCAACCTCATGAAGGAATATTGGGGAGAAGGCTCCAACCGTGCGCGGAACTGGCAGCGTTACGACCTCGGCGGCGCCGACAAACTCTCCTTTGAAGAAGGCGTCGACTCCTACGTTCCGTACGCGGGCAAACTCAGCGACAACGTTCAGCGCACCCTCGCAAAGGTCCGCTCCACAATGTGCAACTGCGGCGCCCTCACCATATCCCAACTGCAAAAGAAGGCCAAACTCACCCTCGTTTCCAACGTCAGCATCGTCGAAGGCGGCGCGCACGACGTCGTGCTTAAAACCAAGTAATACACTCCGCAAGCCCGAATAAAAAACGAAAAAGTCCTCCGATTTTTCGGAGGACTTTTTGTATCCTTTTCCAACCGCACCTATACCAAAAACATGGCGTTTTTGCGTGTTTTAGTGGACTTTTTGTTTTTTAGCCCAATCCGACGAGCCTGTACAGTTTTATGATGTACAGCGCAAATGGATACACGAATCCCATCGCGAATATAAACGCGGCAAGCAGGGCGGCGGCCACGGGCACGGCAATTTCAAACACGCGTTTGACCGCGGCGTAACGCTTGAAGGAAACTATCATTCCCGCAGCCATCGCCGCGCCGACGAGCACGCCGATGATGATGTAGAGAATGTAGGGGGAAGTGTAGCGGAAACTCACGGTGTTTTCCCCTTGGTCGAGGGGCGCCACGAGGAATTTGAGGTCGTTGTCCTCAAGTTCGCGCTCCTTGCCGTTTACAAAAACCTTGTAACCCTTGATGGCGGTGTAGTTTACAAACACGTAATCCCCGCCCGCAGAGTTCGCCTTTATGTCAATCCTGTTGCTGCTGAATTTCACGTCGCAGGCCCGCTCTTTGACGGTACGGGACAGTTCTTCGAGTTTGGAATACTTTACGGTAAAAATCTCCATCGAGTTTTTAATCGTCTGCTCATCGAGTTCGCCGCCCGTCGCCTTGAGCGAATAGGTCATAGACGTCCTGCCCGACAGGAACCCCACGTCGGATATCATCTCGGGAATGGGTCGGGACTTTTCGTCCTCGTAATCTTCGGACACGCAGAACACGACGCCGAGTTCCTCGGGAAAGTGGCTGGTAACGTACACGTTGCCCTTGTCGGGCGCCGAACGCAGCCGCACGGTAAAGTACCCGCCCGCCCCGTCGTCAATAAATTTCACCTCAACGGGCTGTTCTCGGGCGGTAAGTTCGCCCTCACCTCCGAGAAAGGCGTACAGCCCGTCCAGCGCGTCGGCGTAGTTTCCGTCAATGGAATATTCGCCGCCCGGTATGGTGAACGCCGCGGGGAACGCCAGGTCGTTTTCAAACAGATAAATGTTCTTTATGCGGTCGTCCTTAACGCGTTTCCAGTTGTCCGCAACCGACGGCGTTGCCGAACCCGAAAATCCGTACTTGTATCCAAGCAGACAATCGGCAAAAGCGTTTTTGCCGTAAGACTTCTGGGTGTTTATGCCGTTGCCCGCGGTGTAAAGCAAAAAGTCGGTCGCAACAAAATTCGTCCTGTCGATCACCGAGGAAAAGACGGTTACCGCCCTGTAATGCAGCGTCAGCGGCGCGTCGGCGGTAATTATGTCAAAACTCAGCGAGTTGCCGCAGTCCTTTATCCTGAAGCCGTCCCTGTTTCCGCCTTCCTTTTCATCTATATACTCAAGCACGGGGGCCAGCCTGTCGTAGGTTATCATGGTGTTGCGGTCGCCCAAAACGGTGTGGAAAATGCCAAATCCGCTCTGCAGTACGACCACCGCGGCAAACATCCACGCGGCAATTTTCTTTGGCATAAAGCGCACCCGCACGAACAGGGCGACGGCAAGCGTCGTAACCGCAACGGCAATAAAGATGGCAAACACTATCTCCAGCCCGCCTTCCGAATGCGCAAATTTAGAGGAGAACCAGATGGAAAATCCGCTTTCCTGAAACATGTTGTACAGCGCGCTGCCCTTGCGTATTATGCCCTTGGTAAACAAAAACGAGTTGGCGTTGTTGGTGGCAATGTCGTTCACGCAGAAGGTTACGCCCACGCACACCAAAACGAGAAATGCCCCGATAATCGTTGAAATAAGGCACTTCTTGCTCTTTACGGGCGGCGTCCGCCGCTGCTTGCGCAGCATTTCCAGAGCGTTGCCCGACAGGTACAGCCCGAGCAGGGAGTTGAGGAATCCAAACCTCATCGCGTAACTCATGTACGAACCCGCGTTGAGTATCAGGCAAATTTCGTCAACGAGTATGGGCGCAAATATCAGCGCCGTGCTCACCCACAAAAAACAGAACCTCGGTTTGTCCTTGCGCACGGCAATCAGGTAGTAAAGCCCCAGCGCAAACATGGGCGCGTCCATCAGCACGTACGTCAGTTTGCGGTACATGTGGTTGAGGTTTATGGCGTTGTTAAGGTTGGAAAACAGCCCCGTGTTCCGCCCCGAACGGATGTACGCCATGAACGAGGGCAGAATTATGGGCAGCGCAAGCCCCACGGCAAGCACCAGAGCCATGCAAATCTTGGTTAAAGCCGCGCGTCTGCCGCCCCGTTCCACCATGAACATTACGTAAACAAAAAGTATTAAAAATATGATAAGCAGTGAAAAACAGGCAATGGAAAAACAAACGTAAATCATTGCCGCCACCGCTAAAGAAAAGCCGAGGTACTTCCCCTTTTGCATAAACCGCCTGAACCCCAAAAGCACAAACGGCATCCAGATGAGAAAATCCAGCCAGTTGATGTAGGTGTTGGCCATGTGGAAATAGCCGCTGTACGTGTACATCAGCGCCAGCGCGGAAATCACCACGGGCGACAGCTTCGGGAACAGTTTTTTCAGCGTAAACACCGCAACGACGGCGATCACGGCTATCTTTGCCGCAAGCACAAACGGCACCATGTAGTTGGCCATTCCCTTGCCGCCCAGCAGGAAGATGAAGCTGAACGGACTCACCATGCAGTAAGCCAGCGTGCCGAACACGTCCGCCCCGCCCGCAACGGAGAACGAATAGAACAGCCCCGACTTGCCCTCAAACACGTCAAACAGGTGTTCGGCAAACGGCGCAATCTGCGCAAGCATGTCGTAACTCGACATCACGTTGGGTCCGAACGGCCAGATATCGAGGTAGGCAAGGTACACAAAAAAGAAGCACAGGGCTATAATCGGCGCCGTCGCGTAGAGCAGAATATTGTCGATAATGTGCGAAATAGGGGACTTTTTGCGTTTTTCGTCTCCTTCGTCGCACCCCTCGTCGTAACTCTCGCCGTCCTCCTCGCGCTCCTCGTCTCCGCCGTCGGATAGGGTGGAGGAAGGTTCGTCCTTCCCGCCGTCCTTACGGTTTGCCGTTTCCGTCTCGTCGCCGTCCTTGTGTTCTGCTCCGTCGGGTTGAACTCCCGCCGTCTCCGTAACATCTCTGTTTTCAGGTTCCGTCTCCGAGCCGTTCGCTCCCGCCGCACCCGAATTGCGGTTTTTGATATCAGAGGGGACACCGCTCCCGTAGGTTGGGGTAATCGCCGCCTCGGACTTTTTTTCTTTTCTGCCGCCCGCTACGGCTTTATTTTCCTTCTTGCAGGCAGGCTCCTCTTCGGCCGGCTGTGAACGCTGCACCGACTCGACCAGCCCGTTCACGTTACGGCAAGACGCCTCCGCGTCCTTGTCGCGCGGAGAGGGGACGGACTCAACAAGCCCTATCACGTTGCGGGCGGTCCTTTCCGTGCCGTTTCCTAGGCCTTCGCCCGCCCCGCCGACAATGCTTTTTTCTTCTATTGCGGCGCAAAAAATTCCGGTAACCAAGCAATCACCTCAAATGAGTTTCATACATTAAGTTTAACACAAAACGTGTTATATGTAAAGTAAACGCTTTGAAAAGTCAAGCATTTTTATAGAAATTTTTTTCTGGAACTCAAAATTTTTTTTGACACATGGTAAAATAGCCGTTG